>JAZSRJ010000031.1:0-11616 GCA_045538425.1 Clostridia bacterium
ATCTGTTGTCCACGCCAAACCTTGCCAATCTTTTGTATTTTCCCATAGCATACGTCTTGCAATCATTTCTTCTTGTGTACGCATGGACGCAAAATACCCTAAATCACGGAATAGATAATAATGATCTTTGTCTTTAGGATCTTTTTCATAAATAGCACCTGTAATATTGGCAACAAATGAACTACCATTCACAATCAAACCTGCGTTATTTTCACTACCAACTTCTGTTAGTAGATGATCGTCGTCGATACCAGTCATTGTCTTACACTCAATAGATGTACTAAGTGCAAAGTTGACTTCTGTCTTTGCTCTCGCATTGTTGATCGTATTGATATTACCGAGCTCAAATGTCTCAGAACTAATTTCATTGATAAAATCTGCTTTAGCAAAAGAACCAATATAAGCCCCAAGATTGTAATAATAATTGAGTTGTCCATTGTTCTTCAATTTTGCTTGAAGATCTTCTGTATTCCATACTGTTGCAGCCACACCACCATCAAACCCAGTGATTGGGGTATTTGGTCTTACGTATCCTTCAGGAACACTGATAAAATATTTGGATTTCATTGTCGTTGCTAATGTATCAAAGAATCCAAGTTGTCCAACAAGTCCACCAGCATTAGAATATGCTCTGACACTTGCAGTACTATAACTTGCATTGATTTCGCCACCAAAACTCAAACCAACAAGTCCACCAGCAGATACTGCGTTGAGCGAATAGACATCTACTCTATTATAACTATCTTCAATTGTACCACCGATGTTGAGTCCAACAAGTCCACCAATGAAGTTGGCGTTGCGACTTGTACCTTTTCCATCTGTTGGTTTTCCATATAGATATCTATAATTATCTGTAGAATAAACACCCAATATTTGAGCTGTATCAATGGTTTTTTGCAAATCATCTGTGTGAGATACAAATGATCTTTGAAGTGTACCATGGTTTTCACCAACAAGTCCACCTGCTACACGAGAAGCAATTAGACTTAAGGTACTTTCTTTGCTTACTCTAACCTCGTCACTAATACTGGTAACATCACTACCTAAGTATCCAATGACACCCCCCACAATTTCACCAGCAAGTTGTACCGTTTCGCCTACACGGAAACGTTTTGCTTGGCTTGTTTGGGCAGAAGTAACGCTTTCTGCATCCACACTGTTATTGTCGGCATCCATGACACCCACAACACCACCAACGTATGATACTTTATCATAATTGGTATAGATTGTTGTTGCTTGATCTTCTACACTAGAACCAGAACCATTTTTCGCTTCTTCATCGATATGTAGAATAGTAAAGTCACCTTTACTTGCATACATGGTCTCATAAGTAAACTCATTAGAACCACTCTTAAAGTAAGATGTAATATTAATATGGTTTTCAATATTGATAATTTGAGAATTGCCAAACACAAGTCCAGCAAGACCACCGACAATATTTCCACCACTAATTAGGCTATCATCCCCACCAGCTTCCAGTGTAATGTTGCTGATATGTGAGTCACTGATAATACCTGATAATGCACCAACGAATGGTACACCCGTTGCATTGATTTCGTTGACAACGAAGGTCAAGTTCTTAACAGTCGCATTCTCAATAGATCCAAACAAACCTGCTTGGGTAACATCTATTGTACCATCATTATCTGCATCTTTTTCGGCAGTGATCGAAAGATCTTCAATCTTCATATCATTACCATCAAGCACACCACTAAATGTTACTTTGTAAGTTGTTGCCTTGTGGTCTGCTTTGGTTGCATAACTAATATCTCGAATCAATCTTACATTGTATTCTTTTGTGGTATTAGATCTTGCACTTTCATCACCGATATCATGCATACGTGTATCAAATAGTTGAGAATCGTATACAAGATATGGATTGGTGATACTACCTTCTACTTCTGACGCTTCATTGTATGTATAGGTTGTATTACCATTGTCGTCCATACTTGTTGACACAAGGTAATTGATAGATTGTGTCTTCATGTTGGTACTGACAAGTTGTGGATAACCAAAGAGATAGTAGTCTCTTTGCATAATGCTAAAGTACATATCTTTTTTGTCTTCTGCATCACTATTGTAATCTTCTGGTTGTGGAATAAACCATACAGCACTAGCAACTGATTCTGCACTATTGTCTTGATAATCATCATTGAATGCAAAACCTGTAAAACTAGAATATCTACCAAATTGTGTGAGACTGATATTGTCTGCAAACTTATCGTCAGTAACTTGGTCTACAATATTGATTGTAACATTATCCTTTTTACCCATAGCTTCTGTCTTTAGGTAAACAGAGTGTTCGATCGTACCTTTGTTAAGGTAATCAGTCGTTGATACCCTACCACTAAATTGAGAAGCATTTGTTTTGTTCATCACAATACTACTAAGTGAGAATGTATCACTAATGTGACCAGTCTCTGTATTGTTGTAGACAAAGCCTGCAGAGTCAGCAGTAGAGTTGACTAAAATGTTAGAATAACTATTGTGAATGGTACCGCTATTCTCATAGACAAAACCTGCCGCATGAGTATTGGTATTGATCGCAGAATTAAGATTACGCATACCAAGTGCTAATTCTTTTGATTCGATCATGTACTCATAATTGTGACCAGTGAATTGAGTTCTGTCAATGCTTGTAATAGATCGGTTGAGCCCTACTAGATCACTTAGTTCTGCGCCTTCGTTGGTCTTGCTTGGTTGATAAATGGTATTACCATTCGCATCTCTTGTTTCGTATAGATATTGATAATACGAACGACCTTCAGCATAACTATATGCAATATTACCTGTAGCGGTATTGATCGCAACAAGACCTGCAGTACCAGCATCTACTGTAGAATTGAAATCATTCTTAATATTACCATCGCTATAATAACTGCTACTAATCTTACCACTATTTTCCGCAACAAGACCTGCAACATACCCACTACCTTTGATAGAAATGCTTCTAACATAAGAGTTGGTAATATATCCTGTATTTTGACCTACCAATCCACCAACATAGGCGCTAACCCCTAGATCACTCTTAATATGAATGTTGGTGAGCGTTCTTTCATCATAGATGGTGTTGTAGAAGTTGGCAACTTTATTATTTTGAGTTATTTTCTTAGAATAGAAATATCTTGTATCATCCCCTGTGACTTTGAGTTGATTACCACTATTGGTCTTATTGTACAAAGCATATTCATCATAAGATAAGACATCTTCAGTATGAATGGAACTTGTGGTTTCGCTTTGTTCAAGCAAAAGATTAATACGTTCGTCTTTTAAGCTACTTGTATTGTACATAACTGCACTATTGGTGATCACACCATTGTTGATACCAGCAATTGTACCAAACACAACGCTGGTAGCCCCTGTCATATCATATTCGTAGTCAAACACGTCTGAAGAATTGGTGTTAGGACCAGTACCCTCTTGGTCAACCTCGATTGATTTATTAGGATTGGTTGGTGTTAATTGTACAATTAAGTTTTTGATAATGGTATCTCCATGGACAGTTGCAAACAATCCACCAATACCTGTATTGCTTAGCGCTTCTTTATTGAAACTCTTAATTTCGATCACGTAGCCATTACCATCGATAGAACTAATCACATTGGTAACACTAGCACCATTATTATTGGTACTATTATCATTATTATTGCTTCCACTATTCGTAATTGCTCTATACGTATCTCTTGGAATCCAATCTTCAAGTGTAATATCTGCCATCAAACGATAACTACCTACACCTTCATCCATCATCTCTACGAATTGTTCGTAATTGTAGATTGGAGTTGGATTCTCTTCATCTGTATATCGATAACAATCAAATTGGAATGGACAAGTTAGTTCGGTATAACTTGCAACACCTACATCAGTAGATCTCACTGCGGTAACTGTATTGCCATAATGAAGTCTCACTCTAGCTTCCAATGTCGTATTCGTATTAAGAACAGTATTCTTAACTCTTACTACACCTTTATTGTTTTCTGAATCATAAGTATAAGATGCTTCAAATCCTACATATTTGTTGGTTGTAATATTGGTTGATCGACCATTCTCGTACACCCACCAAGTATCCGTTGCACCACTAGCATTCACAAGCGTTGAAAGTGTTTCCTCTAGTTCGCTTATCTTGGTTGCAACACCAACTGTTCGACTATTGTAAGTGATATCATCCAATACAACGCGTAATGTGTAATATTGGTTGAGTTCTCCAATGAAATAATTGTTATATACATTTTCAACATGAATAGAATTAACAACAAAATCTGCAACTGTAAGCACGAATGGATTGGCTTCATTGGTCTCTGTAATGATATTGTTGTTGATACGTTTTGATACAGTATATACAATGCTTAGTTGTGCACCGCTAGACACTGCAGAGGATACCCAAACCTCATAAATATCTCCTGTAACACGTTGGATGGTATAATAATTACCATAAGAATACACTGTTGTATTCTTTTGAAGAACAGAATCTTCAAAACTAATTGTCGTTGTTTCGTCAACGCCTTTCACTGTCATGACAAAACGTTGTGTTGTACCACGAGCAACAGCTGTTTGGGCACATTCAATGCTAACTTGTGGAGGAACTAACACGTCAAGAGATTTTGTGTAAGTTGTAACAAGTTGAGCATCTCCGTTAGGCAAAGTTTTGTATCCTCTAATCGTAATGGTATACACACTGCCTGCAGGAATATTGGAGCTAATCAAAGTACGAACAAAGTATTGACCAGTAAAGTAAGTACTACTTTCGTCTGTAACACTCTTTCTAAAGAGTCTTACCCCACCATCAATCACTTGTACTGTATCACTAAGTCTTTCATAAGCAAATTGATAATAATCATAACTTGAACCGCCAGTACCTGCTGACACTTCAAAAGTTTGTTTTTTATACTTTCTAACCATTTGGTCAAAACGAATATATTGGCCATTTACTTGATCAGAAGTAATCTCAATATAATCCAAATTAGCAAGTTTTTCTGAATTGTTGATAGTGAGCAATCCATATTCACCAGCTAAGATGTTGTTGTAAGGGATCTCCTTACCATTAAATGAGTAAGTCTCTACTTTTTCATAATAGTTGCTTACGTCAATTCTAGATGGGTCAGCAAGATCTGTTGCAGTAAAGACAACAGCAACATAATCTTGTCCCATAAGTTGATAATATGTTTTGTTGGCACTATAAGTTTGACCACTGGTTGATACATAACTAATGGTACTTTCCGTCAAATTGCTTGGATAATGATAACTCATTAGATCCCCTTCTTCCATTTCTTCTGTATCCATTGTAACAGTCAATGTTGGGAATTCTAATACATTATCATTGGTTTCTAGTTCTGTATAGTGTGTTCTTACTAATCGAATAATACCTTCTTCACTCACTGTATAACGACGATCGGCAGTTGTTGTACCCAAATAGTTGTTGTTGAGTGTCTCATTATCTTCCAAAACATAGAATTCGAAGTTGTATTGAAGCAAATCATTATATACTTTCAAAATTTCTTCTTCGGTATAGTTGTTGCCTGCATTGTCTTGAATATAGCTGTGTTCTGCTAAGAATTGAGCTGTATCCAATTTTGTTTCAAAAGTATAAGTAATGGTTGTACCAGAATGTTGGATAGCAATTACTTTTACATCCATATATCCAAGGTTAAGAGTATTACTTACCCCTGTCCAATCTTGGCTATTGATGGCAAAAGTATAATTTTGATTGAGGGCATCTCTAAAGACACCAACCACAATTTCGTCCTCTTTATCTGTCACTACCTCTACAGAGAACATTCTTGATTCGATTACACTGTAAGAGATCTCTGTCATATGATTAACTACGTAGATATCTTGTGTACCATTGATCACATTGATATCAAAACTTTGATCAAAATCTGACAAATAGAAAACATTGCCTTCAACAATAATATAAGGTTTTACTGTAACTGAATAATTGCCTGCAAGTGTTCCACGAATGGTAAGTTGGTTGACATTGTTGATATCTACATAATAGACATCTCCATCTTGTGTCCAATCCAAACTATTGAAAGTCAAAATAGCATTATCATCTACTTCCAATCTAACACCAACATTGGTGTCATATTTTGTAGCAAGACTTTCCCAAAGTTGTGTCACTTTTGCATAGATAGACATTGTCTTATCTTTTTCAATTACAAGTGTTGTATGTTCTGCTTTTGTATTATCAATAATTAGGTCTTGATGTGTATCATCTTCATACAAACCAAATCCTAAAGTTTTGTCAATAACCTTAATTGATACACTATCATGCATATCAGTGTCATATTGACTGGTTACTGTAATTGTTGTTGTACCAATACCATTTAGTTGCAAATAAGTCTCTGTACCAATTGTAACAATACTCACAATATTGGTATTGCCAGACACAAGACTCATCTTGGTGTTGGTTAAGAATGCTGGAACTGCTTTTGCTTGAATTAATTCGGTTAGTTTGATTCTATTAGCAGTAAGCAATGCTTGTTTTAATTCTCCACGAGCAGTATCCCCTACGATATTGCCATTAGAATCATAACAATGATCTTCTAATCGAATCATCTCAACAACTAAGATAGATTCTTCTCCACGGGTAATCACTTTGTTGTTGTCTTCTACTACTTCACAGATCACTGCAAGTGGTGGAAGATTGACAAGCAACGCTACACTACCACTTTCCCCTCTCTTACTTACACTTGCTAAGTTGATTAAGTAGTTGGTGGTTAATGTACCTGTTGTGTCTTGGAATGTAATGGTATATTCGTTGTGACTATAGTAGATGGCAGATAGATATCCCACTTCCGTATTGGTTGTATTGAGACCTGTATCACTATTGCCATTGGTTGCATCAAAGACATAGACAACATCACCAAGTCCTACCATCCAATCATTGTAAGTAGTTGTATTACTACCATTATTATACCCCAAGAATATTCCATTGATCACAGCATAACTATTGACAATTTGTGTTGAAGTACCAAGACTATCACCAAACGCAAAAGTTCTACGTCTAACATCAATATCTTCCCAGATAGATTCCTCTTGACCATTGCGTTCTATATCCGTAAAGGTCATTGTCGCAATATCACTTGTTGTAATAACCAAACTTACATTAGCAACATTGATATTGACCAAATTGGATATATATCCTACCAAGCCTCTCACAATAGAAGTATTGGAAGCACCTTGAATACTCACACGTGCCAAAATATTGTTGAAGTTGATATAGACACCATCCGCAACTGATCCAACGCCCACACCAGCAAAGCCTGATTCGTTGTTGAGGAAAAGATCTCCCCAGAATGCATTGTCATTGGTTGATACATAAGAGTCAAAAGTTGATTTTGTATAACTATAGATAGAGTTGTTTGCCAAATTATTGGTACTGGTTAGGCTTTCACGAACATACCCAATCAACCCACCTAAATTATTTTTTGCAACAATGCTAGAATTGTTGATACTAGCAGTGTATTGTCTTGTATAAAATTCTACATGGTTGTTTTGAATGTGGCTAGATCCAGCAACACCCACCAAACCACCTGCATTTTCGTTGGCACGAATAACTGGAACAACTGTAATATTTGTTATAGAACCCTCATCAATTTGACCAACGACACCACCCACATTGTTATATGCTCTCATATGAGCCATAACATTAAGGTTGTCAATGCTACCTAGTTGTTGTTGCAAACCAACAACACCACCAGTAATAGAGTCTGGATTGATAATATTGCTACTATCCAAAACTTGGTTGATAGCAACAACAACATCATATTGCTCAAGACCCATACCCATTGTTTGGGAAGTTGCACCACTGATAGCACCAGTATTGCTACCCGCAATACCACCAAGATAAACAATGGTTGCACTACCATCTGTACGGTTATCAGAGATTTCCATAACCAAATTCAATTTTGATTGCTCGATCGCACCTTGGTTGTGTCCAACTACACCACCAATCATCGCTGTAACAGCACTATTGGATGCAAAACGAATACTATAACGAGTTGCTCCTTCACAAGCATTATGATTGTCATAGACTTTTACATTGCGAATAGTAGCATATTGTGTTGTTACACCCGCCAAACTACCCAAATAGAAATAGTCTCCAGTTGTTGCTTTTTGTTGAGCAATATCAATCAAAGCAACTTGCAAGTTGATATCAGCAACTTCTGCACTATCACCCAAACATCCAAATAGACCAGCATAATAACATGTATTGATCGCCATTTGGTCTTTTACCAATAGATCTGTGGTTGCTGTTTCAACAATTTTTAGACCACTAATCGTGTATGTTTGGTTACCATCACTTCTAAGAACACCGGTGAATGGTGTGGTGAGTGTACCAATTGCTTTCCATGCACCTTCTTCATTGGTATTGATATAATTTTCCAAATCAATATCATTGGTTAGCACATAATAACTATCCAATCCATCTCTCATACGATCCAAATCATAAGCTGTACCCACTCTAAATGGATTGGCTTCTGTTCCGTCCAAAAGATATACATTGAATTTTTGTTGAACAGTATAGATTGATCCACTCAAACTATCTTGAGCAGATACCACAACCTCAATATATCCATCGTATGTATCATCACTTAAATGTTTGTTGAGGGTTAAGTGAAGATATTTTTGATATTCTTTTCCAGCATTGTTGGATACATCAATCGTAAGATTGTCCGCTGACTCTATCACTTCTTCAATACCACCATTGCGTGGAACTTTGTGATAGATTGTTTGGATAACCAAATTGTTGTTTACTGCATTATTTGGATTGATATTAACAAGAATAGATGCTGTATTACCTTGTGTAAAATAACCATTATTCTCAACAATATCTCTTACATCAAAATAGTACACATATTGTCCATTATCTTTTTTCAAATTTTCAAAACGAAGAGAATTCACTCTTGTTGGTTTTCTTACAGATACAGACGCCTTACCTTCTTCGTTGTATGTATAAGATACTACGTGGTTTAGGTCATGATATTGTTGTGTAAGTCTTACAGATACTGTGAAAGTTAGTAAAGATGTATTGCTATCCATTAAGTCAGCATATACGGTGATATAACTATAATCTTTTAGATCCAATTCCACGTAGATACGGTTGTCATTACGTGTAACAATGGTATAACGTTTCATTGTTTTTAATGCATCAGTATTGCTATTGTAAGTAATGTAACTTGCACTTTCTGTAAGAGAATAATTAATATTATCTTGCAAAACCATACCTTGCGCATCATATACAACCCAAGCTGGTTGAAGATAGGTAACATTGTTTGGTCTTACAGAATAACGAATGACCGCTTTTTTCTTGCTATCATCGTTAAGACTATTAAGATCGTATCTGCTATAGATATTGAAGTTGCTTGTACCATCATCATTTTGAATACTAACGCTAGTAATACTCAAAACTGTTTCAACCACAAAAGCAAAACGATATTCGATAGCATCTTTTTGTCCTAAATTATTGTAGCCTTTGATAATAATTTCGATGGTTGTACGACCTGCATAAGATTCTACATAGAACTCATCATTATCACTAGACATTGTAACACCAAGCCCATCCACATATGGAAGAATGGTCACACTATCCATCAAAGTATCTTGCACATCATTAATGAAATAATGAATTGGCATCAATGTTCCACTCATTAATTGATATACTGGATATTCTGTATCTCCAGCCATCAATGGTTGTAAGTGATCATTGGTAACTGCGACATTACCAACCACAATACTTGCTGATTGTAATTCGTGATATACAATTACTGTTACTGTACAATAATTACCATTAGGAGCAACAAGTCTCATATTGAATGTACCTGTTTTTCCTAAATCATTGCCAGTTAATGTAAGAATAGAAATTTCACCAGTAGCACCTGCTGTCCATGCGTAAGACACAAGTTCTTCATTAAGATTTTCAATACGAATACGATTGTATAGTGTTGCTACATCAATTCCTGTGATATTGATATTGGCTACATTACCAATTCCTTCTTCACCGTCTACATTGATGTAATAGACTGTATTGTCTGTCACAATATCCATTTGGCCTCGAACAAACTCTAATGGAATGGTGGTAGACAAATCTACATATGGTACAGCACTTTCAATAACAATAGAAAAATCTCCAATTGGCTTATCACTAGGATAATTATGAACAACATAGAATGGTCCATCATTGGTTGTATAGGTAGAAGACTCATCAATCGCACCAAAACGATTGTGAATACTTACTGTATAATTGGCATCTTGTACACCATTAAGTCGAATATAGAATGGAGAACGTGTAAGTTCTTGCCCCCCAACAGTAGCAACTTTTACAATAATTTGGTTGTTGGCACCATTGACTTTATCATCATCATACACACTCATTGGTTGTGTAGCACCAAGCTCTACGCCTTGATTGGTTACAACAAATTGTTCTGGATAAAATTCTACAACAATTCTAACAGGAACAATTTTGATCTCTTTGTTGGTTACTTCGTTATGGATATATCCAAAAGGAACAACTACATCTCCTTGTCCTTGTTCCATAACATCAAAATAAGTATCCATCCAAGTAATAGAAACATTGCCATTGTTGTATGTATCTTGAAGTTGATTTTGATTTCCTACGATACCAACTTGGTATGTTGTTAGATCCAACAAGACACGCTCTACATCTCCCGTTGTTGGATTAACTTTTTTCACAAAGAAATAGAGATCTTTATGGAACAAATCTTCGTTTTGAGAATTTTGTGCAATAGACAAAATATGTTGTCCATTAGGATTCTTTGTTAGTTCTGTGTAGGTATCCCCTGTTTTGTACATAAGAATGATGTCATTTTCTTTTACTACATCTACAACATTGACTCTAACAGTTGTTCCTACAATGGCTGTATTGTCTGCTGACTCTACCAAAACATCAAAAGAATCTAACGAGCAACCATCACTAATTGCAATCTTGTTGTCTTTTAATGTTATGTATTGACTTTGTTCTCCTACATTGAGGGTTGACATCTTAAGACTACGCTTATTGGTTGCACCAGGAACAAAGATATCAAATCCCGACAAGTCTAGGCTTCCACCTCTTTCGATATATAAGTTGGTGTACCCTGTCAAATCAAGATCATTAATTGGAATGTTGACTTTTACAAGCACATCTGCACAACGACCACCCTCTTTTGTTTTGATAGACAAAATTGAGTGACCAACTTTTTTTGCATCAAAAGTGACACGAGTTGTGTTGCCTGATTTAGCAAACTGACTATTATCAACATAGACAACATCCGCCTGACTGGATGTTACACTAATATCTGTACTCACACCTTTCTTTGCTCCAGCAACGGATACATCAAAAGAAAAAGTAGTAGGCTCTCCATCTTCCAAGTCTACTTCATACACATATTGACCATTGGTGTTGATAATTTTACTATCCAGCACAATGCGTAAATTCTTATACAAATCTCCACACCCGACCAATGCCAAGAGTGCGAATAACACAAAGCTCGATACCAAACAAATTTTAGATCTCAATTTTCCCATTGTTTCACCTATTAATTTATTTTTCATCATTGCACAAAAATCATGCACAAAAAATAAAATATATTTTACTATAATTAAGTATAAAATTTT
>JAZSRJ010000063.1:0-12104 GCA_045538425.1 Clostridia bacterium
GCTCAAATGGACGGTGCTATCCTTGTTGTTGCTGCAACAGATGGTCCTATGCCACAAACTCGTGAACACATTCTTCTTGCTCGTCAAGTAGGTGTTCCATACATCGTTGTATTTATGAACAAATGTGATCAACTTGGTGGCGACACTGAAATGATGGAACTTGTTGAAATGGAAATCCGTGAACTTCTTAACGAATATGGATTCCCAGGAGACGATACCCCAATCATCAAAGGTAGTGCTCTTAAAGCTCTAGAAGCTGCTCAAGCTGGTAATGTTGATGGTCCAGATAGTCAATGTATCAAAGAACTTATGGATGCTATCGACAGCTTTATTCCAGATCCAGAACGTGAAACTGACAAACCATTCTTGATGCCAGTAGAAGACGTATTCACAATCACAGGTCGTGGTACAGTTGCTACAGGTAGAGTAGAACGTGGTACAGTTAAAGTTGGTGACACTGTAGAAATCGTTGGTATGGGAAGCAAAATGAACACAGTTGTTACTGGTGTTGAAATGTTCCGTAAGCTTCTTGATCAAGCTGAAGCTGGTGATAACGTTGGTCTTCTTCTTCGTGGTGTTCAAAGAACAGATATCGAAAGAGGTCAAGTTCTTGCTAAACCTGCTTCTATTCACCCACATACACACTTCGAAGCTGAAGTATACGTATTGAAGAAAGAAGAAGGTGGTCGTCATACTCCATTCTTCAATGGTTACAGACCACAATTCTACTTCCGTACAACAGACGTTACTGGTACAATCGAATTGCCAGCTGGCGTAGAAATGGTTATGCCTGGCGATAACGTTAAGATGACAATCAAATTGATCACTCCAATCGCTATCGAACAAGGTCTACGTTTCGCTATCCGTGAAGGTGGTAGAACAGTAGGTTCTGGTGTTGTTAGTAGAGTTATCGAATAATCACTAGAATATTAAGTCACGCTTATAGCGTGGCTTTTTTATTTTTTGGTGTTATTTGTATTTTTTTGTCTAAAGATTTGTCAAAAATATTAAAATATGATATCTTACTTATAAGGGGAGATACTATGAGAAATTTTTCTTGGAAAGATAGAGCACAAGGTTCTTTATTTTGTTTGTTTGGAGTAATTCTTTCTTTTGCTTTAGCTATTTTACTACCAGATTATGTGTTCTTTTTGAAGTGTTTGATGTTGATGTTATCAATTGCTTTTTTCATTATTTTGATTGTGTTAGTAGTAGGTAGTATTGTTGAGCAATTGTCTAACAATATTCATAATAGGCAAGTAATGTTTTCTGCGGAAAATGTAGAAAAATGGGCAGTTGTTGATGAAGAACAACAAAACTCATCACAAGAAATAGAAGATGAAGATGTTATGTTGACAGGATTGGAAGTAGATCAACGTATTGAAGAGGCAAAAACAACAACTATATCGATGGACGATAATACACCAAAGACTGCTTTGGATGAACACTATCTTCAATTATTACAATCAGTTAGTTTGCAAGAAAAAATAGTTGATTCTATGCCAACATCTTATAGAGGAAATAAAAAGGACTAATGTCCTTTTTTGTTTTGTAAAATGGTGACTATTGACAGAATAATTATTTTGTGTTAGACTTTTTATGTGAGGAAAAAATGGAAAAAGATAAATGGATTATGTTGGAATTTCAATTAAAACTTAAATTGAACGAATTGAAAATAAGAAAACAAAAGATGAGAACAAAACTAGAAGGTCAGGATGAAGTTTCAAAAGAAGACAAGATGAAAAGGAAAGCGTTGAAACAGGTATATCGAAAAACGAAAGATGAGTATAATATAGTTCTCTCTCAATTAAAAGAATATGAAAATAGTGAGGATACGAATGAGATACAAAGCAACTGATTATATGACACCACCAGAAGAGGTTTTACATAGAGAAAAGGTTGTGTTGGATCAGCAATGGGAGATAATTAAGTTGGAAGATTCTCTTAAAAAAGAGAAAGATGTTCATCAACAAATAAGAATAAAAGCAAAAATAGAACGATTGGAACAACTTAAGTCAAGACATATTGAAAGAATTCAACGTTTGATGCAAACAATGAGTTATTATGAAAAACAAGTTGTAGAGTCTCATCATGTTATGGAACAAAAACAAAAAGAGGAAAAGGCGCAACTGGTTTATGCTCGAGTAGAACGCAAGACGTTGAATCGTGAAATAGAAAAAATTGATCAAGATAATCAACATATAGAAGCAACAATTCTTCAATTGCAAGCAACATTGGAAGCAAATAAAAAAAGAAAAGCGAAACTAGAAGAGAAAAGACAAAAAGTGTATGAAGTCTTAGATCAACTATATGGTGAGCCACATAAAACAAGGGAAGATAACTAAATCTTCTCTTTATTTTTCACAAGAAAAACACTTGCAATTCTGTAAGTATTATGATACAATACCATTGATAGAAGTATTGCTTGCAATCTTTTATCATTATCTCGTTGCTAGTATACTAACTAGCCAGTAATGACCATAAGGAGGTAAATTCAATGAATAAGTACGAAATGTTGACAATCTTTTCTGCATCTTTGAGCGACGAACAAAAAGAAGCTGTTGTTCAAAAATATGTAGATATGATTGAAAAAGACGGCGGAAAAGTAACTGGGTTGAATAAGTGGGGCGTTAAAAAACTTGCTTACGCTATCAACTACAAGAATGAAGGTTACTATGTTCTATTCAATTTTGAAGCAGACCAAACAGTACCTGCTAAAATCAATCATTTGATGAATATTGATGAAGCCGTTATGAGAACTTTATGCTTGCGTCAAGATGCATAATAGGGGAGAAGATTTATGAATAAGATTTTTTTAATTGGTAGACTTACCAAAGATCCAGAAATTACAACTACAACTAGCGGTGTTAGTGTATGCCGTATGAGTCTTGCTGTGACTCGTCGTTTTACCAATGCTGATGGCGAACGTGGTACAGATTTCTTCAACGTTGTTGTATGGAGAGCTTTGGGCGAAACCTGCCATAAGTTTTTGAAAAAAGGTAGCCAAGTTGCTATCATGGGTAATGTGCAAAATCGTAGTTATGATGCTACTGATGGATCAAAAAGATACGTTACTGAAGTTGTTGCTGAAGAAGTAGAATTCTTAGGTAGCAAGAATGATGGTGGTAATGAGGTAAAAAGAGAAGACGCACCAGAGGTTGCTACATTAAAACCTATTGATGATGACGGTCTTCCATTCTAATAGTATAAGGAGAAGAACATGAGCGTAGAAAAGAAAACTGACGTTGTTGATGAAAAGTTCACAAAACGCCCAAAGAAAACTTCTAGAAAGAAAGTATGTGCTTTCTGTGCTGAAAAATCAGAAGGTATTGATTATAAAGATGTTGCAAAATTAAGAAGATATATTACTGAAAAAGGCAAAATCGTTCCTAGAAGACAAACAGGTACTTGTGCAAAACATCAAAGAGAATTGACAACTGCAATCAAACGTGCTAGATTTATGGCACTTATTCCATATGTTGGAGAATAATTAAAAGTGACGAAAGTCACTTTTTTGCTAGAAAATATTGTAATTTTTTTGCAAAAAACTCTTGCATATTGTTGTACCTTATAGTATAATATAGGTACATATTAATAGGTGCTTTAGATTTCACCTATTTTTTTATGGGTATAGAGACTATATCCCAAATTGGAGGAAATGATGAGAGACAAAATTATTTTAGCTTGTACAGAATGCAAACAAAGAAACTACAATACTGACAAGAATAAGAAGAATGATCCAGACAGAATTGAATTCAGCAAATACTGCCCATTCTGCAAAAAACATACTCTTCATAAAGAAACAAAATAATTAGATTGAAGGATAGATATTATGGCTAAAAAAGTTGTAAGTGAAGAAGTAAAAGATACTTCTAAAGACACTACAAAAGAAAAAAATAAAGCAACAAAGAAAACTGGCCAAAAGAAAACAAAACAACCTAATGTTGTTGTGAAGAAAACCAAAGAAACTGTCAGTGAACTTAAGAAAGTTACTTGGCCATCTTTTGGTACTGTAGTTAAGACAACTGGTGTTGTACTTGCTGTAGTTGTGATCTTTACACTTGTTGTATTTGGTCTAGATAGAGGCTTTAGTTTCTTATATGATTTGCTTGTAAAGGCTTATTCTGCATAAGGAGTGAATGATGGAAGAAATAAAAGATGAATTGAAGAAAAATGATGATCACAGAGATTCTTCTATGAAATGGTACGTTCTTCATACATTTACTGGTTATGAAAATGTTGCAAAAGAGAATCTAGAGATTGTTATTGAAAAATATGGCTTACAAGATCGTATCTTTGATATCGTAATTCCTATGGAAGATGTTGTTGAAGAAAAGAATGGTAAACAAAAATTGGTTAGCAGAAAAGTTATGCCAGGATATATCTTAGTTAAGATGATCTATGGTGATGACATTTGGCACGCTGTAACTCGTACAAGAGGTATTACAGGTTTTGCTGGACCAAAAGGTAGACCACTATCTTTGACACAAGTTGAGATCGACAAAATGAGACTTGAAAAAGTAACTGTTGTTGATGTCAATATCGTAGCAGATGACAAAGTAGAGATCTTAGAAGGTGCACTTAACGGATTTGTAGGGACTGTCTTATCTGTAGATATCCCAAACAAAAAGTTGAAAGTCAATGTTGAGATGTTTGGTCGTGAGACTCCAGTTGACTTGCAACTTAGTCAAGTTAAAAAAATTAATTAGGTATTAGTATCTTTTAGATATTTAATATATTTGTGGGAGAAGCGTAAATCCAATCTGCGCTTTGCTATAACCACACATTACCGATTAGGTAAGGAGGAATTATACTATGGCTCAAGAAAAGAAAGTCAAAGCAGTTGTAAAATTGCAATTAGAAGCTGGTAAAGCTGCTGCTGGTCCTCCAGTTGGATCTACACTTGGTCCTCACGGAATTAACATTCCTATGTTCACCAAAGATTTCAACGAGAAGACTGCAAGTCAAGCTGGTCTAGTTATTCCAGTTGTTATTACAATCTATACAGACAGAAGCTTTACTTATGTTTTGAAGACTCCACCTGCTGCTGTTTTAATCAAAAAAGCATGTGGTATCCAAAGTGGTTCTGCTAACTCTAAGAAAAATAAAGTAGCTACTATCACTAAAGCACAAGTAAAAGAAATTGCAGAGCTTAAGATGCCAGACCTTAACGCTGCATCAGTTGAAGCTGCAATGAGCATGATTATGGGCACATGCAGAAGCATGGGTGTTACTGTAATCGAATAAGTGGGAGAATAAACACTTAAAATTATTCGCAAATACCACAAGGAGGAAATAGAAAATGAAAAAAGGTAAAAGATACATCGAAAGTGCAAAACTTGTTAACAAGTTGAATGCTTACACTGTTGAAGAAGCACTTGGTCTAGTAGAACAAACAGCTAAAGCAAAATTTGACGAAACTGTAGAACTTCACGTTAGACTTGGTGTTGATGGTCGTAATGCTGATCAACAAGTTAGAGGTACAGTTGTATTGCCACATGGTACAGGTAAGAGCGTAAAAGTTCTTGTTATTGCTCGTGGTGATAATGCTGATCTAGCTCTTAAGAACGGTGCTGACTTCGTTGGTGCTGAAGAAATGATCGCTAAGATCCAACAAGGTTGGTTAGGTTTTGATGCTTGTATCACTACTCCAGATATGATGCCTGTTATTGGTCGTATCGCAAAAATCTTAGGACCTAAAGGTTTGATGCCAAATCCAAAGAGCGGTACTGTTACAACTGACGTTGCTAAAGCAATCGCAGATATCAAAGCTGGTAAAGTAGAATACAGACTTGATAAAACTAACAACATTCACGTTATGATTGGTAAAGTTAGCTTCGGTAAAGAAAAACTTACTGACAACCTTAACGTTATTATGAATGCACTTATCAAAGCTAAACCTGCTGCTGCAAAAGGACAATATATCAAATCTGTTACATTGTCTAGCACAATGGGACCTGGCATTAAAGTTGATTACAAAATTAACTAATAGAGATAAAAAAATGGAAGGTAACTTCCATTTTTTTGTTGATTATTCATCGTCTTTGGTATGTTGATTTTTCTTATGATGTTGTGGATGATATTCTTCATCTGTTTCGGCATAACTATGTTGTTTTTCATAGTTATTTTCTTTTTTATCTTCTTTTTTAGGAAGCATATCTTTTATTTTTCTAAAAGATACAATTTTACCTTTGTTTTTGATGGTAAAATACCCAACTGCAATACTTGCAAGTCCTACAATAATATAGACAAGTCGCGAAAAGATGTTGGCTTGACTGCCGAATAATCCAGCAACAAAATCATATTGTAGAGCACCAATACAGAACCAGTTAAGTCCTCCAATCATAAGAATAATTAAAGATACAAGTGATAACATAAAAACCTCTCTTACATTGTATTTTATCTTAGTATGAGAGGTTTTTCAAAAAATATTCTTTATTCACTCAAATTATGTATTTCTATTCTATCGAATGGAAGGTGGTCAACAAAATCACTGGCTACAAACTTGACGAAGCGGTATTCTACAAGATGGACTAAATGTTGATCCAAAATAACAGGATTTTCCAAATCCAAATGATAACATATTTCTTGTAGATAATCTCGCAAATTGTTAAGTTGGAACTCTTCCAATTCATCTATGTATACATAGTCTTTTTTGATTTTATTGTTTTTAATGGCTTTTGCCCAAATTTTTACCATAATTTATCCTTAAAAATAATCTATAATCATAGTATCATAATTCATAAAATAAGTAAATTAAAACATCTTAGAAAAATTTAAGAAAAATATAAGTAATTTAGTTGAAAATTTTTTTCTTTTATGGTACTATATCTTATGCAAAAATAATACTATGTATATAGTAAGGAAAGGAATATATTACTGGCAATTAGTAAGCCAGTTTTTCATTTTACTTGGAGGAAAGAAAGATGGCACAAGAAAAAGTATTTTTAACAAAAGAAGGATATGCTGAGATGGAAAAAAGACTCACATATCTAAAGAGTGAAGCAAGAATTGAAATTGCAAACAAAATTGAAGTGGCAAGAAGTTTTGGTGATATCAGCGAAAACAGTGAATATGATGCTGCTAGAGAAGAAGAGGCACAACTTGCTCTAGAGATTGCGCAATTGGAAGAAACACTTCGCAATGCTGAAATTATTGTTGAGAAAAAATTGGATGCAAGCAAAGTATCAGTTGGTTCTACTGTAATTGTGGAAGATACATTTGATGGTAGCCAAGAAACATACAAGATTACTGGTAGTTTTGAAGCAGATCCTCTAAAAGGTTTTGTTAGCAATGAAAGTCCAGTAGGTCAAGCATTGTTGGGTGCAAAAAAAGGTGATGTTGTTACTGTTGCAACCCAAAATGGTAGTTATCAATTAAAAGTTATCAATATCAAATAAGGTACTATTTTGTACCTTTTTTTGTTGTTTGATGAAAAAAATATTGCTACATTAGTAGGGATTATTTAATTTTTGTGATATACTGAGTAAGAAGTTATATTGAGGTCGTATGAATACAAGAGAGATATACAAAACAACACAGCTATACCAGTCTTTTAGTAGAGATATCGAGAATGGTCGAGTTCATCATGCTTATTTGTTGGAAAGTGCAGATAGTATTATGTTGCATGATGTTGCTCAATATATGGCAGAAGCTTTAGTGTCTTATCAAAATCAAGACAAAGATCTTGCTGTTTCGAAAGTGCAACATAAGACACATCCTGATGTTTTGTATTATGGGCAAGAATTAAAAGGGAAAATGTTGACCATAGATGAAATTGGTAAAATTGTGAGCGATGTCATGCTTGCTCCTATGGAGAGTGCTTATAAAATAATGATTGTGGATCACTTTGATTTGGCAAATCTCATTGCACAAAATAAATTCTTAAAAACACTAGAAGAGCCACCACAAAATATTGTATTTTTGCTTTTGTGTCATAATACCAACAATCTTCTCACAACCATTAAAAGTCGATGTCAAAAGGAAAGATTGCCTTTGTGTGAAAAACAACACGTAAAAGAGTATCTAGTGTCTTTGTATGGGGAAAAACAAGGTCTAGAAGAGGTTGTAGCAGGTTGCCAAGGTAATTTGTCTGTCGCTGTACAATTGTATGGAGATAGTGACTATCAAGCAATTAGAAGAATATGCTTGGATATTGTGACCAAGATGGTGTCCAGTGGAGAAGTGTTGGAATATAGTAGTCAATTGTTACAATATAAAGACAGACTTGCAGAATGTTTTACTATTCTAGGACAATGTCTTAGTGATATAGCAAAATATCAACAAGGAATGAGTCAATATATGTTGTATTTGGCACCACAAGAAATTAAAATGCAAGTTCGTTATAGTCCAGAAGCTATAACAGAAATTGTCAAAAGAATAGAAAGTAGTAAAAAAATGTTGAAATCAAACTGTCAAGCACAAGGCGTCGTGGATAGTTTGTTGTTAGGAATATTGGAGGTAAGATATCAATGCAAGTAGTTGGTGTCAATTTTCAAAAAGCAGGTAAGGTATATGATTATCTTACAGGTGGTTTTGATGTTAAAAAAGGTGACAAAGTAATCGTGGACACTCCAAAAGGGGTAGAGTTGGCCTATGTTGTTACCAATATTAGGGAAATAGAAGAACAAGACCAAATGGCAAAAATTGTGCGTGTTGCAACATCGAAAGATATTGAAAAAGTAGAAAAGATGTATGAAAAACAAGATAGTGTAAGAGCGACAGTAGAAGATTGTGTTGCTAGTCTTGGTCTAGAACTTAAGATTGTGTCCGTTGATTTTCCTTTTGAAGGCAACAAGATTGTTGTTAGTTTTGTGAGTGAAGAAAGGGTAGATTTTCGAGATTTGGTCAAAGACTTGGCTCAAAAGTTGAAATCTAGAATTGAACTAAAACAAATTGGTGTTAGGGATCAAGTGAAAGAGATTGGTTCTATTGGTGTATGTGGCAAAGAATGTTGTTGCAGAGAATATCTATCTGATTTTGATAAAGTCAGTATCAAAATGGCAAAGAATCAAGGCTTGAGTCTTACACCATCAAAGATTAGTGGTATGTGTGGAAGACTTATGTGTTGCCTTGCTTTTGAAGATGAGTATTATCAAGAAATGTCTAAGAAAATGCCAAAAGTTGGTAGTATCGTAAAAACTCCATCAGGGGAAGGTTCAGTCTATTTTAATGATCTATTAAGAGAAAGGGTCACTGTAAAAATGATGGTCAATGATATGCCAAAGTTGGTGACACATACTTTAGATGAGATCAAAAAAGAAAATGAACCAAAGATAGAGAACAAACAATCAAAACAAGAAGTGAAAGAAAAGGTTGAGAATCATCAATCAAAACCAAAACATAAAAAGAAAAAACGTTAGGGGAAATATGGACAAAAAAGAGTATATACATTCCCACGAGCGATTAGATGACTTGCAGTACAATGATTTGTATTTGATACAAGATCCTCAACGTTATTGTTTCAATTCTGATTCAGTAGCGCTTGCTAATTTTGCCAAAATAAAAAAAGGGGAAAGAATGGTTGACTTATGTGCTGGGTCTGGCGTTGTTGGAATGCTGACGATGGCAAAAGGAAGTGGCGATCATTGTGTATTGGTAGAGGTGCAATCTTGGATGGCAGATATGGCCAACAGATCGTTGTTGTACAATGATATAGACAATATTTCTGTTGTTTGTGACAAATTGCAAGATGTACATCAAAAAATTGGAAGAGAACAATACGATGTGGTAACATGCAATCCTCCTTATAAAAGTGTGGATGGGAGTTTGACGAGTCAAGAAGAACATTTGGCTATTTGTCGACATGAAGTCTTAGTAACACTAGAGGAAGTTGTTAAAGAAGCAAGTTGTCTTCTAAAGTATGGTGGAAGGCTGTATTTGGTACACAAATCCAATCGTTTGGCTGATATGATGTATCTGTGCAAACTTTATAAATTAGAGCCAAAAAGACTCCAAATTCTACCTAGCAATAAAGGTATGTCAGTTGTACTACTAGAGGCTGTAAAAGGTGGAAAAGTAGGGTTGATCATAGAGGAGTAATATGGTATATTTTGTAGGGACACCTATTGGGAATCTAAAAGAAATTACATTAAGAGCATTGGAAGTGCTGAAATCTGTGGATTATATTGCTTGTGAGGATACAAGAACAAGTGGAGTATTGTTATCTCATTATGATATTCATACAAAACTAGTTGCTTATCATAAGTTTAATGAACAATCTACTTCAGATAAAATTGTGGAAGATGCAAAAACAAAAAATATTGCGATTATTTCGGATGCAGGATTGCCAGTGATCAGTGATCCGGGACATGTGCTTGTGAAAAAATTGCAAGAGGCAGGTGTGGAGTATACAGTTGTGGCTGGACCTAGCGCTTGTACCAATGCATTTATTTTGTCAGGTATGGATACGCCATTTACATTTGTTGGTTTTTTGCCTGACAAGAAAAAAGAACGTAACTTATTATTACAACAATATAAAGCTTTACCAACAACATTAATTTTCTATGTTAGTCCTCATGATTTGGATAATGATTTGGTGGATATGTACAACTGTCTCGGTGATCGCAAAATTGCCGTTGTAAGGGAAATTACGAAACTTTATGAAGAAGTAGTTGTTACCACCTTATCTCAAGGGTATAACGGGGTAAAAAAGGGCGAATTTGTTATTGTGGTAGATAAGCCAAGCATGGAAGTGGAATATCCTGAAACAGTAGAAGAACATTTGAAAATGTATTTGGATCAAGGATACCGAAAAAATGATGCCATCAAGGTTGTGGCACAAGAACGTAATATGAGAAAAAATGATGTCTATCAAGTGGCATTGACAATAGATGATAAAAAATGACATAGCAAATAACGGCTGTGTCTTTTTTTATGTATAAAGAGACTGGTTTGCGTCAAGGATTATGTAGCAGAAGGTGATTATATGAAAAAATTAGTTTTATTATTGGCGATGATCTTTATGGGGGTTGGATTGAGTGGTTGTGGGGCACAACAAACTACTATTACCAATGAATCATATTTGCGTATACATATTAGAGCTAATTCCAATTTGTCTTGTGACCAAGAGGTAAAATATATGGTAAGAGATGCTGTTGTTGAGTATCTTACACCATTTGTTGCGTGTGTTCAGTCAAAAGAAGAGTTGGTGGATGTATTGTCTTCTAATATGAATGGAATTGAGAACGTAGCAGATAAGGTGTTGCAACAACATGGTTTTGACTATAGATCTACGGGTAGAATTAATAATGAATATTTTCCTACAAGAAGTTATGGAGATGTGGTTTTGGAAGGGGATTATTATGATGCATTAATTCTAGAATTGGGCACGGGGTCTGGTAATAATTGGTGGTGTGTGGTGTATCCTCCACTTTGTTTTACTGAGACAAAATCATTGAGTGGAACAGTCAAGTATAAAAGCAAAATTATGGAATTAATAGAAAAATTTTTTAGGTAGGTGGACATGAAACATAGATGGATGTGGATCATTGTTGGATTGACTTTGTGTATTGTAGCAGGGTATTTGGTGCAATGTTATAGCGTGTTAAAAACAGATACGCAAAAAGTATGGGCAGATTCTACCACAACGGAAGTCCAAACAAGACTAAAACAATGGGGGTATTATGATGGTCCTATCAATGGAACAATGGACAACGATACAGTGGCTGCTATTCAATACTTTCAAAGAAAACATGGTATACCTGAATCAGGGGAATTAGATGTGCCAACGGCTAATGCGCTTGGCGTTTCGGTAAACACGCAAAGTAGTAATGATTTGTATTTGCTTGCAAAGTGTGTTCATGCTGAGGCTAGAGGGGAAAGTTATGTGGGGCAAGTTGCTGTAGCGGCTGTTATTCTCAATCGTGTAGCATCGCCTGATTTTCCCAACACAATCTATGGTGTTATTTATCAGCCGTGGGCTTTTACGGCTGTTCATGATGGCCAAATTAATTTGGAACCAACTTATGAGTCTTATGAAGCAGCACAAGATGCGCTGAATGGCTGGGATCCAACTTATGGTGCATTGTATTATTACAATCCAGCAGTGGCTACTTCACAATGGATCTATTCTCGAACCATTGTGACAACCATTGGAAAACATG
>JAZSRJ010000055.1:0-39912 GCA_045538425.1 Clostridia bacterium
CGGTGTCCCCTCTTTGCTTCTCGTCCTGCCTTTCCCTTCCTCTCGCTTTATGACCATCTTCAGCGTAGCAAGCAAGGAACTGGTTGCTTGCTACTTCCAAGCGAAGCGCCGGAACGGGGTCCCCAAAACATTAAGGAAGGATAAAATATTGCGTCTCGAAAAAGTGTTCCTGCGATTGCCCGCGTGAATACTTTTTAGCAATATTTTTGAGTGGTAAGTTTTGGGGTTTGTGGCGGGCTCCCAACTGCTTAAGGAATGAGTCAGTTTTTTCGATAAAAAAATACTTCCTGTGCTTTGCACGTGAAGTATTTTTCGTAAAAACTATGAATGATAACAGTTGGGAAAATAAAAAAATCCCCACCTGGGGACTTTTTTTATTGGTAGCGGGGGCAGGACTCGAACCTGCGACCTTCGGGTTATGAGCCCGACGAGCTGCCTAGCTGCTCCACCCCGCGATAATGCATTATTGTTAGACTGGATATGAAAAACTTTATAGAAGGAATAAAAGATTGGATAAGAAGTTTCATCTAACAATCTATGCTTTACTATAATAGACCAATCTTCCCCTTTTGTCAACCAATATTTCAAAATTTTGTGCAAAATGTTGTAAAAATTATGATCATATCCTGCATTTTTCGCATTTGGTTGCCACAAAAATGTGATACAAAGGTATTATATGTAACACTTTTCCTTTTTATAACAAGGATTTTTTGGTTTTTTGTTGCCAAAACAACAACTTTGTGATACACTTGTATCGTGTTCTGATTCCATTAGAACACCCTCTTTTTTGAAATAACCACGTCTATATAAGAGACGTTTTACATACAATGAGCTATTGGGTATCTATACCCAGCCCCAAAATATCATATATTAGGAATGAATAATGAAACAATTACACTTACTTGCACGACGTCAAAAACTCACGCAAGAAATGGATCAACTGAAACAAAACGAATATTATCAGTTGTATCTTACCAATCAAGAATTAAAAATTGCGAGTGATCAAAAACAACTTGACCTACACCAACAAATTAGACAACAAAAAGAACATCACTTATCTAGCAATACCTTTGAAACATATGGCAAATATAAAAAATGGGCAAAACGTTCTCTTTTAGCAACAATCGCAAAAGTATCTTTTACCGCCCTTATGCTTTGTCTTTTTCCCTCCTTTACTCTTGGAAGTATTTTGACCATCGCTACCTCTTGTTTAGGAATTACCGCTACACTTGGCGCATACAAAATCACTCGAAGTTATAAAAACAAGTATGCGAAGCAAAAGAAAGAACAATCTACCATTCTCCACAACCTAGAAAATGCTCTCTTGGAAGAAAAAGCAAAATCCCAACAATTGGCACTCACCATCTGTTGTTATGAAAAACACGCAAAACCAATTATTCATCGTATTGAAGAATGTGAGCAAATGATACAACGAATTGACCAACAACTTGCCAATTTGTCTTATTACACAACAAAACAACCAGTCATCTCTATTCCACAACAAGAAAGAACAGAGCATCTGGCATTCATCGAAGAAGCAACTATGTAATAGTTGTTTTTTTTCTTGTCCTTTTGCTCTTGAAAAATACAAAAAACTATGCTACAATGCTAGTAGATAGGAGAATGGATATGAATCAATTGGATATTAAGTTGAACGCCTTGCGACAAAAACAAGAAAAATTGGAAAAAGAAATCGAACAACTTAAAAATGACCCTACGTATCTTACTTACAAAGCTTGTGAAAACAATGCAGATTATATGGATGATCAACAACAAGATTTGTGCAATAAAATACAAAACATCCCACCTTATGACCACACACAATATACTCGTATAGAAAAAGAAGCAAAATCTTACCGCAATATTACCATCGCCATCAACGTGTTTGGTGCAATCATGAACGCCTGTTTTATCGGTTTTGGCATTGCCACCGGCACATTCACTTGGATGTTGCTCGCCTGCGGTCTTGGCCTTCATGCTACTGCTATTGTTCCGGGAAAAGAAAGTAAAAAATCTTATCAAACACTGGAAGAAATACGTCTTCAACAAGAACATCTTACCAAGTACAAAGAAGAACTCAAAACCATACAAAATATTAAACACACTAATATACACAAAGTGAATGATTTGCAAAATCAAGCTTATCCAATCGTGGCTCAAATCCATGCAAAACAACAAAAATTGTTCAAAGTAAAATCCCAAATCCTGCGTATAGAAGAAGAAATGAAACAAACAACTTCTTCTCACACGCATCAACGATAAACAAAAAAGTGCCTATGATAGGCACTTTCTTTATTCCGTAGGTAATTGCGCTTCGATATCTTCTATTTGTTGTTCGAGATGTTGAAGACGATTGTTAAGATCATTGCGCTCGCTCTTTAACTTATTGAGAGATACGAATTGTATCACAATGATAGCCACAAGTATAGCACAAATAGCCGAAAAACTAGCAATCAATATTTTCATCAGTTTTTTTGGATCCATAGTCACCTTCTTATTTGGATAATATTTTCCCTACCTTAGTAGACAAAAACTTTTTCATCCATTTTCTAATCAAATTGTACACTATGTCACAACTTTTGGCAACTAATTTGTGGATAGTTTTTATCCAAACCAATAGCCCCAAGCCAAATCCAAGAAGCGTATACCAATGTAATATTCCATCGGCAAGCACCACCACACTAAAATAATAGATCAGTCCAATGGCAAGTGTACTGACTAGATCGACAATAAGCGTCACCACCCAATTGTTGTTGGTAGTGGTACGGATACATCGAACAATACTCACAATAAGACCACTCACAAATCCAATCAACAATAGTTGTAAAAAGACAAATCCTTGACCCAATGTGTTGAAATACATAATCTACCTATTTGATGAGTTTTTTAAGAAGTCCTGTTTGGTAATCTAATTTGGATACAGTACCTATAATTTCTATTGTGCCATCCACCACACTTAGTTGGTTGACTTGTAGACCAGACCCACTAATAACGAGTGTCGTCTCTGGCATCACAATCACAACGGTATGATCGTTGACACTTTTTACTTTTTCTATGCCTGTCAATATAAGTTTGCTACGATTGGTCATAGTAACTGTTTGGTCTTTGATAGTTTTTTCCCCTGTCGCTTTGATTAAATTCATAAGATACCTCTCTTTCTAGTATTAGCATACTATATGCAACAACCTAGCCAAATAGAATATCCTTTTATCCTTTACTGCCTCCCTTTGATCGTGCATATTGCTATATAGATATTGTTGTGTTGTGATCTTATCTTGAACATAAAAAAAAGAGCCAACACTTAGGCTCTAGAATGAACAAAAAAAATAGACGGGAGCTCTTAAGTTTTGCCCTATCTATATTATTATGATACCATAAAAATGAATGATTGTCAATTTTTTTAATCATTTATTATTTATACCTAAAAAATGTCCATATAAAGGCTTATTTTTAACAAACATTGTTGAATTAGTCAATAAAATCATCCCAAAAAAATATTATTTATATAATAATATTTTTTCAAATCAGTTGGGAGAATGGTTGTTGTCGTGATAGAATAAGATGTAGGTATTAGTCAAAATGAAGAAAAACAAAATTATTTTATGTATCGCAAGTTTTGTATCCTTACTTATTGGAACTCTATCCATGGGTGTCCAATCTTTTTCTGTGCATGCAAGCACAATAGAAGAAGATATTCCGTTTTACCAACAAGTTGCCAATCTTGGTGAAATCACCGATTTTGGTCTTATCAATATTGAAAAAGATAGTACCGAAACACTAGAAAGTTCTATTCAATCTATTCAGACAAGTGACGCTATGGGTACAATGGTCTACACTACCCCAACAAGCATCTACACAAGTCCATTGGAAGAAGGTAGTGGACTACTGACCAAAAGTTGTACAACACTTGACCAACTCACCTCTCGCGATGTACAAGAATTGATGTACAACACAGATTATATGATAGAAGAAGAGACAGAGAACGAATACATTGTCCGCAATATCTATTCTACAAAACGTCTTATTGTCTTTGAACAATTAGAAAACACATACAACGCAACTGGTGTCGCAAAAGATGACAACATGACCATCTTACAATATGACACAATAGAAGACACGAAAAAAGCACATCAACAACTACTTGCTGATGGTATTGGTGTTGATGTAGATAGTATGATCACCACTGAAAGTTATACATACGACTATGATTATTCTGGATACAAGAACTGGGGTGCAAAAGCTATGAATGTTGCACCATATTTGGATTATCTCAATTCTGGTTATAGTTATACAGGAGAAGTCATTGTTGCTGTACTCGATACTGGGATCTACACGCATCACGAAATGTTTCAAAACAGAATAAGACTAGACCTTGGATATAGTTTTTATTCTACCACTTATACCTATAGTGGTTATTCTTTTGAAGACGACGATGGTCATGGTACACACGTATCTGGTATCATTGCAGGACTCACTCCAAGCAATGTCAAAATCTTACCAATTAGAGTGCTAGGATCTGACGGTAAAGGATCTCATTCCAATATTTTAGCAGGTCTAAGTATGGTTGCAGATTATATCGATGATGGATATCATATCGTCTGTGCTAATATGAGTCTTGGTGCTAATAGTACGACAAAATTTAGTCAATCAACCATTGATTATTACGATAATCTATATGCTGGTTATAAAAACAATCAAAACTTTAACGTTGTAAAATCTGCCGGTAACAAAGCTTGTGATACTGCATACAACCAATCGGCTTTTAGTCAAGAAGCTTTTGTTGTGTCTGCCCTACAACGTACTACTAACAATGCATCAGGCTACACTTTCGCGTCTGGATATTCCAACTTCGGTAGCACAATTGATGTATGCGCTCCAGGGTCAATGGTTGGTTCGGCGGCTATCCCATCTACCAACACCATTGACACTGACAATTATGTCTATATGTCCGGAACTTCCATGGCAGCTCCTCAAGCAAGCGCCGCAATGGCACTAGTTGCGCTTGATTCAAAATATTATACTTCTAGCAAACCAAACTATTTTGTAGAAGATATTGAAGAAGTTATTACTTCTACTGCAACAGACTATGGCGTAACAGGATATGGAGATAGCGGATACGGCTCTAGTGGTTGGGACCAGTACTATGGCTATGGCGTCATCAATTTTAGCAACATCTATAGTCATCTAAGTTATAATGTCACAGACACGACTGCTCAGTATGATGGCACTTTCCACAATATCTCTGTATCCGTCACAGACACAAGCAGTTACAATATTATCTATGGTCTTTCCAAGGACGAGATCAATATCACCAATATTGCGACCAACAACACATTCAAAAACTGTACAGGTAACCCTATTCTAGTCTATTTTAGATTATCAGCGAAAGGATATCTACCTACTTATGGTTACGGATATTTGAATATCACTGCCAACGAATCTGTCACAGTCACTATCCAAGCACAATCATTTACTTATGGACAACCAATTACATTAAACCAAACATTATTAAGTGTTAGTGGTGATTATCCTGATGATTTTGACACATCTTCCATTTCGCTATATACCACAGCAAAACAATATGATCCTGTCGGTACTTACGAAATACATGCAAAGTGCAGTGACGCTAACTACCAAATTCAGTACACAACCGGTACTTTGTCTATTACAAAACGACCACTCACCATCTCACTCTATACACAAAGTTTTGTCTATGGCGATGCCATCAAACTCAAAACCAATCAATATTCTATTGTAAGTGGCAATATTGTCAACAATGATTATGTCACTTGGACACTATCAACTGCAGTAAAACAATATGATCCTGTGGGCACGTATACCTATAGTATTGCGTCTTGTAATAATGCCAATTATCAATTATCTACTTCGATGGGTACACTGAAGATTACAAGTAGACCTATTACCATCAATCTTGCCAATCAAGTATTCTTGTACAATGAAGATATCGTCCTAGATAATGAAAAATACATTATCGGTATAGGTACTCTTATGAATGACGATCAATTGGGTATTGTGCTTTCAACCACTGCTCAAAAAGGAGATGATGTTGGGCATTATGTTATTTCGTTAGCCAACTATACCAATACCAATTATGACATCACATCTACACCTGGTATCCTAACCATCACACAAAGCAAGGTGGTCATTGAGGCATCTACACAAGTATTTACCTATGGAGAAAATATTGTATTAGACCAAACAGCCTATACAATTGTTGACGGAACATTTGACGAAACACAAGTTGTGTTTAGTCTATCCACAGAAGCAACATCTACTTCTTCTGTTGGGCATTATTTGATCACTATTACATCCAACTCCAACAATTTTACCATTGATTATAGTGGATATATAACCATTGTTCCAAGGGAAATAACCATCCAACTAAGCAATCAAAGTAGTGAGTTTGGAAAAACAGTTTCTCTTGATCATACAAAATACACGATAACACAAGGATCTATTGTTAATTCGGATCAATTGGGTGTTGTCCTTACCACCAACGCACATCAAAATAGTGATGTCGGTGATTATACCATTAGTCTTTTGGAGTACACCAACAACAATTACAGTGTTACTGCTCTTGATGGAAAATTGACGATTACCCAAATGGCTATTACGATCACCCTTGACAATCAATCCGGTTGTTATGGTGATACCATTATTATCAATCAATACGCTTTTAATGTAAGTGATACTTCTATTATTTTGAGTCCAGAACAACTGGTACTTTCTACCACTGCAACGAGCGCAAGTCCTATCGGCGAGTATCCAATCACCGCAACTTGTAGCAATACCAATTTTGTTGCTACCATTGTCAATGCTGTCTACACTATCTATCCAAGACCAATTACGTATTTTCTTCAAGAGCAAATGGTCTATTATGGAGAGGATGTTGTTCTTGATCAAAATGGGTATTATCTCACTGCTGGATCTTTCGTCAATGACGATAGTGCCACCTTCCGTATTGTAACAGATGCACAAAAAGGTGATCCTGTTGGATACTACCCTATCTATCTAGAAGATTGGTCCAATCCAAATTATACACCTATCTATACTCAAAGTTCTTTAACTATTATGGAACAAGTAGTTCAAATCAGGGTACACAACAAAACAAGTGTTTATGGCGAACCATTCACCATTGATCAAACCGCTTATACCATCAATTATGGTACAATCTTAGAAGAAGATTTGGACGACTTTTCTCTTTATACGACAGCGACCAGTACAAGTCCTGTTGCCAGTGACTATACCATCGATATGGATTGCAACAACCCTAATTATTTGGTAGTCTATACCAGCGGTGTTTTCTCTATTACTAAGAGATCTCTAACCATAGCACTCAACACACAATCTAGTCAATATGGTGATAGCATCTCTTTGGACAATACACAATACACCATCACGCAAGGATCTATTGTGGGAGAAGACCAACTTGGTCTTACCCTTACCACCAATGCTGTTGTGGGTAATGTAATTGGTCAATACACCCTTAAGATGACCTCTTATAGCAACGAAAACTATACCCTCACTTGCACAGACGGTATCTTCTGTATTATTCCAAGACAACTCACGCTTACCATCAATGACCAAACATTTGTCTATGGCGAAGCAATCGAAATCAATCAATATAGTTATGTCGTAACGAGTGGATCTATCTATGGTAGTTATGACCAATTCGTCCTTTACCAAAAAGAAGCAAGTACCAATGCTGGCACTTATGTTTTGAGTGCAAGATGTGTCAATGATAATTATGACCTTACTTCTATTGATGCAACACTAACCATAACTCCTAGACCAATTGCTATCCAACTTCAAACCCAAACCATTCGTTATGGAGATGCATTGGATTTTGACACAACACAATATGTTGTGACAAGCGGAAGTATTATCGGTCAAGAAGACCTAGGTCTGATCTTACAAAGCACAGCTGTTGTGGGAGATCCTATAGGAGACTATACTCTATCTTTACAATCTTATACCAATCACAACTATACCATCACAGCAACCAATAGTACTCTTACGATTAGTCCTAGACTGGTTGAAATCACCATTAGTGATCATTCTGTTGTCTATGGTGATGCTATCGAATACAACAATATAGAATACACCCTTACACAAGGTAGTATTGTCAATAATGATACTCTTGGTATTGAGATCTATTCTACCATTACCAACAATAGCAAAGTTGGGACTTATTCGATCAAAGCAAAACTCACCAACACCAATTATCAATTGAGTTATGTGAGTGGAACTCTAACCATTACACCTAGACCAATCACGATCCAACTAACTGATCAAAGTTTTGTCTTTGGAGATACTGTCGTCTTAGATGATTATGCTTATACTGTAACAGAAGGCAACCTAGTTGGCACAGATACTTTGAGTCCACTGCTTCTTACTAATGCAAGTACAGGAGATAATGTTGGTACTTATATCATCACAATGGAGAAAAACTACAATACCAACTATGAAGTCACAGCAACTGATGGTATACTCACTATTACTGCTCGTCCAATCAAACTCTCTTTACTTCATCAATATGCTATCTATGGCAACGATATTGTCTTAAATCATGGAGCATATCGAATTGATGAAGGTACTGCGATTGCTAGTAGTCCAATCCAACTAACACTCACAACAGATGCCATTGTTGGTGACAATATTGGGGATTATGCCCTAACTCTTGCTAGCAACAACAATACCAATTATGATCTCACGGTTGTGGATAGCATACTGACAATCACACAACGTACTGTCCATCTTATTGCGCATCCTTACACAATGACTTATGGTGACACACCTAACCTTGACCAACAAGGCTATACTGTCAGTTACGGATCTATCCCTAGTGTAGATCAGTCTGCATTCGTGGTCTATACCAATGCAACCAGTACCAATCAAGTTGGTCATAATTACACTGTCGAAATAAAATGTATTAGCAACAATTATATCTTTACCTATACTAGTGCAAAACTCACCATTGTTGCTCGCCCAATTCGTATTGCTATTGGACGCTTGTCATTTACCTATGGCGATACCATCACACTAGATAGTTGTACTTATAGTATCACCAACGGCAACATTGTTGGCAGTGACTCTCTTGGTCTAAGTTACCAATGTCAAGCAACAACTGGAGATGGTGTTGGAGATTATCCAATTACACTAACTGGCTATACCAATACCAATTATGATTTGACTTACACAAGCGGTACACTAACCATCACAAAACGATATGTTACTCTTCAATTGCAAGATGTTAGCAGTGTTTATGGCAATTCTATTGTCCTTAATCAAGGCGCATATACAGTCACAGAAGGTAGCATCTACGCTGGCGATGAAGAAGACTTTACCATCTATACCAACGCTACACGAACAAGCAATGTTGGGACTTACAATATTTATGTTGGTTGTAGCAACCCTAATTATACTCTATCCTCTACAGGTGCAACACTGACAATTAGTGCACGCACCATTACGATCAACCTTACAAGACAATACTTTGTCTATGGCAATCCTCTTAACCTCAATATCAACGCCTATACTGTCACTTCGGGCAATATCGTCGGCAACGATTCTCTAGGATTACAATTGACAACTGATGCTCAAAATGCGGCTAACGTCGGCACGTATGGTATTCAATTCTTAGGATATAGCAATAATAATTATATTGTCCAAGCAACAAGTGGTACGCTTGTCGTACAACCAAAACCAATTAGAATCTTAATTGATACGCAATCTAGTATCTACGGCAACCAAATTGTTTTTGATGAAGAAGATTATCATCTCATGTCTTCTCTTGCAGGGGAAGACACCCTACAAGATCTTGGCATTGTACTTTCTACAACCGCCAATGTAACCAGTCCAGTAGGTACGTATGTCATTAGTGCAAGATGCACCAACAATAATTATAGTCTATCTTACACTAAAGGATCGTATAAGGTAGAACCACGTCCTATTACGATTCAATTGCTTGACCAAACTTTCCAATCTCAAGACGAGATCTTATATGACCACAATGCTTATCGTATTGTATCAGGCAATCTTATTGGCAACGATCAACTCGGTATTACCATTGGATCTAATGCCAATAGTTCCAAATTTGGTGATGGAACATACGAACTCAGTGCTACCTATACCAATACCAATTATGATGTCACTATTGTTGGGGGTACACTCACCATTCAATCATCCAACTCCCCTATTCTACTCCTAATTGTTATACCAAGTAGCATTGTTGTGGTAGGCGGAGCAACCGTTGGAACAATCTTCTTGATTAGAAAAAGAAAAAAACGTAGGTTATAATAAAAAAAAGATTAGGGTAAATCCTAATCTTTTTTATTCTATCTCCAAATTATCTCTCTTGAACAAATCATCATTCAAGAACTCTTGAATGGTAATACCCAATCCATCACACAACAAAACAATGGTATCTAGTTTTACTGTCTTATATCTTTCTTCAATAATAGAACGCAATGTTTCTTGAGACATCGCAATCTTCTTACACAATGCATATTGAGTCAAATTATTCTTTACCAACAAATTGGATACTCTCAATGCAACGGCTTTTTGTGTTGTCATACTCACTACCTCTCGCTTTATCATAACAAAAAAAATTTGCAATATTATGGTGTGTAAACACGGTAAAAAGTTGCGTAAAACAAAAAAATAGTTTATAATTTTAGTAAGTTTTAAGAATATTGTTAAAAAATATTGAGGTGTGTAAACATATGAATTGTTGTTTCTTTATTTCGAAATATGTCCTACTAACCAATCATCAATGCAAAAAATTGATAACTATATTAGACGACTTAATTGCCCATTGTTATGTAAAGTCTTTCCAATTCGCCAATAGGAATGATTGTCATCCAGTGTGTCTAGCTATTCTTATGGAATTACAAAAAAAGTATCCTCATATTCAACTTATGATTCACTCTTCCACACAATCCTCTAGCAAAAAGAATATAAAATATGCCATGATTGATGATTGTCTATATTGTATTTTTTATTATAACGAACAACAAAAAGGTTCAAAACTTGCTTTTGAGTATGCTGTCAAAAAGAAAAAAGTTGTGATCAATCTAACAAAAAAAGATTAGGGTAAATCCTAATCTTTTTTATCTTTCTGGTTCGATGGTTGTCTCTACAAGTTTTTTCGTAACACTCATCAAGAATCTTGCCGTCTTTAGTTCCAATTCTTCTTCTGCACTCAACTTTTTACCATTGGTGGCATAGATCTTAACCAAATTTTGAAGATAATCTCTTTTCTTTTCTGCTGTACTTAACAAAGCAGGTAATTGATCTTCTTTGACCGATTGTTGTATTTGAGTAAGGATAGCAGATTTGTTGTATTCTGCATCACGTCCCAATTTTAGGATGTTGGCTACATTCTCAAAAACTGATTGATAAGGTATCATAGATTCTAGATGATCCATCATAGATTCTTCTATATCCCAATCTTCCTTACTGATGGCTAATTTTTTCGCATCGTTAGAAATTGTTAAAAGCAAACTCATCACATCTGCACCAAGTTTGATTTGTTGTTTGAGTATTTTGTTTGCCTCATTTCTCAGTTTTTGACTCTCTCCTTCCACACATTGGTAGACAAGTTCTACCAACTCTTTTTGTGTCATTAGTTGATCGTTTTGTACTTGTTTTTGTTGATTGTTTTGTGGAGATTGTTGTTGTGCACGTCTTATTAATTCTTCTAAAGGTATTGCTTCTAGATCTGGTGCTTTAATGATATCTTCATCATTTTGGATATCCAATCCCATCTTAAAAGGTAGTTGACTAACAGGGATATCTTCTAGTTTTGTTCCAGCAGGGAATATATAGGCATGTGCAAAATAATTACCATCTCTATAATCTCTAGAACCATCAAAGCCTACACCATAATATTTATTAACACCGGTCAATCTAGCAACAATTAATGTACCATCAGCAAGTTGGCTAGCAATAATGCGATATGGTGCTTTTGATGGATCATGTCGATAATCTTTTTCTAGTTCAACATCTTTTTGTGTAGGAATCCACCCTTCTTGCACACCTTCCAATACTTTAATTGCAGGTTGTGTAATCTCCCTCACTTTTTCATAATATTTCTCTTTATATTCACCCTTTCGATTCGCTTTTGCACCTGGTTTTAATCGTTTGACCTCGCCCCAATTTTCTTTGTATTGTCCTTTACTGGCTCTAGTTATGATTTCCTTCATGCTTTCTCTAAAAAATTCGATCCCTTGACTCATAGCCCAGTGACCAAAATCACCTACTCTGCCTGCACGCCATCTAGTGTATCCACCACCAGTATACATATATTGCTCGACCATTACTTTATTATCCATCGCTAATCTCCCCTCATTTTTTTTATTATACCATGTTTTTTTTATAATTTCAATAAGTAATTAAAAAAACACTCTCTAATTAGAGAGTGAATATCTTATTTATTTTGTGTACGAACTTTCTTTAAGTTGTCTTGAAGACGTTTGTTCTTCTTGTTGCCCACCACAACATCGTAGGCAATCACAAGACCACCTTGGATCAGATATACATAGAAAGATAGTAGTCTCCAAAGCAATACTGCCCAGAATAGTGTTCCGTCTTGGAACAATCCCGCAAAAAGAGCTGAAAACGAGATTTCGGCTACACCAATTCCGCCTGGAAGTGGAATAATTTTGGTGATCAGTTCACACAAAATATAATTAGCAAAAATCACAGAATAGCCTACTGTTGGGGTTGTTGTGAAAGCAAGATAGATAAAATAAGGAATACTTGCTTTGATCATCCAATGTGCAACAGATAACACAATCAACAATATCATTGTGATTGGGCTTTTTGCGTAATAAAGCATGCTTTTTTGGTATTCGAGCACAACTTTCATCAATTTGGTAAATGTCGCTTGATAATCCTTAATAATGTGCATTTTGTTTAGCAATTTTAATGTTCCAAGAAGTAGTCTTGGTGCAACTCTTTTTGATACCGTCAAAATGAACAATCCGGCAACCAATAAGGTAATAGCTACAAGACTGATAATTGCAACTGTAACCACTGGCACACTAGCAGAATTGATCGTAGACAAGTTGAAGAGCAATACCACTAAGGAAATAATGACAAAAGCCAATTGGTTGATCATGGTTTTGCTAACTGGAATAGATGTCGCAATGCCTGCCTTGATACCACGGCTATGAAGATAGGCAATTTGGAAAGGTTGTCCACCAATACTAAAAGGTGTGACAGAATCATAGAACTTCTCAATAGCAGTAGATTTGTAGGCTAAGGCTGGTCTAAAACATTTTGCCGAACGGAACATAAGAAGCAAAGTTCTGGCAGATTCTACTAGGAGTCCTAGTATACATAGGCCAATTGCCCACCAAAACATGGATCCTGTCTTCACATTGGAAAACATTTCACCCAAATTGGAGACACCCATTTTTTGAGACAAATAGTATAGCACCAATCCCAAAATAAAAATATTGAGTGCCATGAATACGGCGGTAAAAACTCTACTTTTACTACTTTTTTGTTCTTCAACACGAGCAGTAACATCTTTTAATACTTGTTTTTCCAAGTTTTTTGTTGGCAAAATGGCTTTGACATCTTGTTCGGTAGGCACAACTTTGTCGTTGTCTACGGTAAAATCTGTTGTCCATTCTACTTCTTTTGCATCTGTTGGTAAAGTTTCTTGTTCTGTCTTTTCAACTGCGTTGTCATCTACAACCGGTTGTTCGGTTGTGGATACTTCTTCTACTTTGTTTTCTTCCATTGTTATTCCTTCTTAAAAAATAAGAGCAACTGTACACACAATACAGGTTGGCGCCAGTTACTCTATTTTCTCCTCATTATTATTTCCAAAGACTTTCGTAACGACTTGTATAAAGATTGATTTTGATACCTTCGTTTTGAAGTTTGATTTTTGCTTGTTCGATAAGACTTTGTAGTTTTGTATTAATACTTTCTTCTGTCAAAGTATCTGCTACTTTTTCAAACAATGTTTGTTCACTGATTGGGCTTACACGTGTTTCCCAAAGTTTTTGAGCAGTAACATTGTTAATGGTACTAAGTGTAAGACCATTAGAAGATAGCATGCCTAGGTTGTAGATAATATGGATACCATAGATAGAATAGACTACTTTAATATTGCCACCTTCAGGTTGGCTAAGTGCTAGTTCTCTAGATCCATCAGCAAAACTCTTAACCATTGTATCTGCTACTTCTGTGTTATCCATAGGGATAGCATATCCTTTAGAAGTGTTCATGATACCTGGATCTTCGTTAAAACGATACATCATCTCTAAGAATCTGTCTGTTCTGCTATAGTTGACATCATTGCCACTCTCTACATAGTTGACAATCATATCAATCACTGCTTGTCTGCTTCCTTGACATTCTTTTCCATCTTCATCTAGATAATAGATGGTTGTCAAGTTGTCGTTGACAAGTGCTTGAAGTTGGCTTTCATAATTAGCAGATTGTTCATCAAGTTGTTTTGTCAATGTTTGGGTATATTCGTCTACTTGAAGTAGGATATGTGCTACTTCTACAAAACTATTGTCTACATGATAGTACAATGCACTGCTATCGCTTGCCACTCCATCATTGTAGTTTGTTTTTCTTTTAGCGTCTGCTTTTTGGGTGTCACTCGCGTTTAGTTGTTTGTACTTGTGATAATCTGTTTCCCAAAGTGATTTGTATTTTTCAACAACCAAGTTACTATCTACTGGAAGAGCATTTTCCCACATAGTTTGGTATACACTGATCACTTTGTTTTCATAGAAAATTTTATAAATTCTATCAATTTCGTTTTGAAGTAATGTTTCGTCGTCAAGTTTTTTCTCACCCATAGACTTAGCACTTGCTTTAAGATCTGCTAGATATCTTTTCTTTGCTTCTGCACTGACTTTTGCGTCAGTAATTTTTTGAGTCCATTTTGTTGGAGCTGGAGTGGTATCACATTCTATCTTGGTCTCTACTCTTACAATTGTCCAAGCACCACTTACTTCTTGAGCTTCATATTTTGATGTATATTCGTTACGTGCAGTACGTTCGTACTTGCTAAGCGTTTCGCCTGATTCTGTATTATCTTCACCTTCAGCATCTTCTGCAGGAACATAAGCGTCCATATCCCAATCAATACGAACTTCGTCTTCGTATTCATAGATTTGCTTATCAATCTCAGCATAGACTTCACGCATAATATCTGCTTTGTATGGCTCAATATCCACAAGACCAGTACCGACCAATTCTTCTACCAACAAATGACGATTAATCATATCATCGACTGTTTGTTTGATTGCTTCTTCTAAGGTATAATTTTGTTGTTCTACATAAGTATACCCATTGATGCTATAGTATTGCAATAAGTCTTTCATTAAGAACTTATGGTCACCAATACTTGCTACCACTTTGTTGTAATATTTGTAATCATCTCTTGCAAACACATTGCAACCAGTGAAGATCATAATAGACATCACAAGTGCGCAAAGGAAAGTAACAATTTTTTTCATTAAGATCTCCTTTTTCTTAAGACATTTTCTCTCGTGCTTTGACTGCAAAGAGAAAATACGGGATTTTTCACAATAATATTATAACTGACAAACACTCTTTTTGCAACCAAAATACAGCACTTTTTCCATTTTTATCATCCAAAAAGAGACAAAGATTTTTTACCCATAATATGATTATGACACAATTTTGAAAAAACAAACCTCACACCATACATCTGCATGGATAAAAAAATGACCAAGCCACTGGTCATCTTTTTATTCTATTGCAATGCTAAGCAATCTCACAAGTGCTATTATTTTTTCTTTGACGCCCATATCTAGGTCAACAACTACTTTCGCTTGTGCAGACATATCTAGGGACATCATATCATATTGTTCTACCAAATCCAGCAAAGCTTGATTGTCATTCTCAAGAGAGAAAAGCAATTGACAAGTCGCTGCTCTCACAATCACTTTTGTTACACCCAATATGCTAGCCAAGTTTTTCAACATAGCAATCCAAATAAGATTGTCTACTTCACTTGGAACACTTCCGTATCTGCCTGCCAAATACTCCAACAACTTCACACGTTCTTCCTCTTGTCTTACTTTGGCAATACGAGAGTACACAATAATACGTTCAGTCTCTTCTTCCACATAACTTTGAGGAAGATAGCCATCCAGTGTAGTGGCTACTGTACAATCACTCATATTTTCCACTTTTTGTCCTTGCAATTCGGTAATGGCTTCTTGCAACAATGTCATATACATATGATATCCAACTTTTCCCATATGTCCAGATTGTTCTACCCCAAGAACATTCCCTGCACCACGAATCTCCAAGTCTCTTAACGCAATTTTATACCCCGAACCCATGGCAGAGTATTGTCCAATCGCTTCTAAACGTTTGTATGCATTGGCAGTAAGCAATCCATCTTTGCGATACATAAAATACGCATAGGCTTGCTTATCACTACGTCCCACTCTTCCTTTCAATTGATACAATTGACTTAGTCCCAAATTTTGACTATCGATGACAATCAAAGTGTTGGCACTTGGCAAATCTATTCCATTCTCAATTAGGGTACTTGCAACCAAAACATCTGTCTCTTTGTTGTACAATCGAATGATCGCATTTTCCAATGTCTTTTCTTCCATTTGACCATGCGCCATATCTACTCGACAATCATCCCCCAACAATTGTTGCATTCTAGCCACCATGCTTGGCATGGATTCTACATAATTGTAGACAATGAGTGTTTGGCCACCACGTTGCATCTCTTTTTCAACAGCATTCTTAATCACTGCTTCACTAAACTCTACTACTTGCGTAATACAGTCTTTACGACTCATTGGCGGAATCTCAATCATGGAGATATCTCGTACACCAATCAACGACATGTGTAGAGTTCTTGGTATTGGAGTGGCACTTAATGTCAAAACGTTGACATCTTTTTTCAAATTCTTAATTTTTTCTTTATCCCCGACACCAAACTTTTGTTCTTCATCCAGTACAAGCATACCCAGTTTTGAAAAAGTCACATCACTAGATAGCAATCTATGTGTTCCAATAAGCAAATCTATACGCCCAGCTTTTACTTCGTCTAGTAAGGCTTTTTGTTCTTTTGCTGTCTTGAATCGATTGAGCACACCAATACGAACTCCAAATGATGACAATCTATCTAGGCATGTCTGGTAATGTTGTTCGGACAAAATAGTTGTTGGACAAAGAAAAGCAACTTGATATCCATTCAGCACTGTCTTAAGGATAGCACGAATAGCAACTTCTGTCTTTCCAAATCCCACATCTCCACAAATCAACCTTTCCATAATACGGCCACTTGCCATATCTTCGTAGATATCAAGGATGGCTTTTTGTTGATCTTCTGTCAGTGTATAAGCAAAATTGGTATCAAGCAAACTTTCCGTTTCGCTATCTCTTGCGTACACAACACCCTTTTTCTCATTACGTGCTTTATACAATTCTACCAAAGAGAAAGCCAATTCTTTTAGACTGGATTTTACTTTTGCTTTTACTTTTAAGAATTCGCCTGATCCTAATTTTGACAACTGAGGAACTTCTTTTCCTCCAAGATATTTGGACAATCGATCCAAATTCTCTACAGGAAGATAGACTGTATCATCATTTTTATACTTTAAGACTAGATATTCTTTTTGACCATTGTCCGCTTTTAACATGATGTTGCCGTCATATCTTGCTATACCATAACTAGCATGAACAACATAATCTCCCACTTCAGGCAAATCAATCAAAGTATCTATACTTGCAACTTTTTTGGTTTTTACCTCAAACAAATGATCGCTACCGATCACAATCAACTTTTCATTCAATAAGCCAAAACTCACAGGATATTCTTTGGTGACCAAATGAATATGTCCATGATTGCAATTGCGCAGTGTTTTGACAACCTCATAAGATACACGATAACTATCCAATCTTTTAGCAACACGTGATGCATAATCTTCTGTTTTTCCAAAAACAACGACTTCATAACCACCACGAAAATAATTGGCTATATCATGTGCCAACTGATCCAAATCATCAATATATTTTCTAATTGGCAGTGTTTTGATATGAAAAACAGCATGAGAACTAAACCAACGATTGTTGCTGCTAAGATTACCAAACGCAACAACTGTTCTTTCTTGCAATGCTTGGATCAATTCTTCCATAGAACAAAGCAGTTGTTTGTGCTGTGGCAAGTACTGTCCCATTTTTATCTCATCATCAATGACAATCTTGCTTTTTTGAATAAAAGCATTGGTTTTGTCATAGATCACTTTGTGCTCATCCATCACCACAACCACATCTTGAGCAAGCATCTCCCATAATGTGATTTTTGGTAAGTATGGCAAATAATAATCTTCGTGTCCTACATCATGAATTAAGCGATCACTCTCTACTTGATTGGAAAGTGTGCGCAAGTTATCCAAAGAGTTGGATAGTGTGCACTTTTTTATACTAACGTCAATATCTTTAGTGATTTTGTCAAAAAGTAGATTGTTTTTGGTGTCAATCAAAGTATTGGACGTAATTTCGTAAGCAGTAAGACTTTCAATTTTTTCAAAAGTCAAAGGGCTATATTTTGTAATACTTTCCAGTGTTGTATCAAAAAAAGATAATCGCAAGATGGTCTCTTCTTGGTCAAGATATATATCCATACTATCCCCATGCAGCGAGATATCTCCTTTTTCACTTACACTTTCTACTCTTCTATACCCAAATCCTACAAACTGTGACAATAATGACTTGGGATCATATTCTTCATCAATACTTAACAATACATGACCCACATTGATCTTAAAGTAACTATGCAACACTTCTGGATAAGCAACTAGCACCTCAATTGCACCAGAATTCAGTCCATAGATTTTGCTAATAGTGTCTTGATAGATGCTATTCTTATCTTGGATACTAGGATACAAAATAGATTGTAACATAGCACTTGGTCTTGTCATTTTGGATAAAACATTTTTTGCATCTTGTTCATCTTGAGCAATATATAAAACAGGACGATCAATGCTATGCGTTAAAAAAAGTTTTTCTGCACGAGAAAAACCAAAGACGGTATACCTACCCCCTTTTTGTATTTTGTCTAATAATAATTTTGTATTACTATCTCTTGGGATAACATGATCTAACATTATTTTAATCCATCAATCCTTTGATGATTTTTTCAATTGTATCACACGCTTCTGCTTGTGCTTGTCTAATCGGTTCTAGTTTTTCTTGAGAAATATTGGACAACACATAGTCTGCCAAATCCATGCGTTCGTCTCGACCAATCCCTACTCTTACTCTTTGGAATTCGCTTGATCCTACAAGACCAATGATACTACGCATCCCATTGTGTGTCCCTGCACTACCATTTTTACGGTAACGGATTTTTCCAACAGGAAGATCAATATCATCATAGACAACCACTACATGATCAAGTGGTACTTTGAGTCCTCTTACAACACCAGATACCGCTTTTCCACTCAAATTCATATATGTAGTAGGTTTCATGAGTAGTACTTTTTCACCTTCGTACATTGTCTCTGCCACCATACTATCATATTTTTTCTTACGAAACTCTGCTCCCCAACGACTCGCCAACATATCCACTGTTTGGAAACCAACATTATGATAAGTCTTAGCATATTGTCCATCTGGATTACCAAGTCCAACAATTACGTACATATTATTCTCCTTTGTATATCGTTTTTCCTTTGAGTACTGTATAAGGTTCTATTTCACTATTTTCTTTGATCAATACATCTGTTAAGTGACTAGCATGAACGACAGAAAAACGCAAAATGGTACTATGATCAATAACACAACCTGCGCCAATATAACAACCATCACCAATCACTGTCTCATTGCGCAAAATAACATTTGGAGCAATGACAACATCATTACCAATCACAACATTGCTATCAATGTAAGTGGTTGCTGGATCTATCAATCTTACCCCTTGGCGCATATGAAAATTGTTGATTTTGTTACGCAAATACGTTGTCGCATAACTTAAAGACAACTGATCGACAATTTTATAAAATCTATCTCTGCCAATTGGCACAGTAAATAAGTCATACAATCGCTCGATATGATCTAATTTGTGCGTAGCAAAAAGATACCCTTCCTCTAATTTTACAACATTTTGTTCTTTGTAGACAGCATAATCTAAGATATCCATAATATCTTGTTTTAGAAGCAATGGGCAAGTGGCTGGCAATACCAACACATACTTACTATCTGTCACCGTCTTTTTAGCAATGGATAGATAATCAATTTCTTTTTCTACACTCACTTTTCTTACGTCAAATATAGATACCTGTGACGTCATCCAATCAATTACTTTTTTACCAGCAATGGTACTTTCACTGAGTGGATTATTAGATACCAATACAACTGTGAGATACTCTTCATTATATTCTATTGTTTTGGATTTTGTCTTTGTTTCGACCATTGTTTTTCTCTCCTCAAATTTTGAAAGAATGTTTGCAATAATTGTCTACACTCACATTCTAAGACACCACCTACCCATTGGGTTTTGTGGTTGAAAGGATATTGCTCCCCGCTTGATATTGTAGGGTATTTTTCATCTTTTGCCCCATAATATACCTTATCTAATCTGGCACTGAGTATTGCCCCATAACACATGAGACAAGGCTCAAACGTGACATACATGGTACAGCCATCTAAGTAAAAATTGCGTAATTTTTTACTAGCTTGTCTAATTGCCATGATTTCTGCATGACAAGTAGCATCTTGACGCTTTTCTTTTTGATTGTATCCTACGCCAACAACCTTGCCATCTTTCACAATAATTGCACCCACTGGGACATCTTGTTTACAACGTTTGGCAACTTCAATTGCTTGCCTCATATATTGATTGATTGTTTCTTGTTCCATAATTTCTCTTTGTGTTTTTTATTTAGTGTACACACTTTTTCAATACAACGATTTATTTGTGATAAGCAATATTCTTTGCAATGGTTTCGGCTCTGTAGAGTTGTTCGCAAAGAATCACACGCATCAATTGATGAGGAAATGTCATTGGTGAAAAACTCAAACGCAAATTAGCACGACTTCTCACCTTTTCACTCGTACCATAACTTCCACCAATAACGAAGGTGATGAGACTATCTTGTTGTTTGATGGTTTGCAATGTTTTGGATAGTTCTACGCTATCAAGCATCTTACCACCTATATCACAAAGCACCACATAACCATTGCATTTGCTGAGCAATCGCTCTCCTTCTTTTTCAATCACCTGAATAATATCACTAGGCCGATCATGACGCAGTTTTTCTTCCTCTACTTCTAGTATTGACACCTCAGCAAATCTCGACAAACGTTTGGTATATTCTTCTACGGCTTGTGTATAAAATTTTTCTTTAATGTTACCTACACAGACGATATTGTATCTCATTACAACAACCCCCATATAAAGGTAGATAGCGTCACAAGTACACCAAGGACAATGCTTCCTATTAAGAAGATATTCACCCAAAGTGGTGGTTTTAGAATAGATTTTTGCTCTGGTAAGAACAAATCTAATACATCTTTTTTGGTGCCAACATTATTTCTGTTTTCCAAACCAAAAATATCTTTAACTCTCTCTGCACGTTGTTTTTGTTCTAGTAAAGCAAACATGGCATAACCAATCTCCATACGCGAATCTTGCGCATTTTGTTCTTCTAGAGATTGCTCCATGAGTATTCTTTCCTTTTCCATTTGTTGCATGCGCATTGCATGACGAATACGTTGTAATAAGAATAGACTGCCTAAGACAAGTAGTGCCATGACCACTACACTGGCTAACAATCCCACAACTGCAGAAGTATTGCTTAAGAATAGATTGATAACATCATAGAAGTCACCCAACCACCATCCATTGTAACTAGCATAGATCAGATAAACATTGAGTGCGTTGTTGATAAAATGCAAAATGACACCTGTCCAGATAGATTTTGTCATTACAACAATCAATCCAAAGATCCAACCAAGAATGGTTGCATAAAAGAATTTTTCAATTGAAAAATGCATCAAGCCAAAGAGTAATCCTGAGAAAAAGATTGCTTTTTTATATCCTATATCTTTTGTGCCATTGAGTAGTATGCCACGATGTAAAAATTCTTCACAGATGGCAGGATATACGGCTGTGATTAAAAGTTCGAATAAGAAAACTTTGATCCCTGTATCTGCAAGTTCTGGTACTTTGGTGATACTAACTGGTGTCTCATACCCAAAAATGTAGATAATTTCGTTGAAAAAACTAGAGATCCCAATATTAAGCGCAAACAACAATACACCAAGGATGATCACCAAAAGAATAACTTTTCCACTAAGTGGTTTTGGTTGAATTGTTTGGATGACAATTTGTTGTTTTTTAGGCATAAGCGCCCAATACAACAAACCTGGAATGGCCACCAAAATAAGTATATGAATGAGAGATCCGTAGATCAAATTGTATCCATAATAATTATCTACTTTGATCCAACCTTGATTGGACATAATACGGACACCACAAAAAAGTACCATACTGATAAAATAGATAAGATACACACTAAATATATTTTTGTTGGTAGATTTGTATTTCATAGATATTTCCTTATATTAAAATCCAACGACTGTTCCTGCAATCCACAAAACAATCAAAATGGCAATTCCAAAGATCAACCACATTACACTAGTTAATGACATTTTTTCTTTGACAACTGTTGTAGTAGATTGTTCTGTTTTCTTTACATGTTTTGTCCAAACAATCAGCATAGTTGTTATGAGCGCCATCCCCACAACAAACGCAAGGACAACATATAGTATATTATACCACTTTGCAAAGTCTATCAACCAAGGTGTTGTTATATTTTGTAAAAAAGATAGAATAACAACACTAGCATTGTTGGTTAAGTGGATAATCATACTGTATAGTATGTTGCCAGTCATGTAAGTAATATATGACAAAACAAAACCCAATATGAGTTGGTAGATAGATTGTTCGAGTGAACCATGAGCAAGCATGAAGATCACACTTGTGAGTGTTACTGCCCACACTCCTTTCATAGAGTGTCCAAGACCTTTTAAGATTGCACCACGATAGATGAGTTCTTCACATACCGCTGGAAGCAAGCATAAGAATACTAAATTAAGCACAAGATCCCATGCATTATTAAGAGGCAATGTCGTCCCTGTTGGAGTATAACCAAGACGAGCAAAGAGACTGCCAATATAACTAATGAGTGGCGCACTTGCTACAACACAAACGACCCCTATCACAATAGCTACACTCACTCCTCTTTTTGTGGTACGTTTTGCCTCAAATGCTTGTGGTAATAATACATTGTTTTTCTTGCAATATTTGATTAAAAACAACATCATAAAACCAAAGAAAACAATATATTGTAGACAAATAGCATATTTGTTGTTGGCAAGACTGTGGTTGATACCGAGCAATCCTTGTAAGATGGCGACAACCAAACCTGCAACAATAGAGGCTAATAAAGAAGAAACTATCGCACACAACACAAAAATCATTGCAGCATCTTTGCTGTCAAAATGACTACGCTTGAGTATCACTGGTTGTTGTTCTGTCTTTTTCATTTTTTCTTCTCCTTGTATATTCGTAATATATCACATATCCCACTACGCCTACAACTCCCACCACAGATAGGACGACACCTACCTTGTATCCAGGTGTAGAGTATTCCAAACGTATAGTATGAGTTCCACTCGTTATCTCAAGACCCATAAACCCAATATTGGCTTTCTTAATGGTTGTTTTGACGCCATCTACATAAGCTGTCCATCCATCACTATAAGGTAAGGATAAAAACAACATTCCACCATCACTGGTAATTGATCCTGTCAAATAATTGCTGTCTATCTCAACATCTGTCATAGCATACTGGATAGCATCAATATCTTGTTGGTATCCATCCAAATCATATTGATAGATAGCAATATCTTCGTAAGTATATTCACCTTTTGGCAATTGAATAGTCACTGTCATATCTTCATCTGTACAACCTAAGTTGTAGATATAATCTTGTACGCCACTATACATTTGGTGACCTTTTTTATAGATTGATTGCGTATAAGATGCTTGATCATTGTATATTGTGAAAGTGACCGCATCTTCAGTTTTGATCAACCCTTCCAAACCTGATGGATTGAAATGATAGTTGAGATCTTTTATGACCAATACCAATTCTCCTGTTGTCGCAGGAACGGTCAATTTTATTTTGCTATTATCTTGAGCCTTTATATAGTTGCCTGCAATAGACACATTATACAAAGAATATTGATACACCAATCTTTTCATTCTGCGTTGATAAACAAAATTGTTGGTAGTATCCGTGACACATGCTTGAAGCATGGCACTTGCTCTTTCTTCTAAAGGCAAACTATAATAATAATCTTCACTCATTGTCGCATTGTAGACAAAACCAAAAGGTAATGCATGATCATTTTGATAGAGTGTATCTTCTACTTGTGTATATCCATATGGCACAAGCGTATCAGTGATCATATATTTTGTAGACCAAATAGCATTGGGAGCAAGCATTCCTTGTAGAGTCCCCATACCAAGTGTATGTCTTGGTCCATCCATCCCCAAACTTTTTAAGTATTGATATATTGAACCATTACTCATTGTATTGTAATAAGCTGTATCACTAAATCCATTGTATAAGCCATAATTAGAACGTTGATAAGATAATCCCGCAGAACAACTATCTACAAGATTTTCTACTCTTTCGGTTGTACTAGAAAGTTTGCTTGCTTTTTGCAAAGTTTGGCTGGTCAAACATTCCTCAACCTTATTGGCTTGTTGGAATTGATTGCAATAATACCAGTTACAACCCATACCGCCCGCTATTGCAAATACAAGTACTGCAATTTGGAGATTGCGTGCACTAAAGAATTTGGTAAACTTTTTCCCTACTCTACAACGTATGGTTGTAAGCAACCAAATGAGTGTTACAGCAATAGCTATCAATGTAAGATAGACAAGTGCCTGGATTGCATTGTGTGTATTGTCGGCAAATACATTTGCAAAATTAACCAGCCCCATTACTGTTACAAAGATAATTGTAAAAATAATAGCACCTTTGACAAGTTTTCCAACTTCTTTTTCTGTCCATGATTTTTTCTTCATAGACTCTACTGTGATAGCACTGGCAACCATACAGACAAAAAGTAATAGATACAACCATCTGCCAGACACGTACGCAAAGGCATTCATCACATAACTAAAGACTGGAATACAAAGTCCTACAATGAGAATGAGTAATACAAAACGATAGGTTTTGTTTTTTCCAAACATCAAAAAATAAATGATTAGCAATAAGACTACAATACCAATTCCTGTTACAAAAAAACTCTCTCCCCAAAATGGCAATATAATACCTAGTAGCATTTGGAAATAGTTGTCGATCAGTGGCATCATAATCCCTTTGGATACCCCTCTTGCTCCATGCGTATATCCATAGACCAGTGGTAATATTGCTACAGCGCATAACAAAACAGTCAAGATATAGACAAGTATCACTTTACCTGCTTTTATAAAAAGATCTTTGGTAAAAAATTTTTCTTTCTTATGTCTATCAATGTAATAACAGATAGCGTAGATTGCGGTAAAGATAGCACACATAAAGAACATATAAAAATTGGAACAAAGCAATAATACATTGCTAACAAAAAACAAATATGGTCTTTTCCCATCCATCACTTTTTCAAGACCCATAACAAGCAATGGAAGATACATCATACCACCAGCAAGAATTGGATGTCTTGGAAGCATTGCTACCCCGTACCCAGACAACATATAAGCAATTCCAAAAATGGTGCTTGTTGTTGGACTACATCCTTTGTATCTAAGGTATAGATACATAGTAGCACAACAAGTCATCATCTTTAAGATAACCATCAGTACATAGGTAAAAACAGACCAACTTGATGGCAGAATATAAAATAAAAGAGTGAATGGATCAAATAATCCATAATAAATATAATTCACAAGACTATCTGTGCCGAGCGCTCCAACTAAATCAATACCACCAAGATTGAATAGCAATTTTTCTTTTCCCATATAGACCATAAAGTTGTAGTGTTGTACTACACCATCTGGTCTCCATAGAAAAGATTTGTTATTGAGAATGAATGGCAAATAACATAGAATAAAAGAAACGACAACGAGAGCAATTAACAGATAGGGAACATGTTTTTTATTAATTTTGTTCACCATTTTTCTCCTTATCTAAAAACACAAGTAGACCTAATCCCTGATTGTTGTGATAGGTATTAGGTCTAATTATGATTATTCTTCAATATTTTTTGTTTCTCTAACTAAATAGACTGGACGAGATTTTACTTCTTTATAGATTTGGGTTAAGTAAATATTGGTGCATCCTTGAAGCACTAATACTATACTTGCTACCATTGTGATGGTTGGGAACAACCATGCTGTAAGTGGCAACACAATTTTGCAACATGCAAGAACAATGAATGTTACAAAAGTTAGGAATGACAACACACCACCAGCAATACCAAATTTCATTGCAAGTGTGAGTGGATAAGTACTATCCGAAATAATACCATTCATAGCAAGTTTTATAAGACCTTTCCAACTCCATTTTGTCTCACCTGCTACTCTTTCTTGTCTTTCAAATTCAACAAATGTTTGGCGATATCCCATCCATGCGGTCAATCCACGTAGATACAAGTTTTTCTCTGGCATAGACAAAATAGCGTCAACTACTTTACGGTCAAACAACTTGAATTCTCCTACACCTTTAGGAACATCAAGTCCGGTGATCTTTTTCAAGAACTTAAGATATAGACTAGAAGTGATCTTCTTTAGAAAAGATTCTCCTTTTCTTTTGAGTCTTCTTCCATGAACAATGTCATATCCTTCTTTCCATTTTTCAATCATTGCAGGTACTGCTTCTACTGGATCTTGTAAGTCACAGTCCATCATAATCACAGCGTCGCCTTTAGCATAATGAAGTCCTGCATTGATAGCAGCTTGTTGCTTAAAGTTGCGACTAAAATGAATAACTTTAACACGCTTGTCTTGTTCTGCAAGTTTGTTAAGACATTCTTCTGTATTGTCTCTACTGCCATCGTTGACATAAATAATTTCGAATGGTTCACCCAAACTTTCCATAACAGGCGTTACTGCCTTATAGAACATTTCTGTGACTTCCCCTTCGTTGTATGCTGGTACTAAAATTGTGTATTTTACTCTTGCCATATTGTTATTCCTCTACTTTTTCTTTTGTTGTATTTTGTATTGTTGTTTCATCTTCTTTTGTTTCTTTTTTCTTAAAGATGAATATTTTTCTACTAATATAATTATAGATTAGTACGACAATGGTCATGATAATCTTGGTGATCCATTCGTTGATACCAAGTAGATCAAAGCCTACATACATACCACCCATATTGATGAGCAATCCTACAACACTAAGGATGACAAACAATGTCACACCTTTTACACTTTTACTATTGCCTTTGTCGCTAAAGACAAAGAATACAGAAAGTAAGTAATTGGCAATAAGACTAACACAAAATCCTACACCTGTACTTACAACTGCTGCTATACCACTTGGAGTTCCTCCACCATAAAACACATTGAAGAAATTAGGGTATAAGCTTGGATTGAATAGATATAATACAATCCCTGTCACAACAAAATCTATTACAGTGGCAATTCCACCGGTTATGACAAATCGAATAATCTCTGCTAAGGTCTTATGTTGTTCGCACCATCTAGCACACCAACCTATTAGACCTTTTTTCTCTGTCCACGTACTCATGATCTTTTTTCCCTTTTGTCTTATTCTACAACTGAATCGTTGTTGTCTTCTTTATGATTTTGATCAACGATATTTTCTACATTGTCTACTTTGTTACTTTCTTTTTTTGATTTTACTTTTGCAATAAGATACTTAATCAATCCCCAACCAAGTACTGCTGCTAAGAATACACCAAACACAATCAAGATGATCGTTGATGCATTGTCTGTTACAGAACTAAGCAGTGTAATCAAAAGACCTGCTACCACATTGCCCACCATAACACTGGCACAAGACACCCAAAAATTGAGTCCAATCATAACAGCAACAGCTGTACCTGTCCACACACCTGTAAGAGGAAGTGGCACTGCTACAAACACAAAGACACCAATAACTTTTACCCAGAATGTTTTGCGTCGTTGGTTTTGATCTTCTTTGTCTATCAATTTTTTAGAATGTTTTGCAACTTTGTTTTCAATTGCAACTGCCATTTTACGGAAAATCTTAGTCTTTTTCAACCAATTGATGATTGGGACAAAACATAATGCTACGAATGGAACAACAAGACTAGATCCAAGCATTGCCCACAAAAAAGCAGACCAATTGGATAAAGCGGATGCACCCCAAAGAGATTTTGACATAGCAAATGGTATTGCGCCACGTAACTCTACAATTGGGATCATTGATATCAATGTTGTTGCAAGAACAATATTATCCTTAAAAAAGTCTGCGAATATGTTTTGAATAGATAGTAATAACGAAATAGACATGATTGTCTCCTAGAATCTTCATTGGGGCGAAAAAAAAGTTGTCTCCCTTCATTACAAGTAGTATATCAAAAGATGTTATTCTTTTGCAAATCATTTTTATATTTTATTAGTATTTATTATATTTTTTTATTATAATACAACAATATAATCCAAAATAGATGTTATATCATCTTTCATTGGTGAGTAAAAATCAAAAAACATTATTTTAATTTAGTTGTATTTCGTCATTTTTTATGTTACACTATTAACAAGAAAAGGGGCAATATCCCAAAAGGAGTCATGATATGTGGTTAGATATCGCATTATTAGTATTGATTGTTATTTTAGCAATCGTTGGGCTATGTAAAGGATTTTTTGATAGTATTCTATCCTTATTTAGTAGCATCTTAAGTATTTTTGTTGCTTACTATTTGGCAAAATACGTTGCAACATTCCTCAACGCAACCTTTAAGTTGAGTAGTTATTTTGAAAAATTACTCACAAAATGGGGTATTGGCGAATCCGGATTGGTGGGTATATCTCGCGAAAAGATGGGTAGTGTTATTACTTTTGTATTGAGTATTATTGCTGTATGGATTTTGTTAAAACTTGTTATTTGGTTGCTTGCAAAACTATTCAGTTCTGTCACCAACAATAGCAGTGCTATGAGTGGTCTTAACCGTCTACTTGGATTCTTATTTGGTACAGCACAAGCCGTATTGATCATTGTTGTTGGATTTGGATTGCTTGCTATTGTAAGCACATTCTTAGGAGACAGCACCCAAACAAAAATCAACAATTTCTTAAAAAACAACCCTGTTAGTTACAAAGTATACACTTATGTAGCCGAATGGACAGGAGAAAACTTAAAAGACCAAATTGATAAAGCATTAGACAAAATTGCTGGTGAAGCAAGTGCTACTGAAGCGGGAGATGCTGAAGGTAGCGAATTGACAACCTCTCCAGTCATTACCATCACAAGCGAAAGCGATGTTGTTGGTGTACAAAATATCATTGTAGAATAAAAAACAAAAAGACCTAGATTTAGGTCTTTTTTTTGATTGTTTTTCCAAAATAAAATGTGAAATAATAAAGTGATGGTTATTCATTTAAGAAAAGGATACCAAGAGTATTTTCTCCACAATGGCTTGCAATGGTTGCACCAGCCTTTGTCTCATAGATATTAGCAAACCCTTTATCACTGAGTGCTTGTTTTGCATTGGCAACCATTTCCTCACTCGCAGTCGTATAAGTCACAAATGCTACACTTTTATCTGGGTTTGGGAATTCTTTCAAGACATCACTACAATAAGTAGAGATCACCTTTTCCATTTTGCCCACATACTTTTTGTGTACACCAAGTGATCCATCTTTGACCATAATTTGTGGACGGATAGAAAGTAAGTTGGCTCCAAGATATGCAAGAGCGCTACATCTTCCACCTTTACGCAAATAATCTAATTTTTTCACAACAAAACTTGCTTGCACTTTTGATACAAGATCACTTACTTTTTGATAAATGTCCGGTAAGGTCATATTTTGTTGTGCCATTTCTCTTGCTTTCATCGCAAGGAGTGCAATCCCCGTAGACAAACTTTTGGAGTCTACCACCATAACATTGTTGTATTCTTGTGCAGCCGTCATTGCATTGTTGCACATACTAGAGATCTTACTAGAAATAGAGATATGAATAATACCATCATATTCTTTTAATATCTCATCAAAAAATTCTTTGTATTGATAACTATTGACTGCAGATGTCTTAGGTAACGCTTTGTTTTTCTCTGCATATTCAAAAATCTCTTGTGTGGATATTACTCCATCAAGATGTTCTTCTTCTCCCAAAATCACGGTACAAGCAATGGTCTTTATATCATATTTTTGTAATAATTCTGGAGTAAGATCGACTGTTGTTTCGGCAGTTACAGCTATTTTCATATTTTCTCCTTCTTCTTTTTCTAATACCTTCTAAGATGATCCTCTACACATTTAGCAAAGAATAAGTTGTCATCATATGGATAGAATTTTGTTTATTTAGATTTTTTTATCGTACGATAGATAGCGTATTCTCCAAGCATTTCTTCAATACGGAGGAGTTGATTGTATTTTTCTACCCTATCTGTACGACATGGCGCACCAGTCTTTATCCAACCACTAGCCGTTGCCACTGCAATATCTGCAATAGTACTATCTGCTGTCTCACCACTTCTATGGCTCACAACACAATTAAGACCTTCTTCTTTTGCTAGATCCATCGTAAGCATAGTTTCATACAATGTCCCTACTTGATTTGGTTTGATAAGAATTGCATTACTTGCTTTTAGATCAATTCCTTTAGACAATCTTTCTGGATTGGTTACATAAAGGTCATCGCCGACAATCATGATTTTTTGACCATATTGTTTCGTAAAAGCAGTCCATGTCTCCCAATCTTCTTCCGCAAATGGATCTTCAATAGAGATAATAGGATATTTTTTAATCCAACTTCCATACAAATCACTTAATTGTTGTGGTGTATAGACAGTACCATTTTTCCAGAAACAATAGTTGCCTGCTTTCTTGATTTTGCTTGCTTCTTCATACATTTCGTTGGCTGCAACATCAAGAGCAATTGCCATATCTTTACCAGGTTTTAATCCACTTTTTTCAATGGCTTTCACTAAATAACTAAGAGCATCTTCGTCACTATCTAATTGTGGAGCAAAACCACCTTCATCACCAACACCTGTACTTTTACCATCTGCCTTTAAGATAGATTTCAATGTTTGGTATACTTTTGCACCCCATTCTAATGCTTGAGACCAAGAACTTGCTCCAATTGGTGCTACCATAAACTCTTGTACATTTAGACTACTATCTGCATGCTTTCCACCATTCATAATATTCATCATTGGAATTGGCATACAGAATTCTTCACTTTGTAGATATACAAATAAAGGCACACCTAGTCTTGATGCTACTGCTTTTGCAAAAGCAATACTAACACCTAAGATCGCATTAGCCCCAAACTTAGATTTGTTGTCTGTACCATCCAGTTCGAGTAAAAATTGATCTAATTCATAATAATCTGCAAATTTTTTACCTTTGACAGCATCTGCTATGGTTTTGACATTATCTACCGCTTTTTTGACGGATTTTCCATTGTAATAGTTTTTATCACCATCTCTTAATTCGATTGCTTCGAATGATCCAGTGCTTGCTCCGGAAGGAATACCAACTCGACCAAAACCACCATTCTTTAGATAACAATCTACTTCAATGGTTGGATTGCCACGACTATCTAAGATTTGGCGAGCCACTAATTGTTCTATACTATACTTTTTCATATACACTCCTTTTTTGTTTTTCTTATCCACTCTTTCCTTTTTTTAGGACAACTTAATAGCGGATATTAGACTAGACAGATTGTCTTTTCCTTATAAGTATAGTATATCAAAACTCTAGAAAAAATCAAAAAACTATTGGATGTTTTTCCACATTTCTTGTCTTTTTTGTTGTTACCATTTTTTATCCAAACAACAAACTGTTGTATATGGATAATTAAAACATAGAACAATGGTATATCTTTTTTTATGGATTGTAATTGCAACAAAAAAATAGCACCTGTACTATTCGTAGTACCTGTACTATTCGTAGTACCTGTGCTATTGATATTTATGTTATCTACGGAACATTCCTCCGTCCCAACCTTCGTCAATTTCACCTTCTGCTACAGCATCATAGTATTCATCTTCCGTCATTGGTCTATCATCATCGTCATCATCACGATAATCATAGTCATCACCATCATCCAATCTTTCGTAGTAGCCATTGAAATATGGATCAGTTACCCAATCACTTTCTTTATTGTATACCACTTTATCTACAACTTCGCTCATTCCATCACTCATATCAGCTATATAACTATTGATTCCATCTGTTTCGTGATCCAAAATATCACTTGGACCATTATACAATCTTTCATCTACCAACTCTACCAATGAATCATCGTCGGTACACTCGTATCCATATTCATCATTAAGATATTCAATACAACCAGGTTTTACTTTTTTCAAAATTGCCATACAGATAGGACTATCATCTACAGGTAATCCGTTGTATCCAATTTCGTAATGTTGATTTTGGTAACTGATAAAATATTGTTTTGTTGTTTTTCCGTTCTTATTCGTTGTCTTTGCAGTCATTACAACATCTTCTTTACCAATTGTCCCAAGAAAATATTTTGATGTTATAGTATATTCTTCTTTTCCGTTGTTGTTGATATAACTTTCTTGGTAAATCCTTCTAGAAAGAAGTTCTGTTTCGTAATCACTATCATCAATAATATGCTCGTAACACTTATTGTTTCTATTGTAATGAATTTCGCAACTATATCCGCAATGAATATCTACTTCTACTTCTTTACCATCATCTTGTAGATGTAATCTATCTGAATATTCATCATGAACATCCATTCGAAGTATATCCTCTCTATCTTTTAATAATGCACAAAATCTAAAATCCGTTTTTAATTTTTCTCTTGTTGTCAAATGTTTGCGCAAAAGTTTTGCATCACTCAAATAATTTTCTACATTGAATAATGGTTGTGGTTGGTATTTTTCCATATAATTCCTCCCTATTTCTTATTTTATTGTATCACACCTATTTTTTCTTGTCAATAGACAAAAAAAGAGGAGACAATTCTCCCCCATATATTAGATAGTATCCAACATAAAATCTACAAGATCTTCATCATCACTCTTATTTTCTTCTTCAACATCTTGACATAACATATCCAACAACTCTTCATCCCAATCTATTGTATATTCTGTTTGTTGGTTGCGTTGTTGTTCTGCAATAATATTATCCATACTGATGGTTTCAAAATATTTTTCGATATTTTGTCCAAAAGACTCAGCAATACTACGAGAATACATTTGGGTTATTGTATCACCATAGCGCAAAGATATAATCCCTGTCATCATGGTTTCGATATCTGTTTTGATTTTGTCTACCAATGTGATTGGCATAGCAGATTCTATCATGTGCACCAATTGTGGAATGGTCATATCATCTTCATAATCAATCCCCAACTCTTCACAATAATTGATCAACTTCCATCTGTATTTTTCAAGATAAATAATGATAGATGCATCAGGTATCATTGGTTGTCCCTCTTCATCTAACAAACATTGTTGATCTTGGTATTGCAATACATATTGTGTTGTAAGCCCTTGTTGATCGCTTTTTTGTTTTGTGATGTATTGACATTCATGTTTACCCAACAATACACTTATACTAGAAGTTGTTTCGTAAGATTCTAATCCATCATCATAAGTATAACTTTCTGTGTAGACTCTAGTGCAATTTTCTTTTTTTACAACTTGTTCTAGATAATGATTGTACACATTGGTATCTATATTATAGGTGATCAGTCCTGCATCTCCGTTATCTACCAACATGGTGACTCCCGTTTCATCACCCAAAGACTCAAGACTTTTTTCTCCATTGTCCATAACGGCTGCATACAACTTGTTAAGATATGGCTCCATTCTCACAATTTTGTCATTGGTTTTGTATTCTTCAATAGACGAACATTCGATAGCAAGATCTCCTGCAAGTCCAAAATAATCGAAATTGGAAAATAAAATATCAGGTTTTTGTTGTTTCATTTTGTCCTTCCTTTTTGCTGTTATTAGTATACCATATCAGTATCATAATTGCAATAGTCCAACCCCAAAATGATGGTATGTATGACATCTATCATCCAATTGTCACACTAAAAAAGAAAGGAACTAGCCTTTCTTTTTTGTATCATCTATTAAAATTCGTCTTTTGTACCAGCATTGGTGTCCACTTCAAAATCAAGTTCTTTTTTCACTTCTTCGATAGACTCGTCACTCTCAATCACTTCAATATCTTCTTCTTTTGGAGCAATAGCAACACACACTATTTTTGCTGTGTTCTTAAGTTTCATAACTTTGACACCTTTGGTGTTACGTCCAATAAGACTAATTTCCTTAGCAGGGGTTCTTACTGTTGTACCATCGTCTGCAATCATAATAATATCATCATCAAGGGTGACCTGTTTTAGATTGACAAGATTACCAGTTACTTCGTTGAAGATACCAGCTTTAACACCTTTACCACCACGTCCTTGGACTTTGTATTCTTCTGGACTAGATAGTTTTCCATATCCGTATTCACTAACAGTGAGCATGTATTTTTCTGGATCAACAATAGACATATCTACAAGATATTCTTTGTCACTGAGATCCATAGATTTTACACCTTGGGTATCACGACCAAGACTTCTTAGTTGTGCTTCTTCAAAACGGATACATTTTCCTTCACTGCTTGCCATAATCACTTGGTCATGACCACTGGTATGGTATACAGCAATAAGTTCGTCTTCATCTGTTAGTTTGATGGCAATCTTACCATTCTTATTGATACGAGCATATTCTTCAATCTTTGTCTTTTTAATAAGACCTTTCTTGGTAGCCATAACTAGATTACCTTCGGTCATATTGATTGCTGGAATAATCGTATTGATACGTTCGTCACTCTCTAAGTTGAGTAGGTTGACCATCGCACGACCTTTTGCTTGTTTTTGTGCTTCAGGGATTTCGTATGCTTTGATGGTATACACTTTTCCCTTACTGCTAAAGCACATAAGTTCATCATGACTAGAACATACAAGCATAGACTCTACAAAGTCTTCTTCTTTTGTTTTGTGTGTCACAACACCCATTCCACCACGATGTTGTGCTTTGTATTCGCTTGCACTAATACGCTTAATATATCCAGTATGAGTCATAGAGATCACCACTGTCTCTTTAGGGATAAGGTCAGCAATATCAATATCACCATAATCAATAGAGATTTCACTCTTTCTGTCTGTACCATATTTGTCAGCAATCACAGTAAGATCTCCTTTGATAATATCATCAATTTTTGCTGGACTATCAAGGATAGATTGCAATTCTGCAACAAGGGCTTTGACATTGGCAAGTTCTTCTTTGATTTTTTCAATTTCGAGACCAGTTAGTCTTTGCAATCTCATATCTAGGATAGCTTGTGCTTGTACTTCGTCTAGTGTAAATCTTGAAGTCAATTTTGCAATTGCATCTTGCTTGTCAGCACTTTCTTTAATAGTTGCAATCACTTCATCAATGTTGGCAACAGCAATAGCAAGACCTTCTAAGATATGCAATCTTTGTTTTGCTTTATCCAATTCATATTGGGTACGACGAGTAATAAGTTGTCTTTGGTATCCAATGTATGAAGTAATAATCTCTTTCAAGTTGCATACTTTTGGTGTATTATCTACAAGACATAGTAGGATTGCACCAAAGCTAACTTGCAATTGCGTATGTTTGAATAAAGAATTAAGTACAACTTGAGGGTTGGCGTCTTTTTTGATTTCGATAACAAAACGCATACCTTCTCTATCTGACTCTTCTTTTAGTGCACTGATCCCGTCAATACGTTTTGTTTTGACAAGTTCTGCAATTTGTTGAATGAGTTTTTCTTTGATAACTTGGTAAGGAATTTCGGTAACGACAATACGATATCTATTTTGTCCAAACTCTTCAATCTCTGTTCTGGCTCTAATCATAAAGCTACCTTTACCAGTAAGATATGCTTTTTTGATGCCAGCTTGTCCCATAATAAGACCTTTGGTTGGGAAGTCTGGAGCAGGAATATATTTGATGAGTTCTTCAATCTCAATTTCTGGATTGTCGATCGTTGCAATCACAGCATTGGTTACTTCACGCAAGTTGTGTGGCGGAATATTAGTTGCCATACCGACAGCAATACCGTCACTACCATTGACAAGTAGATTTGGAAATCTTCCTGGCAATACTTCTGGTTGCATTTCTGTACCATCGAAGTTAGGATAGAAGTCTACCGTATTCTTATCAATATCACGAAGCATTTCGTTAGCAATTTTACTTAGTCTTGCCTCAGTATAACGCATCGCTGCTGGTGGGTCACCATCAATACTACCGAAGTTACCATGACCATCTACAAGTGGTGCATTGATAGAAAAATCTTGTGCAAGACGAACGAGTGCATCATAGATACTACTATCACCATGAGGGTGGTATTTACCCATACAGTCCCCAACAATACGAGCACATTTTTTGTACCCTTTATCGCTTGTAAGACCAAGTTCTCCCATAGAATAGAGGATACGACGGTGTACAGGTTTTAACCCATCTCTTACATCAGGTATGGCACGGCTAACATTAACTGCCATCGCATAGTTGATGAAAGAAGTCTCCATATCTTCTTTGATGGTTACCTTTTTCAATCTCTCTTCAAAAGTCAAATTATCGTTGTTTAGTTCCATTTTTTCTCTCCCATAGTAGGATGTTTTTTATTTTATCTGTTAGATAGACGAGTGTCTATTATATCGTCATTGTTTGTAATTCTATTACGTTTTCTTGTTTTGTTGTCTTCATCACCTGTTGATGAATGTCAGCAACTGTTTTTTCTATCATAGGACGATAGATGTATTCATAAGGCATCTTAAAGATATTTTGATACTCTTGATGGACATACATTGAGACTAATGCTCTTAGATTCCAATACCCTATTGGCATCGTATCTGGATATCCTAGTTGACGACTAAGGTATCCACCCAATATCTTCATCATTACTTGATGTTTTTCTTGATCAAGTACAACATAGTCATCATACACTCTATCTGCTCTATAATACTCAGCATAATCTTTTTTACCTTCTCGGTAGATTAGATGAAATATTCCTGTGTCATACATAGAGATAATGACTTTGATATTGCCTGACTTTAATGTTTTGACAAACTTCCAAGCATATTCTTCCCCTACATAACGCGTCAAATCTTTGTATTGTACACTATATTTTGGTTGGTCTGTTTCTAGATGAAAAACAAACTTTTTATCTTGATCCATCACTTCCACTGTTGTTGTGTCTTGTACCCAATCTCGTGTGTATTTTGTTCCACTAGAATGTGTCGCAATCAAGTCTAATTCGTACTCGTATGTATACGCTCCTAGTTGTAATTTTGTATATAGTAGGTGATCTAGTTGATTGTATCTTTTGTAACAAAGTGTATCATAGTTAGTTAAAAATTGTCTTACTTGTTGTTTGGTTAGTTGTTGCATATATTTCTCCTATTATTCTCATATTGTCTTTTTCTTTTGTGTCTTAATAGGAAAATTTTTCATTTGTTATTAGATAGATAGAGTACTATCATCTGTTGTTGTACTAGGTGTCAATTGTTGTTTGATCTTCTCAATCAACATATCTTTTTGATCTTCATATTTTTTAGCATAATCTTCTTTTAAGAATGGAAGATATTGTTTTTCAATCGCTTGTGCTAAAGGTGCGATAATGGTTTCTAGATCGGTATATGGATCAACCTCAATTCCAAAAGTATTGAGTCTTTCTTTGATCGCCCCCATAATGAATTGGTGCTCTTCTTGATTGATTTGGTTATATGAGTCTCTTACAGCACTATAGTTTTCCCTATATTTTAGATATCTAGATCTGTTACTTTTTTCTTCTTAGCATTTTCTTCAATAAAGATACGTCTAAGTTCTGGATCAGTACCCATAAGTTTTGTAAAGATTGCATCGGCTTCAATTGCATCTTCCATCGTGATTTGAACCAATATTCTTCTTTCTGGATCCATGGTTGTTTCCCACAATTGTTCAGCATTCATTTCGCCAAGACCTTTGTAACGTTGGATATTGCATTTTGGATTACCAAGTTCCGCTAGTTTTGCTTTCAACTCATCATCACTATAACAATAGTAGACTTGTTTGTTGTGTTCTACTTTGAATAATGGTGGTTGTGCAGCATATACGTGACCATTGGTAAGAAGTGGTTGCATGAATCTAAAGAAGAATGTGAGCAATAGGATACGAATATGACTACCATCGACGTCGGCATCGGTCATAATCACAATTTTATCGTATTTTAATTTGCTTTCATCAAACTCACTTGTTACACCACAGCCAAGCGCAACAATCATATTCTTAATAACGCCATTTTCTAGTACTTTGTGCATACTAACTTTTTCAACGTTAAGAATTTTACCTCTTAGTGGCAAAATAGCTTGGAATCGTCTATTTCGACCAGATTTTGCAGTACCACCCGCACTATCTCCCTCTACAAGGTAGATTTCGCATTTTTTAGGATCTGTATCTGTACAGTCAGCCAATTTGTCTGCCATACCAATACTATCTAAGATTCCTTTTCTACGAGTAGATTCTCTTGCAAGTCTAGCAGCATCTCTAGCACGTTTTGCAGTAATACATTTTAAGATCAGTTCTTTTGCAATGCTTGGGTTTTCTTCCAAAAACTCTGTAAACTTCTCTTGCATTGCATCTTCCACAATCTTTTTCATTTCGCTATTACCAAGTTTTGTTTTGGTTTGGCCTTCGAATTGTGGTTCTGTTAGTTTGACACTTACAATAGCAGTAAGACCTTCTTTGACGTCTTCTGCAGACAATTTTTCTGTATCTTTTAAGATTTTGCTCATCTTACCATATTCGTTGATAATCTTGGTTAGAGAGTTGTGGAATCCTACTAAGTGTGTACCACCTTCGTGGGTATTGATGTTGTTGGCATAACTATGAACAACACAGTTGTATCCAGTATTGTATTGGAAAGCAATCTCTACTTCATTGGTAGGATTGATCACACGCATATAGACAGGTTCGGCAAATACTTTATCTTTGTTTTCGTTGATGTACCCAACAAATTGTTTGATACCACCTTCAAAACAATAACTTTCTTTGACAGGTTCTTCCCCTCTTTGATCTTCAATACTAATAGTTAATCCAGAGTTAAGGAAAGCAATTTCACGGAATCTTTCTTTAATCTCAGCATAATCAAAGTTAAGTGTTTCAAATATCTCAGCATCTGGCCAAAATTTTACCGTTGTACCTGTACGTTCTGTAGCACCAATCTCAGTGAGTGGAGCTTCTGGCACACCGCGGTGAAAACGCATAAAGTGTACAATGCCACCTTGATAGACACTGACTTCTAGTGTATGACTAAGTGCATTAACACAAGAAAGACCAACACCATGTAGACCCCCAGACACTTTGTATCCGTTGCCACCAAACTTACCACCAGCATGAAGTTTTGTCATAACAACTTCAACGGCAGATTTGTTTTCTGTCTTATGCATACCACAAGGAATACCACGAGCATTGTCTCTAACTGTACAACTACCATCTGCACCAAGAACAACTTCTACCTTGTTGCCGTATCCAGCAAGATATTCGTCAATTGAGTTGTCCACAACTTCCGTGATTAGGTGATGAAGACCACGGGTGTCTGTACTACCAATATACATACCTGGTCTTTTTCTAACAGGTTCT
>JAZSRJ010000083.1:0-7659 GCA_045538425.1 Clostridia bacterium
AGATGTTGATGACGTAAAATATGTGAGAGTTGTCTATACGGCTACATGGAGGTATTAGATGCTAATTGTCTATCATAATGAAAAACAACTATTGCCATATAAAGAAAAATTGCAACAAGTATTTGATGATGCATTAACTTATCTTGGATTTGATCACAAGATAGTAGAAGTAGATTTGAGCTTGGTATCACCTCGCCAAATCAAACGACTCAATGCAGAATATAGAGGGATAAAGAAAAGTACAGATATCTTGTCTTTTCCAACACTTCTTGCACCAAATGTGGAAGGGATGCAATTGATTGAGTCAATCACAAAAGAAGAATATCCTCATGATATTAATTTCGAAACAGGCAATATCATGCTAGGCTCTATGTATCTTAATTATAAGCAAGCCGTTAAGCAATCCAAAATGTATGGTACAACACTAGAAAGAGAGGTTGTTTATCTATGCTTGCATTCATTGTTGCATATTCTAGGGTATGATCATATGATAGAAAGTGATAAGACAGTTATGCGCAAAGTAGAAGAGGATGTATTGTCTCGTAATTTTGTGGTAAGATAATAAAAAAGGAATATTACATATGAAAAGCGGATTTGTAGCCATTATTGGCAAACCAAATGTAGGGAAAAGTACACTACTTAATTTCATTATCGGTGAAAAGGTAAGTATTGTATCTCCAAAACCTCAAACAACTAGAAACAAAATCTTGGGTATACTCAACGAACCAGAATACCAAATTATCTTTATTGATACTCCAGGTATGCATAAGAGTCATAACAAGCTAGATGAATACATGGAAAAAAGTATTCAAGAAGCGAAAAAAGATGTTGATGTCTTGATTATTATGATAGATGGCAGTAAGGGTATTAGACAAAATGATTTGGATCTGGTTAAAAGTTATGAAAAGACCAATCAAAAAGTGATTGTTGTTGTCAACAAAATTGACACCACAACTTTTGAAAAATTGTATCCTGATTTGGCAAAACTCAATGAACTTTCTTTCGTGGAAGATATTATACCAATTAGTGCACGTACGGGGAAAAATGTAGATGTATTGGTGTCTAAGATCAAATCACTTTTAACTGACACAACGCAATATTTTGAAGAAGATGTGTATACAGATAAGTCTGTTAGATTCATGCTAGCAGAGATGGTGAGAGAAAAAGCATTGTATTTGCTTCAAGACGAAATACCACATGGTATTGCGATTGAGGTAGTGAAGATGCAAGAGATTGATGGAGTTATGCATATTGATGTCGACATTATTTGTGAAAGAAAGACGCATAAAATGATCATTATCGGCAAGAATGGTACTATGCTTAAAGAGATTGGTACGCGTGCTCGTATAGATATGGAGCAACTACTTGATCAAAAAGTATATCTTCAATTATTTGTAAAGGTAAAAGAAGATTGGCGTAATAGTGATTATTATGTAGGAGACTTTGGATACAAAAAAACCGATTTATAATATAACAAGGGGGATTATATTATGCAGTGGGAAAGTAAAGCAGATTGGATTGCTTGGAATAAGTTCAAAAATAGTGGAAAAATAGGCGATGCTATGTTTATGATGGCACTAAGCAATACAGAGATGGAATTGTCTGTTGAGGACGAAAAAGAGCAAGATATCGAAATGTAATGGAGTAAAAGAGTGACAGAAGAACTAAAGACAACAGGGATAGTAATCGGTGTAGTTGATTACAAAGAAAAGGATAAATTGATTACGTTGTTTTCTTTGCAATTAGGTGTTGTTACTGCCGTTCTAAAAAGTGTAAAGTCTAAGACTGCTAAACTTCGTGCTTGTGGACAATTATTTTGTTTTGGCGAGTTTGTGCTGGTCAAAAACAATGGCAGGTATACCATTACAGCGGTAGATGTGATTGACCAATTTTATGATCTAACACTTGATTATGACCAATTTTTCATGGCTAGCCAAATTATCTATACCATACCAACTGTTTTGACAGATGTCTCTATTGCAGATCAATTGTTTTTGTTGGTTATCAAGTTGTTAAAACAACTTACATATCAAAAAGCTGACGGAAAACTTTGTCTTCTAAAGTACATGTTAGAAGTTTTTAGAATGACAGGATACGAGATTGTTTTTGACTCCTGTAGTAACTGTCAAAAGAGCATGACAAAGGATGTATACTTAGATATCAATTTGGGTAATTTTGTCTGTGTAAGATGTAGTACTGTGACAAGCAAGTTATTACCGCCAAAAGTATTTGATACATTAAGCACAATAGATAAGGTAGACTTAGATAATTTGAGTGAATTAAGTGTGGAAAATAGATTGCAAAGTCTGAATGTGCTAATTACTAACTTTTATTATAGGTATGGTAAAAAACTGACAGATTTGATCAAATATCTAAATGCATAATGCAAGGACAGCTTGCATTTTTTTATTTCTTTTTCATTTGGTTGTCAAAAACAGGAAAATTGAGTATACTAATGATAGATGGCAAAATATGTCAAAATAAAAATAGGAAAGTAAAAAGAAGGGAAAACAATGTCTAAAAAGTATGTTTATATGTTTACAGAAGGGAAAGCAAGTATGCGTAACCTTCTTGGTGGAAAGGGTGCCAATCTTTGCGAAATGACACGTATTGGATTGCCTGTGCCACAAGGTTTTGTTGTTAGTACAAAGGCTTGTACTGATTTTTATGCGCAAAACAAACAAATGCCAGAAGGTCTTATTGAACAAGTGCTTAACGCTCTTGACAAATTACAAAATAAAGTTAGAAAATATTTTGGGAAAGCGAGCAATCCATTACTTTTGTCCGTAAGAAGTGGTGCTAGAGTTAGTATGCCTGGTATGATGGATACCATTCTTAATCTTGGGATGAACGATGAAGTTGCAAAAGGGTTGGTAAGATCAACCGATAACAAACGTTTGGTATACGATAATTATCGTCGTTTTATCCAAATGTATGCTGATGTTGTAAAAGGGCTTGATATTCATCTGTTTGAAGAAGAATTAAAAAAGTTAAAACAACAAAAACATGTAGAATATGACATGGATTTGTCAGGAGATGATTTAGAAGGGTTGGTTGCTACCTATAAGACGATTTATCAAAAGCAAACAGGAGAAAAATTCCCACAAAGTCCAGTAGAACAATTGAAGACCGCCATTATGGCAGTATTCCAAAGTTGGAATAATGAAAGAGCAATTGTCTATCGTCGTATCAATGATATTCCTTCTAGTTGGGGTACAGCGGTTAATGTCCAAATGATGGTATTTGGTAACCTTAGTGATCAAAGTGGTACAGGTGTTGCTTTTACTCGTAACCCAGTTACAGGTGAACAAGAACTTTATGGTGAATATCTTATGAATGCACAAGGGGAAGACGTTGTATCTGGTGTTAGAACTCCAAGTCCTATTGCTGATCTACAACAACAAAACCCAGAATTATATGCGGAATTTCAATCTATTTGTAAAAAACTAGAAGATCGATACAAAGATATGCAAGAGTTGGAGTTTACTTTCGAAAACGGAAGATTGTATATTTTGCAAACACGTAATGGAAAACGTACAGCAAAAGCTGCATTTAAGATTGCAATTGATTTGGTAAAAGAAAAGAAAATATCAAAACGTGATGCTGTCCTTATGATTGATCCAAAGAGTATGGATACTATGTTGCATCCTACTTTTGATGAGAAACAACTTGCAAAACACAAAGTAGTAGCAACAGGACTTCCAGCTAGTCCAGGGGCTGGTTCTGGTGCGATTGCTTTCAACTATGCAACTGCTAAAAAATTGAAAGATGAAGGGAAAAATGTTATCCTAGTTCGTAACGAAACAAGTACAGAAGATGTTGAGGCAATGGATATTGTTGATGGTACACTTACCGCTACAGGTGGGATGACATCTCATGCTGCGGTTGTTGCAAGAGGTATGGGTACTGCATGCGTTGCAGGATGTAATGATCTATTGGTAGACGAGAAAAAAGGAAAAATTCGTCTTGGTGATGTAGACTTGGTTGAAGGCGATATCATTAGTATTGATGGAACAACAGGTAATATCTATATAGGTGCAATTGCAAAACAAGATGCAAAACTAGATGGTGATTTTGCTACCATTATGTCTTGGGCTGATGGGTTTGCTCATATTGGTGTAAGAGCCAATGCGGATACGCCAAAAGATGTTGCAAGAAGTTTTGAGCTTGGTGCACAAGGTATTGGATTATGTCGTACAGAGCATATGTTCTTTGAAGAAAAACGTATTCAAGCCATTCGTGAGATGATTCTTGCATCTAATGAAAAAGAAAGAGAAAAAGCACTAAGTAAAATGTTGCCAATGCAACAAAAAGATTTTACAGAGATGCTAAGAGTTTGTAAGGGAAAACCGCTAACTATACGTTTTATTGATCCACCACTTCATGAGTTTTTACCAAAAACAGAAGAGGATATTGTGAAGTTTGCGAATGCATCTAAAAAAGATGTTGATAGCATCAAAGCAACGATTGAAGAATTAAAAGAGTTCAATCCAATGATGGGATTCCGTGGATGTCGTCTAGCGGTGGTAATGCCAGAATTGCTTAAGATGCAAACAACGGCGATCATTACTGCTGGTATCGAAGTATTAAAAGAAGGTATTCCGGTGGATATCGAAATGATGTTGCCGCTGATTGGTGAACTTAGAGAAATGAAATATCTAAAATCCATTGTAACCAATACCGCTAATACATTGATCAATGCAGCCCAATCTCCATTAAAATACAAGGTAGGTACAATGATTGAAGTGCCAAGAGCATGTGTTATTGCTGGAGATTTGGCAAAAGAATCAGATTTTTATAGTTTTGGTACGAATGATCTTACACAGCTTACTTATGGATATTCTAGAGATGATATTGGTAAGTTCTTGCCAAGTTATTTTGATAATAGAATTTTGAGTTTTGACCCATTTGTAAGAGTGGATGAGTTTGGTGTAGGAAAATTGATGGAGATGACCATCAAGTCAACCAACAAAATTAAGAAAAACTTCAAGTATGGTGTTTGTGGAGAACAAGGTGCAGATCCAAAGAGTGTAGAATTCTTTGATAAAATTGGTCTTACTTATGTGTCTTGTAGTCCATTTAGAGTACCTATTGCAAGACTTGCAAGTGCACAAGCTGGTATTAAAAACAAGAGAAAATAAAGAAAAAGATATGACATGTGTCATATCTTTTTTTAACTACTATGTTATGTGTAAAAAAAGTGAAAAAATAAAAAGGAAAATTGAATTTTGTGTTGTATTAATATATTGTAGAGTTTTTTATGGAGGTATTATGGACGGATTTACACCAGAATGGAAAGAAAAATTGAAACAAAGTAGTAATATTGTTTCTGTTGTATCAAAATACCTACCATTAAAACAAAAAGGTAAAACATATTGGGGCTGTTGCCCATTTCATATGGAAAAGACACCATCATTTGCTGTCAACGAATATGAAGGCTTCTTTAAGTGTTTTGGTTGTGGTGTCGGTGGGGATGTGATCACATTTGTTCAAAAAATTGAATCATGTGATTTTTATGATGCATGTAAAATACTAGCAAGCGATGCTGGTATCGAAATGCCAACATATACTGCTGATGAGAATGTTGCAAAAAAGAAAAAACAAGCGGACAGAAGTTATCAACTACTTCGTGATTGTGCAAAATATTATTATACCAATCTTGCAAAGCCAGAAGCAAAGGAAGCAAGAGACTATATTGCTCAAAGAAAACTTGGGCAAAAGACGACCATTGCATTTGGATTGGGGTATTCTATTGATTGGCAAGATGTCATCAAATACTTATCTCAAAAAGGATATACGATTGACGAAATGAAAGTTGCTGGTGTCGTAGAAGAAAAGAATGGTAGAGCATATGACTGCTATGCAAAACGTCTTATTTTCCCAATCATCAATTCACGTGGTGATGTTGTTGGTTTTAGTGGTAGAGTACTAGGTAAGTCGGATTTTGCAAAATATAAAAATACGGCAGATACCATTGTGTTTGATAAGTCACGTAGTGTCTATGGTATCAATTTGATCAAAAAAGAAAAAAGAGATAATGGGATCAATGAGATCATTATTGTGGAAGGTCAGATGGATGTCATAGCGCTTCATCAAGCTGGGGTGCGTAATGCTGTTGCTTGTATGGGAACAGCACTAACTCCATATCATGCCAAAGAAATGAAAAAGTTTGTAGACAAAGTAGTGGTTTGTTTTGATGGCGATGGTGCGGGGAAAAAGGCAACCTTGAGAAGTCTAGATATACTTGTAAAATCTGGACTTGAAGTATATGTTGTGACGTTACCTGATGGTCTTGATCCAGATGAATACATAGGGAAATATGGTAAAGAATCATTCGATGAAAGGATTGCAAAAGCAAAATATTGGGTACAATATTTGATTGATTATTATGAAAGTCAAGTCAATATGTCAAAGCCTGAGGAAAAACGTATTTTTGTAGCCAATGCATTGGCTGTGATTGGGACATTGTCCACAAGTAGTGAACAAGATATCTATCTTGAAATTGTGCGAGATAAGACCAATATTGCTTTATCGGTTTTGCGCAATGACTTAAAAGGAGAAGCAAAACCAATTGAGTCTACTGTGCGAAAATCGACGCAAGAAGAGGAAATAAAACAAAATGCTTATGTGAAAGCAGTGCGTTTTGTTCTTGCAAGTTTTGTTTTCAAAAAAGAGTATGCCAAATTGGACAAGTCTATTCGAGAAAACTTGTGCAATTCTGATTATAAAAAATTGTATGATTATATTGTAGAATGTCATCAACAAAACAAGCCGGTGCTAATTGGTAGTTTGTATTCCAATTTTGATATAGAGGGCAATGATGATTTGATGGCTATTGTCAATTACGAATTTAGTGTAGCAACGGACACTGTGCAATATTATAATGATTGCGTCAGAACACTCAAACAATTTGGATTAGAAAAGAGACAAAACGAATTAACTGAAGAAATTAGAAACATAGAAGATTTGACTTTGCGTCGTCAAAAAATGATGGAGTTGCAACAAATTATTCTAGAAAGAAAACAATTGAAATAAAAGGAAATAACAATGTTAGACGAATTAGAAAAAGATATACAAGACCTGATTAATTTTGGTAAAAGAGAAGGTGTAATTACTGAAGAAGATATTGCACAAAAAATGGTAAAACACGAATTGTCTCCAGAAGAAATTATGGAGATTAAGAAAAAATTGACTGCAGAAGGTATTACGGTCGAAGAAGAACCAGAAGAAAAAATCTCAGATGAAGATCTTAGAGAGATTATGAGCTATGTGAAAGTTGATGATCCTGTTAAGATGTATCTAAAAGATATTGGACAAGTAAAACTTTTGACAAGCGAACAAGAGGTAGAGCTTGCAAAACGTATTTTGGATGGAGATGAAAGAGCGAAAAAAGAACTTTGCGAACGCAACTTAAAGTTGGTTGTTAGTATTGCGAAAAAATATCTCAATCGTAATATGCAATTCTTAGATCTTATTCAAGAAGGTAATTTGGGTTTGATTAAGGCTGTTGATAAGTTTGATTATACCAAAGGCTTCCGTTTTTCAACCTATGCTACTTGGTGGATTAGACAAAGTATTACTCGTGCGGTTGCCCATCAAGCAAGGACCATTCGTGTTCCGGTACATATGGTCGAAACGGTTAACAAACTTTCTCGTGTA
>JAZSRJ010000036.1:0-12725 GCA_045538425.1 Clostridia bacterium
CTCTGATGGACCACCATTACTTATTATTATTAAAAAATGTTGCAGAAATTGTTGACATCTTAATAACAATAAGATATAATGTAGGAGCATTAAGCAACTATATTATTATGCCTCAATAGCTCAACGGTGGAGCACTCGGCTGTTAACCGATAGGCTGTAGGTTCGAATCCTACTTGAGGCGCCAAAAACATCCAGCTACGGCTGGATTTTTTTGTGCCCAAGTAGCAATCTGAGAGAAATGAATAGAAAAATGATGAACGACTAAGCGAAAGGTAGAGTAAAGATATCATGTATACAAATATACGAAGTATCCTGAAAAAGCAAAAACATCCAGCTACGGCTGGATTTTTTTGTGCTCAAACAAAATAGAATATTTTGTACCCAAGTAGCGAACTTGAAAAGTTCGGTATGCGGAAGCATATGATTCGAACCGGTGGTTCGGCAATCTAGTTGTCCGGAAGGAACGAGAAAATAGAGCAGAAATAAATCGATGCGAGTGAGATAGGATGAGAAAGAGTAGTGAAAAGAGAGTAGGTATCCTACTTGAGGCGCCAAATCGTATCTCATCTGTAAAGGTGAGATTTTTTTATTTTTCACAGAAACCACAAATTTTTAAATTCAAAAGTTGAATGTTTATAAAATTTGTGCTAAGATAAATGTAGAAAGGAGTTATTATGAAAAATTCTAGTCCGTATAAAGATTTGTCAATTGAAGAAAGAATTACAAGAATGTTGCAAGATGAAGAATTTAGACAATATTGTTTAAAATGCAAAAAAGAGAATTCTCAATTTGATGAAGACTTTGCCATTGCTGAAAAAATTGCATTTATCGATATTTCAAGTATTGAATTTGATGATACTCAACTTTATCCAACACAAAGATTTTCAATAGATGAAATTAAAAAATATTTAATAGACTTTTATAAACATTTGGATAATCTTTCTAAAAATGACATCTCATTGTTAGATATTGTTAAAAATAACTATAAATATGTAACAACAGATAATCATGGAGACAAAACCGCCCGTTCTTATTGTTCAAGTTTTGTGGGGCAAAATGGTGAAAAGAGAAGAGAAATATTTATAAATCCTGAAGGAAAAATTGGAGATATCTCAACGGCAATACACGAGATGGGGCATTCTTTAAGTCAAACATTTATTCAGTGCCAAGCCCCAAAAGATAGAAATATGAGTGAAATTGTGCCTGTTATTTTAGATGTAATATCAAACTGTTATTTATCACAAAATATCCCATCTTTAGAATCTAACTTTAACGCAAATGCAATACATACACAAATTCAAAATGTTATAAAGGCAAGAGAAGTTTTATTAGATGGTTTGGTTATTAAATTGATGTTAAATGAAATAACATTAGATGAAATTAAATCAAAATATGGTGGCCTATTCTTGAAAAACACAAATATACTTAAAAGATGTTTAAACAATATTGAAACATATAAATTTACTAATATGTATGAAAAAAGATACCTTATTCCACAAGCAATTGCTTTAAAAATGGTGGATTTATATAAAACAAATCCTGAAAAGGCGATTGAACTATTTAAAGAAATACTTAAAAATGATTCCAATTGGACGATCGAAGACGCATTTAAATATTTAAAAATAGAATCAAAAGAAACTCTAATTGATAACTATGTTGAAAATTACGATTCTAGAATGGACGATTTGTTAAACGTTCAAACTTTAAGTCTATAAATTTCAAACATTTTCCATAACTTCGCAAAGAAATTACAATTTAAATAATAGTTGACATGGACTTAGGCGGATAAAAAACGAAACCACTTTGAGACACCAAAACATCCAGCTACGGCTGGATTTTTTTGTGTGTGTTTAGCAGCTAGACATTAATCCTAATTTGTGTTATACTAATAATAGATAGGAGTAATATATGGACAAAGTATTTGAAGAATCTATTATACTAATTGGATCGGCTGGTGCTGGAAAATCTTTGTTGTCAAGTCAACTTGCAAAACAAACAGGATTGCCACTTATCAATACAGATTTTCTTAGACATTGTCCAATGGATATATCTCAAGTGGAAGAAGATAGAAAACAATGCAAACAATCCATTGCAGAAATGGAACAGTATTTAGCAAATAATTCACCATCTGTATTATATAATGAAACAAAATTGACGGATTTGAAAAAGAATTTGACTTTTTATGATGCAATTATTGATACAAGAAAACTTTTGCCTAATGTTCCTAATTATAAAGCTATGGGATTTGATAAAAATATCAGTCAAGAATTGAAAAGACGTTTTGGAGATATTGCATGGCATTTTTATCAAAAACAATTCGAAACAAAATTGTTGCAGGCAATTGTACAACAACTCCGTGTTCCATGCATTATAGAAGTTGGTGGGGGAAGTGCTATATCTTTGGATAAAGATTATGCTATTCTTGCACAGCAATTTGCCAAAATTGATCAAGCATTGTTTGAAAAATTGATCAATTGGAAGTATATTGGCTTTGACAAAATTGCTAATTGCCTAAGAGATTTTGATCATGTAGTCTATTTGGAGTTGCCAAAAGACTATAAAAAGACAATGGAAAAAGCTGGAACTGATCCGCTGAATGATCTATTTTTATCTACCAAACAATATGAACAACTAGCGACACATACACTCAGTGTTGAAGGACTTATTCGGGGGAGCATGGTTGACAAAACAAGACTCAACGAAATCTTAGATGAACTAATAGAGATGACAGAATTAGAAGATGATATAGATGACTAAAAAACTATATCAAATCGTTTGTTAGTTACAACAATTTGTGTTACACTATAGATATCCATAAAGAGTGTGCGAGGGACAGCCCCGATGACCACACAGCAACCTAGTCAGTGACCAAGGTGCTAAAGGCTGATAGATGGGTGAAATTGAACTTTACAACCCATCAGTCGATGGGTTTTTCTTATATCTCTTTGTGGAAAAACAATAAGCAAAAGGAGAAAAATATGAAAAAATTAGTAACGAGTGAGTCTGTCAATATTGGACACCCAGATAAGACTTGCGATACCATTGCAGATGCATTCTTAGATGAGGCATTAAGGGGAGATCCTAATAGCCAAATGGCTGTAGAATGTGCTATCAAAAACAATAAATTGTTTGTTTATGGAGAAGCAACAACCAAAACTAAAGTGGATTATGAAGGCATTGCTAGACGTATATTAAAAGATATTGGATATACTTGCGATTTTGAGATTGTCAAAGAGTTAAGTGAGCAAAGTCCAGATATCCGTCAAGCTGTTGTGAAAAAAGAATTGTGTGCGAATGATCAAGGAATGGCTTACGGATATGCTACCAACGAAACAAAAGAATATATGCCATTGCCAATTGTGATTGCGCATCGACTTATGATGCAGTATGAAGCATACAGACGAACCACAACAAAGTATTTTGCTGATGCAAAAAGCCAAGTAACAGTAGAATATGAGGATGACCAAATTGTCGCTATCAAAACAATCCTTTTAAGTGTGAGTCATAGTGAAGAAGTAGATCGTGATACCATACAAAAAGAGATAATGCAATACGTTGTAGAACCGGTGCTAAAGAATTATGAAAAATGGGTTGGTGATGATATAGAATACATTATCAATCCAAGTGGAAAGTTTACTATCTGGGGAAGTTTTGGAGATAGTGGATGTGTGGGCAGAAAAATCATTGTAGACACCTATGGAGGTGTAGGCCGTGTTGGTGGTGGATGTTTTAGTTCGAAAAATGCAACAAAAATAGATCGGTCTGGTGCATACTATGCTAGATATGTTGCAAAGAATATTGTTGCACAACAATTGGCTGACAAATGTGAAATACAAGTAGCTTATGCTATTGGTCTTAGTCGTCCAATCTCTCTTACAATTGATTGTTTTGGCACTAATCATGTAGAAATGGAAGCAATTTATCAGTTTGTAGAAGATCATTTTGATTTTCGCCCATCCAATATGATACAAGAATTAGGTTTGTTGCAACCAATTTATCAAAAAACGGCTTGTTATGGTCATTTTGGAAGAGAGGAATTCTCTTGGGAAAAATTAAAAAAGGGGAAGTAAAATGGTATTATATTTGGTGTATCCAGGGTTAGGAAAAACATTCTCAGCAAAAATGAATCCCAATGTTTTAGAAGTGCAAGTTGGTATGTTTCGAGATGTGAGTCGCTCAGATCTTGGAGATCATTATCCGGAAAAGCTCAAAGGTGCTAAAAGAGAAGAGGTGCTTAATCCAGATTTTCCAAACAATTTGATTGACTTTTTGAAAAAACAAGAAAATCAGGACAAAATTATTGTGATGGCATTAAAACAAAACAATATGCAATTTGCCATTGATCATGGTTATGATATTGCATTTGTGATGCCAACAAAAAACAAATTACGTCAATTAAAACAACAATACAAATTACGTGGTAACACGGATGAATATATTGCTAGACAAATCAATATGTATGAGCCAACACTTGAAAAAATCAAACAATATACGTATCCTATATTATTTGTAGACGAAGGACAATATCTACTTGATCTAATTAATCTTGGGATTATACAATAAAAAACTCTTTCTTAATGGAAAGAGTTTTTTGTTAGGCTGTGATTGGTTGTTTTTTTGTGGCATATTTTAGTGCAATTTGTAATCGTGGAATGTTGTACCTAAGAATTGCTACAGACATATAGTTGATCACAAAGTTGCCAATCAAGAGTGGAATCCCAATCGTAAAGATAAGGCCTTGAGGCAAAAAGAAAATAGCAATTGTACCGAAAATAATACCAAGTAGATGTCCTAGATATCCGCGATTGGATTCCATAATAAACTTTTCTAGGTATTCTATGTTTTTGGGGTGTATTTTATTTTTAGGAAAATGATTGAGAATGCCAAGTTCTAGACTGATATCTTTCCATTTTTTGACTTGTAGCCACTTGTAAAAGTTTTGTTCTGTTTTGGATACTTTATACATCCAGTGATCTACACGAAAGCATTTGTCCGGCAACCATTTGCATGCAATGATAGTCATAATTCCAGATATGGCAATTTCAACAACAACACTAACCACAATAGTCAAACAACTAAAAAGTAGAGAGTGGTCACTGCTTGGGAATACGAGAGTAAGTACCAACATGCTAATGATACAAAGATTAAAGATAAGTATGGTAAGCATTAATTTTTCTCCTTAGTATGATAGATAAGTGGGGTGTTGTAAGTTGTTTCGTAGATGTGTTTGCACATTGCAAAGTTCATTTTTTTCATTTTTTGTACATTTTGTGAAGTGGTCAAGGTTGTATTTGGGTAGATGGGTTGCATGATGTGTATCGTGTAGGCTTGAATAGGTAATCCATCTTGATCATAATTGTCCGTGTCTTCCATTGTAATAAAGCATGGAATAATTGGGATATTGTATTTTGCAGCAAGCTTAAATGTTCCGTCTTTGAATGGTCTTGGTTTTTTATAGTTGTACCACATAGATTGTTCTGGATATACCAAGATATAACTTTTCTTTTTAGTAATAATTTTTAGTGCTTCCATGAATTTTTTCATTGTATGATGGTTGCTACTAAGTGGTAAGGTGTTGCAATGTCTAAAGAATTGACCAAAACCTTCTGGACTTGCTGTATAATTGCCTTCACGGATGATGCGCCAAAATTTGTGTTTTGTAGGACTATAACTTTGAATAATTTTGTACAATGCCAAGTTTTCAAAAGGGTGGAAGTGATTGCTAGTGATAAAGGCTGCACCTTTAATTTCTTTTAGATGATGAGCACCAATAACGTCTTTGATAATGATTTGATTGTTGTTAATCAGTTGATTGATGGCTTTGTCTGCTTTTTTGTTAGCAATAAAACTTTTGATTTTGTTAGATAATTTTTTTCTAAGATAATCTATATCTTCAGGCATTAAGACTTTGCTTGGTGGGTCATTCTCAACATCCACATCGAAGATACCATCGTTTTCAAGATTGATGATTTTGTCTAAAATCTTTGCACGTTCTGCATTAATTGTTGGTTTTTCTTTTTGTAGAAGAAATTGATTTTTGTAGTTGTTAGGACTGATTGCTTCTTCTTTTGCTAATTGAAGCAAACAAAGACAACCATCAATAGAACGTTCTACGTCTTTTTGTGTTTGTTTTTCATATACTTGTAAGATATCTTTATAGTAAGGAGATTGTTTAGCATATTGCCAAAAATGTTCTTCATACAAAATATCATTTTGAAGCCATGGTTTCATGTTAAGATTGTAATGGATGAGATTGATGTTTTCTGGTTGATACTGATTGTCCTCAATTGGCATAACATTCCAACTATAGTCAAGATATTTTACTTGTCCTTTTGTGAGTACATTGACATAATCTTGATCTTGTGCCACAACAAATTTGTATTGATTGAGCAATCTTAAAAATTGTTGTTCTAGATTGATCTCACGCATTTTCTTTAAGTTGACAAGAAGTACACCAGCATTAAAGTAGTGTAGGGGATCAATGTCAAGACATCCCTTTACATAATCACAAAAGATGGGTGTATTAAGTACGGCTGTATCTGGGATAGCACCAACGATATTGTCTTGAAGATCAGTATCAATCAGTTGAGAAACATCCCCAAGGACAATTGTGTCAGCATCAATATATAAAGCCTTGTCTACTTGTGGCAACATGTCTGCAACAAAAAGACGATAATAAGTTGTCTTCGTGTAATAGTCTCTTGTAAAGAGTTGATTGTTGACGCTAGCCAATTTTTCCGTCATATCTATAAAAACGAGTGAAAAGTTGTCTTTTAAGATTTTGGATAATTTTTCCTGATTAGCTTTACTGACACCGTTATGTAAAATATAAAAAGTATAATGATATTGTGGATTAGCGTTGTCCATGAGAGATAAAAAGGTAGTGGACAAATACGCACAATAGTTGTTGTCTGTAGCAAAAAACAAATGATAATTTTTCATAAAATGTTCTCCTAATTACGAAATAAAGGTCAATATCAACGATAAAGATGAGTTGTTTTATTGAACTTACTGTTATTGTATCAAAGAAAGTTTTTGTTTTGCTAGTCAATTTGAGGCATTTGTTTTCTACACTTTTTAGGAGTTAAAAGAGAATTATTCTCACCACTCTCGTCAGACGAGAATTGGCGTAAAAATGCTTGATTAAAGGACATAATTTATGGTAAGATATAGGTATGGAAGAGTTAGAAATTAAAAAAGTATTATCAGCTAATTTGACAAAACTTAGAAAACATCATAAGTTGACACAAGGCGAATTGGCAGAAAAAATCAATTATTCAGATAAGACAATATCTAAGTGGGAGAATGGTGATGCCATCCCGGATACAGAGACTTTGTATAGACTTAGTCGCTTTTATGGTGTATCCATGGATCAATTGGTAGCTAGACCAATAGATGTTGTCCCACAACCATCAAAAGAAGAGGATCCAACCCGTTTTAACAAACTTGTTATTACGTTGCTTGCAATATCGTTAGTGTGGTTGATTGCTACGATTCTTTATATACAATTCGTTATTATCTTGGATACTAATATTTGGATGTTCTTTATATGGGCAATTCCAGTGACTTGTATTGTATGGTTGGTGTTCAATTGTATTTGGGGAAAACGGGTATGGACATATATTGCCATATCTATGCTTGTTTGGACGGCATTGTTAAGTATCTATTTGCAAGTGATACAATACAATATTTGGTATGTATTCTTTTTGGGATTGCCACTGCAAATTGCGACTATATTATGGTCACAATTAAAAGTGAAGAAAGGAGAATAATATGCTAAAAAAAGAATATTGTACTCTTATGCAAGATTTGCTTGGAAAAGACTATGAGGCATATATTACTTCGCTACAACAAGATCAACAAAAAGCAGTGATCTGCAATACGCAAAAAACAACCAAAGAGATAGTGGAAAATTGCATTGTAGATTTGGAATCAATGCCATACGGGAATGCTAATTACTATAATCAAAGTGGTGAAAAATTGGGAAATACTCCGATTCATATGGCAGGTGGTATCTATTGTAGTGAGCCTAGTAGTATGATGGTAGTATCAGCATTATCTCATCTTGATCTTGAAGGTGCAACAGTACTTGATCTATGTGCAAGTCCTGGAGGAAAAAGTATTGCTAGTGCATTAGCAATAGGAAAAGAAGGGTTGCTTGTGAGCAACGAAATTGTTCCAGCAAGAGCCAAAGTTTTGATGAGCAACATCGAACGTATGGGATTTTGTAATGTCATCGTAACTTCAACAGATGGTGCAACATTTGCAAAAACTGCTCCTCATTGTTTTGACTTGGTATTGGTTGATGCACCTTGTTCGGGAGAAGGGATGTTTCGTAAAGACGAACAAGCACAAAATCTTTGGTCAATTGAAGAAGTTCGTTCTAATGCAAAAAAACAATTAGGCATCTTAGAAGATGTATGCAATACTGTCAAAAGTGGCGGATATTTGGTATACTCGACTTGTACTTTTAATCAAGAAGAAGACGATGGCGTTGTTGCTCAATTCTTAGATAGTCATCCAGATTTTGAAATGGTAGACATTGCTGAGGATTGTCAACAATATTTGGTCAAAAGTGAATACGGGTATCGCTTTCTTCCACATATTGCAAGAGGGGAAGGACAATTCTTATGCTTAATGCGTTACAAAGGGGTAGGTGAAGGACTATTTGCTATGGGGCGTACTAAGTTTTATAAAGAATATACTATAGCAGAGAAGTTCTTAAAGGACTATTTTGATATACCAGGAAAATTGCATTATGCTCTAGTGGGCAACAAGGTATGTATAATGGATAGACCTATGCTAGAAACAAAATCTTGGAATGCACTAACCAATGGAGTGATTGTAGGTGAAGTGATAAAAGGTAGATTGGAGCCTCATCATCAACTATTTTCTAGTTATGGTAAGTATATGAAAATACAATATGAAGTAGATGATATAGAGGTGTCAAAATATCTAAAAGGAGAAGAATTGTTGGCAGATCTTCCTAATGGATATGGTTGTGTATTATACAAAGGTATGCCGTTGGGTGGTGTTAAAGTAGTTGGTGGCGTATTAAAAAACAAGTATCCAAAAGGCTTAAGAATTTAGTAGAATGCAAATAAAAAAGTTGGGGAATTTCCCAACTTTTTTTGTGATTGCATATTAGTAATAAAATTCTTCTTTTACTGGTCTAGCAAACAATTCGATCAGTGCTAGTTTTTTGTCTTTTTTGCCAGAAATAATATCACTAACTATTTGTGTAATTGGTAGGTCAACATTATGTTGTTTTGCAAGTTTTAGAAGTGCACTAGAAGTTTTAACACCTTCAGTAAGTTTGTCAAAATATTCGCCTTTTACGAATCTTTCACCAAATTGACGATTGTGAGAATGTTCAGAGAATAGTGTTGCTTCGTAGTCTCCTAGATGGCAAAGACCATATGCAGAAAGTTCGTTGCCGCCAGCGGCTTTGATCAGTCTTGCAATTTCTCTTGTTCCACGAGCCATAAGAGCACCCTTTAGAGAAGAGATGTTGTCTCCATCGAGCATACCTGCGGCAATACCCATAACATTCTTAGCGGCAGCACCAATTTCAGTTCCAATCATATCTTTACCTTGATAATAACGGATTAAGTCGCTTTTTAGGTCTTCTACGAGTGTTGCAGATAAGTCTTGATTGTAAGAATCAACGATCATGACTCCTGGTACACCACGTGTAAATTCTTGGATATGTCCAGGTCCAACCCAAGTAGCAATTTGGTCGGTGCTAACGCCAGCTTCGGCAATGACTTGAGACAATCTTTTGCCGGTTGTTTCTTCAATACCTTTCATACAAATAATATAATTTTTCTTATCGTAGTCTTTGATTTTCTTCACATTTTCCATAAGTGATCTTAAGTTTTGAGAACTTATAGAGATAATGATATAATCATTTTTACTAAGAGCGTATTCCAGATCAGTACTAAGTTCGATTGATTGTGGGAATTCCACATAATTGTTTTTTCTAGTAGCGAAAAAGTTGACAACATATGGGTCAGTATCTAGCCCCCAAGAAGTAACTTTGTGTCCAGTTTTGTCTAAGTACCATGCGATAAAGCTTCCCCATCTACCACATCCTAATACAGTATAATTCATATTTTTTTCTCCTTGATGTATTGATATACATAACTATCATACACTTTTTTTTACAACTTGTAAAACTATTTGATAACAATTAAAATCAATATAAAAAAGTTGGAGGTTGTCCAACTTTTTTATTTGTTTTGTTGATGTGTGATAGTTCGATCATAACATTTTTGAAAAGCGGTAGGGATGGCATATTGCTCAACATAATCTACCAAAATCTCATTGTTTGGTATAATGTCCATTTCGTATACAAGCATGTGCCAAATTTGGTGTGTAAAAACATGTTTTTCATAAAAACTTTGTTTTAGATCTTTTATTTTTCCAAAATGATTTTCCACGTATTGTATTGCATCGTTTAGTGCTAGGTGATTGGATGCGGTAGGGAAAGCATACATGTTGCTTAATACTCCTTTTTCGGTACGCTTTACCAAAACAGTTTTTTCTTGATGTTTTAAGATAAGTATTGTGTACTGATATTCTTTTTTGGTTGTCTTTGTAATGCGGATAGGATAGGTGTCGGCTTCGTTTTGTCCAAGACATAATGCTTTTAGTGGACATGCTTGACATTTGGGATTTGCTGTTGGAATACAGACTGTTGCTCCTAGGTCCATGAGTGCTTGATTGAAGTTGCCTGCATCACTAGGAACCAACGGTAAAAAGAATTGATAGCAAGCATTCTTTGCTGTGGTTGTTAGAATATTGTCTGGATATTTTGTAACACGAGCCCAAATACGCAATAGATTACCATCAATGGCGGGTGTTTTTTCGCCAAACGAGATAGAGGCAATGGCGCTGGAAGTATAATCGCCAATTCCTTTTAATTGAGAGATTTCCTCTTTTGTTGTAGGAAAAACTCCTTGATACTTCTGCATAATTTGTTGAGCGGCGACTTTCATATTGTAAGCACGTCTATAATATCCTAATCCTTGCCAAACTTTGTATAATTCATCAATATCAGCGTTGGCCAAATCTTTGATTGTAGGATATTTTTCTAAGAATCTTTGATAATACCCAATGACGGCTTCGACTCTTGTCTGTTGCAACATAATTTCACTAACCCATATGTGATAGGGGTCAGTGTCTTGTCGCCATGGTAGATCTCTTTGGTTGTTGTTGTACCATGTCAGTAATGGCTTTGTAAAATTTGTTTTGTTCATCATACTTTTATCTTACCACAAAAAAGGAAAAATCTACAATCATTTTGCTTTCTTTTGTTGGTCTTATAGTCTAATTAATGAAAGAAAATCATATAGTAAGACATAAGGAGATACCTATGTCAGTATTTGTAGATGAGATTGCCAAAATTGTTGGTTTGCCATTGGACGAAATAAAAAACAAATATAAGATTGTTAATGTTGCTGGCAAAAGTTGTCGTGTTACAGGATATCAAAAAATATTAGTATATGAAAAAGAGCGAGTGGTGCTAAAGGTTGTAAAAGATGAATTAGTGATTAGGGGAAACAATTTGGTAATTGCGGAGATGGAACAAGGAGAAATATTGCTTACAGGAGATATCTATGCTTGTTATCTTGCTAGCATGAAGGAGTTGTTGTGAAATATAGTAAAGTAAAATACAAAGTGACGGGATACAACTTTCATCATGTATTGCGTATTGCCGAACAATACAATATATCACAATTGGATAGAATAGCTTACAACGAATGTTATATAACTTTATCTCAAGACAAAGAACAACAAGTTGTTGGCGAACTGAAAAAATACAACTATCAATTGGATAAAGTTGCTGAGTTTGGGCTAGCAAAAATATGGACAGGGGTAAAAGCGAGATTAGGGATAGTATTGGCATTATTGATGTTGTTGCCAAGTATATTGTTGTTGAGTCAGTTTACTTATGAAATTGAATGTATTGGACTAGATACACTAACGGAAAATGAGGTATTATGCGTTCTAGAGAAAAATGGTGTTAATACATGGAAAATTAACACTTTGCATACCAGTGAAATAGAAAAGATATTGCAAGAGAATTTTCCTGAGATAAGTATGGTTAGTTGTGTAAAACATGGTACAAGTTTGGTTGTTAGTATGAAAGAAAAATTGCCAGAAATTAAAGAAAGTTTTGATCCAATTATTGCGCCATACAATATGATGATTGGGTCTATATCTGTCCATCAAGGCACAAGTCGATATGTTGCAGGGGATATTGTAAAAAAAGGAGATGTCTTAGTTGAGGCGTTTACCATTGATGGCAATGGGGAAAGGGTGGCAATAGAACCTAATGCGACAATTGAAGCGACTGTCTATTATGTAGGACAATCTATATGGCAAAAAGAAGAAACTGTAAGAAAACGTACGGGTAAAAAATTATCTTCTACAAGTTATTATTTTGGGCAATATCAACTAATTGGAGATAAAGTGCAAAATACGTTTGAGTTTTTTGAAGAAGAAAGTTATAATAAATATATAACGAAGAATCTATTTTTGCCAATCATGGTTAAGAAAAAGATCTATTACGAAACAAAAGAAGAGATTGTTTTGCACAATTTTGAAGAAGAAAAAGATGGGTTGGTAAAAAGAGCACAAGAGGAAGCGTTTAGTCAAGTTCCGGATGGAACAATTGTGGATAACGAAACAGTAGATATTGTAGATGTTGATGACGTAAT
>JAZSRJ010000062.1:0-28703 GCA_045538425.1 Clostridia bacterium
CTTAATTCAAAATAAGAATAACAAATATTGTGGCACTTGATTCAAGTGCCTTTTTTGTCGTCTTTTTATAGGAAATTAGGAAAAACACTTTCATTTGTTTGAAAAAAAGTCTCAAATAAAGTAAAATAGAATAGATAGTTATGAAGATAGGAAATATAGAATTACAAAACAACTTAATATTAGCACCTATGGCAGGTGTGACAGATGTAGGTTTTCGACAATTGGCAGTATCTAGTGGTGCTGATTTTGCTGTATGCGAAATGGTCAGTGCAAAAGCCCTTTATTATAATAATGTTAAGACATTAGATCTACTCCAAACAACAGACGCCGAAACCATCAAAGTTGCCCAAATTTTTGGAAGCGAACCTGATATTATGGCGCTTGCGTGTACCAATCCACATTTAGCAAAATTTGATATGATTGATATCAATATGGGTTGTCCAGCGCCAAAAATTTATAACAATGGAGAGGGTAGTGCTTTGCTTGAAGATTTGGATCGGGCAGAAGCAATTATTAGAGCTTGTGTCAAAGCGACATCTAGACCAATTACAGTTAAGTTTCGACTAGGTGTGACACAGGATACAATTGTTGCTGTAGAATTTGCCAAAATGTGTGAGCGTGCAGGGGCAAGCGCTATTACCATACATGGTAGAACACGTGATCAATTCTATAGCGGATCGGTAGATTATGATCGTATTCGTGCAGTCAAACAAGCAGTATCTATTCCTGTGATTGGCAATGGAGATGTCGTAGATGCTGAGAGTTATCAAAAGATGTTGGATACGGGCGTAGACGCTGTCATGGTTGGTCGTGGGACACTTGGTAGACCTTGTCTCTTTGCAAAGTTATTAGGTCAAAAAGAACCATCAAGATGGGAGTGTTTTTATCAACATATCATGACCATGAGACAATATCATGACGATGAATTCGTATTGAGAGAAATGAGGAAGCATTGTTTGTGGTATCTAAAAGGATTGACAGGGGTTAATGAGATAAAGAATAAAGTAGTAACACTCAAGAATATGGAAGAAGTAATGAGTTTAATGAAGACAACATTGGAAGGAAAGAGGTATGATTAGTATAGTATTGATAGAGCCAGAGATACCGCAAAATGCAGGGAATATTGTTCGTACTTGTGCGGCTACTGGTTGTGACTTATATATGGTGCGTCCACTTGGTTTTGAGGTAAGTGATAAGCATTACAAACGTGCAGGACTTGACTATTGGCAATATGCCAATGTTCGTATCGTGGATAGTTTTGATGAATTGTATGAAGCCAACAAAGACAAACAATTCTATTTTGCAAGTACAAAAAGTCAAGCAATCTATAGTGAAGCAGATTTTACCAAAGATTGTTTTATTGTATTTGGAAAAGAGACGGCGGGGATTGATGAGAATATCCTGAATGCTCATTACAAAGACTGTATTCGTATTCCAATGATTGAGCAAGCAAGAAGTCTTAACTTATCCAATTCTGTTGCTATTATTGTATACGAAGCAATGAGACAAAACAATTTTGAAAGTTTGAAAAACTATGGACATCTAACCAAGTTTTAAGAAGGAGAATAGTATGAAAAGAACAATTATTGGGATAGAAGTAAAAGATAAGAAGGTGGCAGTTAGAGTAGATTTTAATGTACCAATGAAAGATGGAGTGATTACTGACGATACACGTATTCGTGAAGCATTGCCTACCATTATGTACTTGATTGATCATGGTGCTAGCGTAATCTTGATGAGTCATCTTGGGCGTCCAAATGGTGCTGAGAAAAAATATAGTCTAAAGCCTGTTGCAACTAGACTAGAAGAACTCATTGGCAGAAAAGTCATGATGGCTAAGAATGTGGTTGGGGAAGATACCATTAAAAAAGCCAGCAAACTCAAAGCAGGCGATATTTTGCTACTTGAAAATGTTCGATTTGAAGCAGGTGAAGAAGAAAATGATGCACAACTTGCTAAAAAATTGGCGAGCATGGCAGATTTTTATGTAATGGATGCTTTTGGTACTGCGCATAGAAAACATGCTTCTACTTATGGTATGAGCCAACTATTGCCAAACGCTGTAGGATTTTTAGTAGAAAAAGAAGTCAATACAATTGAAGGTGCAATCCAAAGCAACAAACATCCATTCGTGGCTATTCTTGGTGGAGCAAAGGTTAGTGACAAATTAAAACTTATCACTAGTCTAGTGGAAAGAGTGGATTCTATCCTTATTGGTGGGGCAATGTCTTATACATTCTTGTCTGCTTTGGGATACGAAATTGGCCAAAGCAAAGTAGAACTAGATATGATAGAAGATGCAAAAAAGATCTTAGCATTAGCAAAAGAGAAAAATGTTAACATCTATCTTCCAAGCGATCATGTTATTGCAGAGAATTTGGAAAGTAACAATGTTGTTTCAACAAAAGATGCAACCATTCCTGCTGGATTTGCTGGATTTGATATTGGGAAAAAGACAATCAAACAATACACAAAAGTCATTAAAAAAGCAAAATGTGTGATTTGGAATGGTCCAATGGGTGTCTTCGAACAACAACCATTTGATATCGGAACAATGAGTATTTGTAAAGCAATGGCAAAATGTAAAGGTATCACCATCATTGGTGGTGGTGATAGTGCATCTGCTATGATGAAAAGTGGATATGCTAAAAAGGTAACCCATATTAGTACTGGTGGTGGTGCAAGTCTTAAGATGTTTGAAGGAAAAGTGTTGCCAGCGGTAGAAGTAATCGAAGATCAAAAGTAGGTTTTTTATGGAAAAACAACTCATTATTCTTGGCAATATGAAGATGAATATGACTTATCAAGAAATATTGCCTTATCTAAAACAATTGAAAAAAATAGCAAAACATACAACCTCGACTGTGGGTATTGCTGTGCCATATGTATATCTGCCTTATGCTAATCATATATTGATGCGTAGCAATGTGTTATTTGGAGCACAAAATTGCTCTCAATATGAAAAAGGTGCTCATACAGGAGAAATATCTACCAATATGTTGCTAGATTTTTCTTGCCAATTTTGTCTTGTTGGACATAGTGAAAGAAGAGCTATGGGCGAAACAGATCAAATAGTTGCAGAAAAAGTAAAAGCTCTTTTGGATGATGGAATTGTGCCAGTATTATGTGTTGGGGAAAATCTAGAAGAACGCAATAAAGGTGTTGTAGAAAAAGTCTTAAAACAACAACTTACCTTAGCGCTTGGGGATCTAACGGAGCAAGAGATGAAAAATATTGTGATTGCCTACGAACCTATCTGGGCAATTGGAACAGGAGAGACAGCAACGTCTGAGCAAATTGAGTCAACTATTCTTATGATTAAGAAAATTCTTGCAGATTTATTGCAGTCATCAGGTGCGATACCAAGTGTGTTATATGGTGGAAGTGTTAAAGCGAGCAATATCCAAACAATAGTGGATATTGATTGTGTTGATGGTGTGCTCGTAGGTGGTGCATGTCTATCAATAGAAGATTTTGCGCCAATCGTACAATGTGAAATTAAAAAGGAAGATTAATATGAAACAAAAACCATTTGTTGGGCTTATTATTTTAGATGGGTTTGGTATTAGGCAAGAAGAAAAGGGCAATGCAATCAAACTTGCTCAACCAAAACATTTAGAAGCATTATTTAACAACAATCCATATACCGAACTTCATGCTAGTGGTACGTATGTGGGATTGCCTGAAGGTCAAATTGGTAATAGTGAAGTGGGGCATCTTAATATTGGTGCAGGCAAAGTTGTGTATCAAAGTCTGCTCAAAATTAATAATGCTATCAAGGATAAGTCCTTTCACCAAAATAAAGCATTATTAGATTTGATCGATAGATGTAAAAAACAAAACAAAACTTTACATTTGATGGGGTTGTTGTCGGATGGTGGAGTACATTCACACATCAATCATTTGTTTGCTCTTATTGATGTGTGTCAACAACAAAAACTAAAGGATGTTGTTGTTCATTGTTTTTTAGATGGTAGAGATACCTATCGTGATAGTGGTGTAGAATATCTAGCCCAACTCGAAACAAAATTGCAAGGTACAGGGTATAAGATTGCAACCATTATGGGCAGATATTATGCTATGGATAGAGAAAGTAATTTTGATCGAACCAAAGAAGCTTATGAAGCCATGACAAAAGGGGTAGGTAGAGTTTCATCAGATTATCAACAATTGATTCGTGATGATTATCATCGCGGTGTCTATGATGAATACGTTCCGCCAATTGTGGTCAATGATTGTTTGATTAAAGATAATGATGGTGTGGTATTCTACAACTTTAGGGAAGATAGAGCAAGACAACTAACTAGAGTACTTACAGACAAAGACTTTAATTTGTTTGAGACTAATAACTTGCTTGTGGATATGGTTACCTTTGTTAGTTATGATGATGACTTAACCAATCTACAAGTTATGTATCCAAAACAATTGATTGAGGATAATTTGTCTGCTATTATATCGAAAAATGGTTTGCGACAATTCAAAATTTCGGAGACAACAAAGTATGCACATGTGACCTATTTTCTCAATGGCGGAATAGAACAACCATATAAAGGGGAAGATCGATTCTTGATCGAAACATTAAAATGTAAAACCTTTGATGAAACTCCTGCTATGCGTGCAAAAGAAATCACCGAGACAGCAATTGCTAAGATATTGACAAAAAAATACAACTTTATGACACTAAACTACAGCAATTGTGACATGCTTGGTCATACTGGCAACTTGCAAGCAACCATTGAGTCTATCAAAATCATTGACCAAGAGGTGCAAAAATTGGTGGATGCTATTTTGTCAATTGGGGGAGTTGCTATTATTACGGCTGACCATGGCAATGCGGAACATATGATAGACGATGAAGGAAAGGTATTAACAGATCATACAACCAATCTAGTACCATTTTGTGTGATTGGTGCAGGTCATTTGCAACTTGCTCCAACGGGTAGTTTGTGCCATATAGCGCCAACTATTTTACAGCTTTTGGGTGTCCAATATCCTATGGAAAAATCGCTTATTTTATAAATATTACCAGTACAATTAAGTTGACAACTTTTATTTTGTATTATATACTTTAAGTAGATATGTGATGAACCGGAGAGAATTTTTATGGAATGGATCAAACAACAATGGAATCGTTTTTATGATTATTTTATAGCCAATGTTTCTAGTGGTATCAAAGCTGCTGTGATTGTTGGTATGTTGGTACTTGCTATTATGTTTGTGCTTGCCGCACTTAATGGTAAGTCAGATATTGTGTTTAAGAAATGGTTTCCATTATTCATGGCAATTTTGTTAATTGTCTTAACCATTGTCTATATGTATTTGACAAGGTAACATATTTTTAGACTTAATTTTATTTGCTAGTAGACAACATTTTATGATATACTAAGCAAGATAAAATCATTCGGAGGCATTATGAACTTTTATAATTTACTAAATGCACCGGTTAGCAATTGGATTAGTACATCTATTCCTATTATCCAAACAATTCTAATTAGTATGATTGGTTTGCTAGCGGTTGCCATTATTATTGCAGTATTATTTCAACCAACCAATCCAGAACAAGGGATGAATGTTATTACTGGTAGCAATGATAGTTTTTATTCAAAACACAAAGGCTCAACAAGAGAAGGAAGACTTAACAAACTAATTATTATATCTTCTATCTGTATTTTTGTTTTCACTATTTTGTATTTTGTATCATTTGCAATTTATCGTGGATAAAATGGAGGCTCTGTGAAAGAGCCTTTTTTGTTATAAGGAGAACTGTATGAATTTTAGAGAAAAAATGATTCATCAAATTGAGGTCAACCGTCTAGAGGGGTTAGAATATGGTTTTGTTGTAGGACAACTTTGTGTCCTTAATAACAAACCTTATGAAGAGATGTCTATTGCACTTGATAAGTTGATCAATGCTGGTGTTGTGTTCAAATCTAGTGATGACAAAATTGCAATTAAGAAAAAGAAATCAGCAAAAACAATTGAAAAAGCGCCATATATGAAAAAGACAACTGTTGCACAACAAGATGATCTTGTTGCGCAAGCAGAACAGATGATCTACAAAGATGTGAAAAAGGGAAAGCGTAAAGAACTTCGCAAAATTGAGGGAAAGATATCCGTCACGAGTCGTGGATATGCCTTTTTGTTGCCTTATCATCAAGAGATAGAAGATATCTTTATTGCAGAACGCAATCTAAATGGTGCAATGCACAATGACTCTGTTTTGGTAGATGTTATTCCATCAAAAGGACATAGAATGGAAGGTAAAGTTGTCCAAATTGTAGATCGTGGTCAAGACGCTATTGTTGGACGTATTCAACTTTCTAAAAGAATTGCTTATGTCATACCTGATGACGTAAAGTTTGGTAAAGATATATTAGTACCAATCAACCAAACACTTGGTGCTAACCAAGGTGACAAAGTTGTTTGTACTATCACTAAATATGGTGTAGGAAAACAAAAAACACAAGGAATTGTTACAGAAGTACTAGGCCCACCTAATATGATCGAAACAGAAGTAAAAGCTATCATTCGTTCGTATGGGCTATATACGGAATTCCCTAAAAAGGTGCAAGAAGTTGCAGCTCAAGTACCACAAACAATTGATAAAAAATATTTAGATGGTCGTCGTGATTTTAGAAAACAACTTATTTTCACCATTGACGGGGAAGATACAAGGGATATCGACGACGCGATTAGTCTTGATAAATTGAAAAATGGTAATTATCAATTGGGTGTACATATTGCTGACGTTGGACAATATGTGCCTCGTAATAGTGTCTTAGACAAAGAGGCTTACCAAAGAGCGACAAGTGTCTACTTTCCATCTCTTGTAATTCCAATGCTTCCAAGAGAACTTAGCAATGGTATCTGTTCTTTGAATGAAGGAGTAGATCGTTTAGCGTTGTCTTGTATTATGGAGATAGATTCAAAAGGTGACGTGGTTAATTACGAAATTTGTGAAAGTGTGATCCGTAGTAAAAAGAGATTTACTTACACGACTGTACAAGCAATTCTTGATGGGGATAAAGCTGCGATGAAACAAAACAAAGAGTTTGTTGATACCATCATTGCCATGAATGAATTAAATCATATTTTGATTGACCATCGTAATAGAAGAGGGAATATAGAGTTTGATTTGCCAGAAGTTGAGATTGGTCTCAATGATTTGGGAGACGTTTTGGAGGTAGTAAAAAAGGAAAGAAAAGATGCACATATGCTCATCGAATCTTTCATGGTTGTTGCCAACGAAACAGTAGCTCAACACTTCTATAAGAACAAACTTCCATTTGTTTATCGTATCCACGAAACTCCAAGTAGTGAAAAAATGCAAGTATTTTTATCTCTAGTTGGTAGATTGGGTGTGACAACAACAGCCAATGCGGAAAAGGTCAATCCACTAGATTTGCAAAATATTTTGAAACAAGCAAAAAATCTCGATGGAAAAGAAATGATCAACAAAGTTGCATTACGTTCTATGCGTAAAGCAAAATATAGTCCAGATTGTCTTGGGCACTTTGGATTGGCAAGTACGTATTATTGTCACTTTACTAGTCCAATTAGAAGATATCCAGATCTTACCATTCATAGAATTATTAAAGATTATCTACATGGGATACTAAAAGGTGGATTTGTAGTAGAAACACGTAATTTTGTGAATGCAGCATCTATCCAATCTAGCGAAAAAGAAGTTAGTGCAGAAAATGTAGAAAGAGATGTGGACGACCTATATAAGACTTACTATATGCAACATCATCTAGGTGAGGTGTTTGATGGTAAGGTGAGTTCAGTTGTTCCATTTGGGATCTTTGTTCAATTGGATAACACAGTAGAAGGTTTGGTAAAACTTGCAGATATTGATGATACATTAGAGTACGATGAAGAGAACTTCTGTCTAAGGGGTAGAAAGTATACATTTACCATTGGAACACCTCTCAAAGTCAAAGCTGTAAGCGCTGATATCTTGAGTCGAGAGATTGATATGGTGATTGTTGACCCAATGTCACAAAGTGATAATTCTACACAACAATAAGTATTGTTGGGACACTAAAAGTGTACTTTTTGACAATAACTAACACTTAATATTGAGAATGTGTCAAAAAATAGGACTTTTTTCAAAATATTTGAGAAAATTTTGAAATATGACTTGAAAAAAAATGAAGATATGATATAATAGTAGTGCAAACATCCAGTTGCACTATCTATTTTTATCAAAAAGGTGAAGGAAAAGTAATAATGAAACAGGTTGCAACCAATAAAAAAGCCTATCATAATTATTTTGTCTTGAAGACTTTTGAAGCAGGTATTTCACTTGTAGGATGCGAGGTTAAGTCCATTCGACAAGGAGAGATTAGCCTAGCAGATAGTTTTGTTGTTATTAGTAAAGATGATGAAATATTCGTGAAGAATATGTATATCAAGCCTTATGAAAAAACAACAGCATATGTACCAGACGCTAGACGTAGCAGAAAACTTTTAATGCATAAAAGCGAGATACAAAAATTGCATGCTCGTGTTAAAGAAAAAGGTTTGACTCTCATGATACTCTCTGTCTATTTTAATGGAAAACGTGTCAAGTTGGAGGTAGGTCTATGTCAAGGTAAGCATACATATGATAAGAAAAAAGTCTTGGCTGAAAAAGATAGAGTAAGAGATATGCAAAGGGAAATAAAAAATTATACACGATAACTTAATCGGGGACGAAATGGTTTCGACGATTTAGTGATTGCGAGGCTAAGCAAGTTGTAGAGGCATCTACATTAAAATATGCAAACCTAAACTTAAATGCAGAAAAACAACCTGCTTTAATTGCTGCGTAAGAACGCTATAGCAATTGGTTAGTTATATGCCCAACGAATATAACTGGCTTTAGTAGTTGGCTCCTAGTTGATAAGGATTCTCTAACTTATCAACCAGAATGTTATGAGAACAATAATTAGATGTTTTGTTGCACGTGGTCTAATTATTGAAAATGCAAGTGCAACTAAACTTGTAGAAAGGTCTTTGAGATTCTTTTTCGGACACGGGTTCGACTCCCGTCGTCTCCACCAGTATTTTTATTTTTGGAGGAAGTGATATGGCTATGTCACAATTATTAAGCATTAGCGCTACACAAGTATTATTAGATGTTATAGGAATTTTGGCAATCATTGGGATTGGTTCTTTTATGATTATCTTGGTTGCTGACCTGATCATTAGCTTTTTTGACAAACACCAAGGAGTTTTCTTCAATCGTAAGAAAAAACAAAGAGTGGTAGAACTTGAAGAAGAAGTGGAAGAAGAACCAGTGATTGAATATCAAGAAGAGGTTGCTCCAGTAGAAAACGTGGAGATTATTCCACTAGAAGAAGAACCAGCACCACTTGTTCTAGAAGAAAGAATTGTAGCAGAACCAGTTCAAGCAACAAAACCATTCAGTGATGTATTAAAAGAAGCGGCTGCTATTGTTGCAGAAGAAGAAAAAGCGCAACAAACAGTTGTCAAAGAAGAAGTCGTTGTTGAAGAAGTAGTTGAAGAGGTTGCTCCAGTTGTTGTTGAAGAGGTAGTGGAAGAAACTGTTGTTGAAGAACCTGTTGTTGTTGAAAAAGTTGTAAGAGTAGACAACAACGCTGAAGTGAAAAAACTTAGAAGTCTTCGTAAAGATATTTTGATTAAAAAACAATCTAATCTTGTAATGGATAAAGAAAATGATCGTATTAAAAGAGAATACGAAGAAAAATTGAAAGAACTTGATGAATTAAAACAATTCAAGAAAAGAGTACAACGTAACCGTGCTAATATCATTCAAGTGCGCAATGATGCACTAAAGAAAAACAACCAATTGGTTGAAGAAAAAGAACAACTTAAGAAAGAAGTTGAGTCTTTGAAAAAACGTACTAATGATGATGGAAAACCATACTTCACAAAAGAGTACTATGAAGCAAAACTTGTTAGACTTGAAGAAGAACTAAAAGAAAATGACAAAGAACTAAAAGAAAACAAGAAAGAGTTGTTGCCTCTTCGTCGTGTTAAAAAAGCATATGACAGAGACACCGACAGAGTAAGAAGAAAAGAAGTACTTGTTGCTAGACAAAAAGTGGCTTTGTATGGCGTTAATTCTTCTGCTAACATTGATCCAGCGAAAAAAGAAAAACTTGATGCTGAAGTAAAACTTCTAAAAGAATTGAAAGACAGTGTTGCTAGTTGCGAAGCTGTACTAGAAGAAAACAAAGATCGTCTTCCAGCTCTTGAAAAAACCAATAAAGTTCTTACAAAACATCAAGAAAAATTGGAAAATGATATTGCAACAACCAAAGAAGCTCTTAATTGGTATGCAAAAAATGGTTCTAACAAATAATCATTGAGAAGTAGTTGATACTACTTCTTTTTTGTTGTTAAAAAGTCGTTAATTGTGTTACACTAAAGTGTAAAGGAAAAAATTATGTTTGCAAAAAAGAAAAAAATAGGTTTGGCACTAGGTGGTGGGGCAGCTAGAGGATTGTCTTATATTGGAGTATTTCGTGCATTGAAAGAAAACAATGTTCCAATAGATTTTGTTGCAGGCACAAGTGTTGGGTCGCTTGCAGGAGCTTTTTATTGTGCAGATATTTCTATTGAAAAAATGACGCAAATCGTAAAAAGTATAACTATGAAAAATATCAAAACTGGATTGCTTCCTATTATACCAAGCAAAACAGATGGTATTCAAAAAGTTGTAAAACAACATTTAGGAGATATCTCTATCGAAGAATTGCCTATTCCATTTTGCGCCGTAACAACGGATATGAAACAAGGGGAAGAAGTGGACTTTTATCAAGGAAAACTTGCTCCAATTATAGCGGGAAGTTGTTGTGTGCCAGGTTTTTTTACAGCAGTAAAATACGAAGAGTATATTCTTATGGATGGTGGATTGCTCAATAACATTCCTGCACGTGTCGCTAGAGACAATGGTTGTGATGTTGTGATTGCAATTGATATCAATTCTACGCGAGGATCAGGGGTGAGTAGTACCAATGTTTTTGATTGTCTAAAAGCATCCATTGGTATTATCTTAAAGACCAATGCGCGAGATGGATACAAATACGCAGACATTGTGATACAACCTGATTTGAAACGATTTCGTTCTACAAAACTTGAAGGGATAGACGAAATGATTGAAGAAGGGTATCTTGCAACAATGGCAAGAATGGATGAAATAAAACAGTTAATAGGAAAAAAACAATTAAAACGATATGAAAAACAACAAAGAAGAAATCAGCAAAAGACTGCTGACCAATCATAAAAAACGCATTATAAAATGGTCTATCATTGGATTGGTGTGTCTGTTATTATGTATAACGTTGTTTTGGTCTCCAGTGATCGAACAACAATTTTATTTGAGACCCAATACCACGTTTGTCAATAAGAGAGACTTATCGATTCATTTTATTGATGTTGGACAGGGAGATGCGATTGCTATACGTTTTCCAAACGAAAAAACAATGTTAATCGATAGCGGTCCTGCAAAAAGTACAAGGGATTTGATAACATATTTAGACAATGTCTTTTTTGAGCATGGGAAAAAACATTTTGATTATGTAATGTTGTCACATCCTGATAGTGATCATAGTGCAGGGTTGTCTACAATTTTGCGACGCTATTCGGTGGGAGTTTTTTATCGTAATGTTTACCTAGAGGAAGAGGATAATCCCAATGGATATACGACATCTAGCAATGATGATTATGCAAAGGCTATTTGTGATGCCAAAACAAAGGGAGTTGCTTTGGTTGATCGAGAAGTTGGAGACCAAATAATAGAAGGCGGAGTCGCGGTCAAATGGGTAGGCCCAATCAAGACTTATACGGAAAGCAATCAAAATAGTATGGTGTTGCATTTGCAGTACAATCGTACAGGAGTTCTGCTCTGTGGAGATGCAGAATACAACGAATTAAAGGATATTTTTGAAGATGATGTGTATGATGTAGATATCTTAAAGATAGGTCATCATGGAAGCAAAGAAAGTCTATTGAGTGAGGATGGATCGCAGTCTATTTTGGATGATATCCAGCCAAGTTATGCTGTTATTTCGGTAGGGAATAACACATATGGACATCCTAATATTGCGACAATTGATGCTTTAATGCATACTATTGTCAACAACAAAACAACACTATGGGATCGTACAATGATAACGTATCATGATGGTAGTATTATTGCAAACATTGATGAGGATATTACCATCAAAGGGATAGGTAAAATTAATGCATATGCTTATATTTCGTTAGAATGGATTGTTGTGTCAATCATGATTGTATCGGTAGGTATAGCAGCCATTCCAAAGAATAAAAAAGCAGAGTTTGAAAAATCTAAAAATCAAAAAATCTAGAAAGATGTTTTTATACAATTAATTAGGAAAATAAAATCATTTGTGATATACTAACATTGAAAAAGGAGATGTTTTCATGAAAACAGTTATTATTGTCATTGATAGTTTTGGAATTGGTGCAATGCCAGATGCATATAGATTTGGGGATGAGGGAAGTAATACTTATCTCAATATTAAGAGTCAAGTCGGGCTACAACTACCTAATTTAGAAAAACTAGGTCTAAGTTCTATTGATGGGCTCAATCAAGAGTATCGTGGAGAATTGATTGGTAGTTTTGGTCGTATGTATGAGATTACTAAAGCAAAAGATACCACTGCTGGTCACTACGAAATGATGGATATTGTGCAAAAACATCCTAATCCAGTATTCCCAAATGGTTTTGATGCAACTTTAATGGGAAAAATTGAGGCAGTGACAGGTAAACAATATCTTGGCAACGTGGTAGCAAGTGGTACAGAAATCATCAAAGTTCTTGGGGAAGAACATATGGCAACAGGAAAACCAATTATCTATACTTCTCAAGATAGTTGCCTCCAAATTGCTGCACATATAGATGTGATAGCATTAGAAGAATTGTATGATATTTGCGGAAAAATTCGTAAAGTTTGTAAGGGGAAATATGCTTTAGGACGTATTATTGCCCGTCCTTTTGCAGGTAAGGTTGGAGAATTTTATCGTACAGAAGATAGACGAGATTTTTCGTTGTTACCTCCAAAAAAATCTGTATTGGACAAACTCCAACAAAAAGGGATCAAGACAGTGGGGGTAGGTAAGATAAAAGATCTTTTTGCTGGTTGCGGAATTGAAGAAAGTTATCATACAAAAAACAACCAATCTGGTCTTGCTACCATCCAACAATTGATCAAAGAGGATTTTGATGGTGTTGTTTTTGCCAATTTAGTAGACACAGATATGTTGTTTGGACATCGTAACAATGTGGAAGGATATGCACAAGCATTAAAGGAGATTGATGACAATATTCCGGAGATGTTGGCTAATTTGAAAGAAGAGGATATTTTGATTATCACGGCTGATCATGGTTGTGATCCAACGACACCAAGTACCGACCATAGTAGAGAATATGTTCCAATTTTGATCTATGGACAACAACTTCAACCAGGCATCAATCTACATACATTGTATGGGTTTAATAGTCTTGGAAAATCTGTTCTTGACTTATATAAGGTCAAAAAATATAAACATTCTATTTTTAGAACATTGCAAAAGTAATCAAAGGAGGGCATAAAATGAAATCTAATATATGTATTATAGGATTGGCAAGAGATTTGACAAAACAAGTTGCTTACCAGATGTCATTACAACTAGATATGTTTTATGCCGATGTCAATGATCTTTTGCAATTCGAACTAACTAATATTGATGATGTAATTGCGAAATGTGGTACGAGATATATGGAAGAACTAGAACGTAAAAAAGTACGTAATGTAGCCACTTTTGACAATACAGTATTTACCATGAGTTTTGCTACATATCAAGCAAATGCAATGGATGAAAAACTTAGAAATCATGCTATAACGATATTCTTGGATGTGCCACAACAATACTATAAAATTCAAGAAAATAGTAGTCTGTATGCCATCAACAAATTGTTAAATAAAGATAGACGTATTATTTGTGAAAAAAATTGTGACATAACTGTTAGATGTCGAAAGATAGAATTAGATCATATTGTAAAACAACTTTGCTTTGCAATTATGAAAAACATGCGATAAGGATATGAATAAAAATGGACAAACAAATAGTAAACGAAATTAGAGTGATTGCCAATGAGATGATCACAAAAGCAGGAAGTGGACATCCGGGTATAGCACTGAGCAGTGCTCCAATGTTGTATACACTCTATGCAAAACATATGGTCACAACTCCTAAAGAAAATAGTATTGTGCGTGATCGTTTTGTTTTGTCTGCGGGGCATGGTAGTGCAGTATTGTATGCAACCTTGTATGCATTGGGATATCCAATTACCAAAGAGGAATTGGTATCCTTTCGTCAATTAGGTTCTCGTACAAGTGGACATCCAGAAGTAGGATTTCCAGGGGTGGATGTATCAACTGGTCCTTTAGGACAAGGTATTGCCAATGCTGTAGGGATGGCAATTGCTAGCAAACATTGTGCAACAAAATATAATACTGGTCATTATGCACTTTTCGATCAAAACATTTATTGTTTGGTTGGAGAAGGGTGTCTAATGGAAGGTATTGGATACGAAGCCCTTTGTTTAGCTGGGACATTACAACTAGACAATCTTATTGTTTTGTATGATTGCAATAATATGACAATTGATGGAAGAAGTACACAAGCTTTTGATATAGATATTCCATCCATGGTTCAATCGCTTGGATTTGAGGTGATTATTGTACAAGATGGTAATTCTGTAGAAGAAATAGACAAAGCCATTGCAAAGGCAAAAACCATCAAAAAACCAACCATGATTGTAGCACATACCTTGATTGGGTATGGTAGTCTTTATGAAGATAATGCACGTATTCATGGGACACCGCTGACCAACAACGAATTAATTCAGTTAAGACAAAAATTGAATGTAACAGCACCATCTTTTGATTTTAGTGTTGAAGCAAAAAAGAGATTGGAACAAGTAAAAAAAGATTGTGCCCAACGTTATGAATCAAGACGAGTAAAACTTGCTGGGTACAAAAAAGCAGAAAAACAAAAGTATCTAGAATTAACCAATCAACTTGAGGGAAAATACGAAGGTGTTAGAGAAGTTCTTGATTCTATCGAAACAAAAGATGCTTTATCCAGTCGCCAAATGAATGGACTTATACTTCAAGAACTTGGTAAAAAATACCCAATTTTGTGTGGAAGTGCAGACTTAAAAGGAAGTACAAAATGTTTTATTCCTGATAGTGCAACCATGACAAAAGAAGATTTTTCTGGTAAAAATATTATGTTTGGAATAAGAGAACATGCTATGTCTGCTATTGCCAATGGTATTGCTTTGTTTGGCGGACAAGCGGTATTTGTGAGCACATTCCTTACTTTTTGTGATTATATGAAAGGTGGAATGCGTATGTCAGCCATGATGGATTTGCCAGTGCATTATGTATTGACACATGACTCAATTTTGGTAGGGGAAGATGGCCCAACACACCAACCAGCAGAACAACTTAGTTCTTTGCGCGCTACACCAAATCTTATGGTTTTTCGTCCATGCAATATGGAAGAAGCAAAAGCATGTTATTTGACAGCGCTTACAACCAATCATCCAACATGTTTTGTAGGAACGAGACAAACACTTGTCAGTGTAGAAAGTAGTCTTGATGACGCTATGCGTGGAGGATATGTTATATCCAGTGAAGGGAAAGGTAACTTAGAGGGTGTGATTATTGCAACAGGTAGTGAAGTAAATCTTGCAATTCAAGCTCAAATTGCGCTTCTTAAGAAAGGGTATAATGTGAGAGTTGTGAGTATGCCATGTGTAGAAGTCTTTTTGTCTCAACCAGAAAGTTATCGCAAAAAAGTATTGCCTCCAAGAGTAAAATCTATTCTAACGATCGAAGCAGGAGAGGGTAGTAGTTGGTATCGATTTGCTGGTACAACAGGCGATGTTATGAGCATGGATACCTTTGGTGCAAGTGGTAAAGCAGAACAACTTTATCGTCATTTTGGCTTCACTCAAGAAGAGGTTCAAAAGAGAATGATTAAGATTATCAAACAAAATCATTCTAAGATTTATAGCTTGTTTGAGTAGTAGTATGCAACAAATAAAAAAGGCTTTTATAAAGCCTTTTTTTAGTGTTTGCATCGTTCTTTAAGTTTGTTGTATTTTTTCATAGCATATTCGTAGTTTTGTTGTTGTAAGTCTTTCGCTATTTTGCTATTGGTTGCTGTCAAAACTTTATAGCGATTCTCTCCGTTGAGGAACTCAAAATAATCAAGAGTTGGAGGAGGAGAATCTAGGGTGAAAGGATTTTGTCCTTGGTCACGTCTAGATGGATTGTATCTATATAGATGCCAATATCCAGAACGGACTGCACGATCCATTTCTTCTTGAGATTTTGACATATCAATTCCATGGTTGACACATGGGGCATAGGCAATGATTAAAGAGACACCAGGATATGCTTCTGCTTCAAGCATTGCGTTGAGGACTTGTGCATTATTGGCGCCCATAGAGACTTTTGCAACATATACGTCTTCATAGGTCATAGCAATTTCGCCAAGGTCTTTTTTGTTGGTCTTTTTACCACTGCTAGCGAATTTTGCAACAGCACCACTTGGTGTGCTTTTACTAGATTGTCCACCAGTGTTGCTATACACTTCTGTATCAAGGACTAAGATGTTAATGTTTTGACCACTAGCAAGCACATGATCGAGTCCACCATAACCGATATCATAAGCCCATCCATCACCACCAACAATCCAGATTGTTTGGTTGACAAAACTATCACTTAGGGAAAGAATGGTTTCTTTCATTTGTGGGTTGGTTGTTATGTCATCGATATGATTGAGAAGATAGTCTTTGTGTTGTCTTTGTTGTTCAATATCTTTTGTTGCCAAATATTCTTTAACAGTGTCTTTGACTGTTTTGTTTTTAATATCTTTTAGGCAGGAGTTGAGTAGGGTATGCAAGTGTTGTTGTTTTTGTTCTACAGCCAGTTTGATACCAAGTCCAAATTCTGCATTGTCTTCAAATAGACTACTTGCCCAAGCAATACCATTGCCGTCTTTATCTTTTGTGTAAGGACAGGTAGGACTGCTACCACCATAGATGCTACTACAACCAGTTGCATTGGCAATGATCATATGATCACCAAACAATTGGCTAAGAAGTTTGATATAAGGCGTTTCGCCACAACCAGCGCATGCACCACTAAATTCAAAGTATGGTTGATAGAATTGGCTACCTTTTACGGTATTTTTTCCAAATTTTGTACTTACGTGATGTTGTAACTTATTGATAGCTTGATAATTAGCAACTTCTTTGTCTCTTAGTTGTAGATAGTCTGTCATTGTGAGAGATTTGATTTTAGACTTGCATACTTCAGCACAGACACCACATCCAGTACAATCAAGAGGGCTAACTTGAATACGATATTGATATCCATCTTCAAGCATTGCTTTGATGGTTTTTGCATCTGTTGGAAGTTCGATTGCATCTTCATTTTTAATAAGATATGGTCTAATTGCGCCATGAGGGCAAGCAAAAGCACACATATTGCATTGGATACAAGTATCTGGATTCCAAAGAGGGAGTTGTTCGGCTGTGCCTCTTTTTTCATATTGGCTTGTGCCAGTTGGGACAAATCCGTTAGGGCTAAAAGCACTGGTAGGAAGGGTGTCGCCTTCTAGACGTTGGATAGGTTGAATATATTCTTTATAATATTTTGAACACCCATCACAAGTAGAACATTGATGTGTGCAAGCAGTGCTAGTATTGATAGAGATGTTGGTAAGATGTTTTGTTGCTTGTAGAATGGCTTGTTTGTTACATTCTACTACATCTTTTCCTTTTTTAGCATAACTAGAGGTTGCGTACTCAATCATTTTTTGTTCTGCCATCTCTTTTGGCAATATATCGACCAACGCAAAGAAACAACTTTGCATAATAAGATTGATCTTGTTGCCTAGATGAAGTTCTTTTGCGAGTTGATATGCGTCAATGGTGTAGACTTGAATATGGTGGTCTACAATATATTGTTTTTTATCTTGTGGTAATAATTGATTGAGTTGTTGTTCGGTATAACTAGTATTAATGAGTAAAATACCATGATCTTTTAGTCCGGATAGTATATTGTATTTTGTAAGATAACTATCTTTGTGAACAGCGACAAAATCCACGTCTGTAATAAGATATGGTTTTGTAATAGGTTGTTGACCAAAACGCAAGTGACTAATGGTTGCATTGCCAGATTTTTTACTATCATATTCGAAGAAGGCTTGGCTATGTAGATTGGTATTGTCCCCAATAATTTTGAAACTACTTTTATTGGCAGAGACAGTACCATCACCACCATATCCATAAAATTTGCAACTTGTTGTAGTTTGATCCAGTTTTATTTCACGTTTGATTGGCAAATGTGTATGAGTAAGATCGTCTACAATACCTAAAGTAAATCCATGTTTTTGAGTTTTTTCTCGTAAGTGATCAAAAACACTACCAATCATAGTAGGGGTGAGATCTTTTCCTCCAAGACCATATCTGCCACCAATGATAGAGAGTTTTTGTGTTGATAGACTGGCAACGACATCAAGATACAATGGTTCGCCAACAGATCCGTTTTCTTTTGTTCTATCGAGTACAGCAATTTTTTGTACTGTTTTTGGTAATATAGTTTGGAGATATCTGCTATCAAATGGACGATACAATCTTACAGTTACCATGCCATAGATATTTTGCTCTTTATTAAGATAATCCACAACATTTTTGATCGTATCACAACTGCTTGCCATAGCAATAATGACATATTTGGCTGTTTTTGAACCATAATAGTCCATAATATGATATTGTCTACCGCATTGTTTTCCAAATTCATCCATGCAAGATTGAACGATAGATGGTGTTTGGTTGTAATACTGATTGGCACTTTCTCTATTTTGAAAATAGATGTCTGGATTTTGGGCTGTGCCTTGTTGATGTGGATGACAACTACTGAGTCCTTGTTGTTTGAATGACAACATTTCTTCTATAGGTGCTAGTTGCAAGATTTGGTCATCGGTAATCTCTTCAATGGTATTCATTTCGTGACTTGTACGAAACCCGTCAAAGAAATGAAGGAATGGTACTTTTGCTTTATAAGTTGCCATGCTTGCGATCATGGACATATCCATACATTCTTGGACAGATGTTGACCCAAGCATTGCATAACCTGTGTTTCTAACAGCCATGACGTCACTATGATCGCCAAAGATAGATAGGGCATGAGTAGATAAAGCTCTTGCTGATACATGCATAACAGATGGTAGTAGTTCGCCTGCAATTTTGTACATGTTAGGGATCATGAGTAATAGGCCTTGGCTTGCTGTAAAAGTTGTGGCAAGAGCGCCACCAGAAAGTGCACCATGTAGAGCACCGCTAGCGCCACCTTCACTTTGCATCTCAACAACTTGTACTTTATTGCCAAAAATATTCTTTACGCCATTGGTAGACATTTGGTCAACAACTTCTGCCATGGTGCTGGATGGGGTGATAGGGTATATTGTTGCTATTTCACTCATCTTATAGGCAATTCTAGCACAAGCTGTATTGCCATCTAATGTAATTCTTCCCATATGTATTCTCCTATAAAAATAGTATATAAAATATTGTTATTTTGGTCAATTAAAGCGGAACATTTGTTGATAGTTTTTCATGAAAAAATTGTCTTTTTAGATAAAGTATGGTATACTGGTGAGTAATATAACGGGGAGAAAAATATGAGAATCGCATTGACAATTAGTTATCTAGGTGAAAAATATCATGGTTGGCAAATTCAAAATGGTGAACAATCAGGCAATCCAACCATCCAATTAGAGTTGCAACAAGCCATCAAAAAATCTTTTGGACAAGAATGTCAAGTGGTTGGTAGTGGCAGAACAGATCAAGGGGTGTCTGCTCTTGGTCAAGTGGCTCATGTAGATCTAGAGACGACTGTTCAACCAGAAAAAGTGTGTTATGTTATCAACCAACATCTTCCACAAGATATTAGAGTTATTGATTCAAGATTAGTGGATAACAATTTTCATGCTAGGTACTCTGCAAAATTAAAAACCTATTGTTATTCGGTATATTTTTCCAATATTTCAATCCCTTATTATGATCAATTTGCTGTCCAAATGAATGGTGGTATTGATCTACAAAAAGTACGAGATGCGATCAAATATTTGGTTGGAACACATGATTTTACTTCTTTTTGTTCAGCAAGTACAGAAGTAATCGATAAAGTAAGAACAATTACTAATTGTGCAGTTGAAGAAAAGAGTGGTGTGGTTTCATTCTACATTACTGGTAATGGATTCTTATACAATATGGTGCGTATTATTGTTGGCACATTAATGGAAGTGGGGTATGGAAAACGCAAACCTCAAGATATCCAGACTATTTTGGATGCAAAAGATCGCACAAAAGCAGGAAAAACCATGCCAGCAAAAGGTCTTGTGCTATCTAGTGTAGCCTACGATATGTAAATTAATAATAATATTTATAATATAATATACGCGCATAACATTGACGAAGTGAGTCAAAAATGATATGATATAATTACAAATATGTTTTTGGGGTGAGGTATGAAACAAATATTACGTTTGGTAATTATTGTAGCAGTTGTAGTTGGTCTTGGATTGGGGGTATGGGCAATCTTCTTCCAAAAAGACAATGATGAAGTGATGTACAATACACTAACAACTATGATGGATACACTTGAGAAAGAAGATATGGGGGAGACTCCGCTAGAACAAATCCGTAATTACCAAGTGTATGATTATTGTTTTGACAATGATTTTGCATCTTGCGATAAAATTATTGAAGATATCCAATATTTGTACAATACTGGGATCAGTATGGATTATCAATATGATAGCGAACTTGGTTGTCTTGCCAATGTCAATGATGCCCAAATGCTCAATATTCGTTATTTTTATTCATTATCCCAATTCGTTGACAATGTAAAAAGCGGTGACGCTAAGAAAATTAAGAAGTATAGCAACAATGTACAATCTGCGATTAGTGCAGTTAGTCGCATTGCAGGTGATATTGTTGTATATCAAGATACATTTGTGTCAAAATCAGATGAAGAACGCAAGACATTAGTTGTAGAACTTGCAAAAATGTACGACGAAATGGTTGCCAAGTATAAAGATTATTTGACAAAACAAAATACGCTTGCTAACTATATGAAAAAAGTAGTTACTACTTATGCCCTCAACAATCATTATCTTTATGATGCAAAAGGTGCAGTACTAGAAGCGTTCTTATACCAATCAGATGCGATTATTCACAATGGTGTGAATGAGTCTTATGATTACCTAGCAGAGATGTATCGTATGGTTCTTACGTATGATGATTATATGTTGTCTGCAAAACTAAGTGCCAATTTTGTGACTAGTTATCAAAAATTAAAAGAAGCAGAAGATGGACAAGAACAAATTGAAAAAATGATTGCTATCAAAGCAGACGATACTTTTAATGGAAAAGCAGATATTTATACACTAAATTCTGCAGATTTTGAGTCTTGGGACACAGAAGTGTTCAGTCATTACGGAATTAAAAGCAGTTATTATTTAGATGCATATTATATTATTCAATTCTTATATGCCTAGTTGATAGAATTTTGATAAGGAGAAAAGATATGAAAAAGATTTGGACAGTATGTCTACTTCCAGTGATGGCAGTATTTGGATTAGCTGGTTGTTCTACCAACCATGATTTGTCCACAACAAAGAATATGTATCAAGAAATGATTACCACATACCAAGAAAAAGATATCAATACGATGTTTACCGATTGGAAAGTGGAGCCAAAGTTTGATGAAGTAAAATATCCAGTATTCGCAGAAGGGGTGGATGGACAACCAAATTCTACCGTTGCTGGAATGTCAGAAGATTTGGTGATTGCTTATAGTCAATTGCAATATTTGTATGGCAATACATTAGATCTTGCAAGTCAATACATCAATACCTATGCGGAAGATATTTTTACAAAAGATAGTGTCTTGTCAAAACAACATAGCAAGATCAATACATTATACAATCAAGTGATTGCACTTAGAAAGACAGTATATACATTCCATCGTTCAAAAATAGACTTTTTAGAAGAATTGCAATTGTTGTCTTCAGGTAGTTCTATTCTTTATGAAAAATTGAAAAATTTCGGGAATATTTATGGAGAATTGGTTGGTAAAACACTAGATGTAGCCAATACAATGAAATCCTTGAATACAATTGCTTCTCCACAAGATCTAACTGTTTTGGATAATGAATCATTAGAAATAAGTGTTAGACAAGATATGGTAAAACGTATCTTTGATGATGCAAAACTCACTTATGCAACCATTGTCTACGAGAACAATATTGATGCATTGCAAAGCAACAATTCTAGCAATACATTTATGTTGCAATATTATACCAGTGGTGCACTCAAAAATTATGAGTTGTCTTTGATTGATGAAGTATATCAATTGATTACTTCCCAAACAATTGCTTATGGTGATTTCACAACGATCGTAAAAGAAGCAAAACATATGCATGTTTTACAAGAAAAAATGGATACTTATTTTGAATTCTATAAAGAAGCAAAATCAAAAGTAGACGCTAAAAGTTATTATGAAGCAAAGTTGAAAGATCAAGCAGGTGCACTTAATGGTGGAACTACGAATAATGCAGAATTGTTTTATAATAATTTGACCAATCAACAAAAAGGTTGTATTGATTTTATTGAGGATTTCAATCAGTTAGATGTTGTATCATTCTTTGATGCAATGATAGCTTTAACAAAATAACCATAAAAGAAATGTGTTTTGACACATTTCTTTTCACTGAGGGAGATTATGAATAATTACGAAAAGATAGCAGAACTGCTATTTCCTAACATTACAAAAACGCCACAATATTATGAAGACCTATATCCAAGACGTCAATTAAAAGAAGGCGCGATGGTAACTCGTTTTGCACCAAGTCCAACAGGGTATGTGCATATGGGTAGTCTGCTTACATGCTTTTACGACTATATCTTGGCAAAACAATCAGGCGGTGTCTTTTATTTGCGTATCGAAGATACGGACTTAGAACGTACGATTGATCATGGGGTAGAAGGGATTGTTGAAGACTTAGCGGCTTTTGCGATTCGAGCAGATGAAGGCGTAGATCTTGACCTAAAATCCTATGGCAACTATGGTCCATATGTCCAAACACAAAGACAAGAAATCTATCTTACCTATGCAAAAGATCTAGTTAGACGAGGACTTGCTTATCCATGTTTTTGTACCAAAGAACAACTCAATGATATTAGACAACAACAAGAAGAGAAAAAAGAAGTCCAAATTGGATACTATGGAAAATATGCTACTTGTCGTAATCTTACACCAGAACAAGTAGATGCTAATCTAAAAGCAGGAAAACCTTTTGTGATTCGTTTTAAGGCTACAGCAGGTGTTGGGGATAGAGTAGAATTTTGTGATGCACTTCGTGGACATCAAGAGATGGCAGACAATGTCAATGATGTTGTTATTATCAAATCTAAGACAATGTTGCCTCCATACAACTTTGCTCATGCGATTGATGATCATTTGATGGGTACAACCACTGTTATTCGTAGCAATGAGTGGTACAATTCTGTCCCAGAACATATGCAATTGTTCCGTGCACTTGGTTTCCAACAACCAGAATATTGTCATGTTGCATTTGTACAAAGATTTGACCAAGAAACAGGACAAAAGCGTAAAATTAGCAAACGTAAAGACCCAGAAACTGCTGTAAGTGCAATGGTGCAAGCAGGGTATCCAATTGATAGTGTCATGGAATACTTGTATACAATTGCCAATACCAATTTTGAAGAATGGCGTATTGCTAACCCAGATAAGGATAGAAGCGAATTTGTCATCACAATGGACAAAATGAGTCTTAGTGGGGCATTGTTTGATCTAGATAAGTTTAATGATGTTAGCAAAAATGTTATTAGTAAAATGACCGCTCAAAAAGTCTATGATCTAACATTAGCTTGGGCAAAACAGTTTAATCCAGAATGGGCAAGTGTTTTAGAGCGTGATCCACAATATAGTATTGGTATGTTTGATATCGATAGAGGCAATGCAAAACCAAGAAAAGATATTGTAAAATGGGAAGATACAGTCAACTTATATCACTATTTCTTCCATGATGTGGATACATACGAAACAGACGACACATGGCATAAAGAAGACTTAAAAACAATTTTTGATAGATATATCAACGCATTTGATGCGAATGTAGATAATGCTACATGGTTTGAAATGGTGAAATCTATTGGAGAAGACTTGGGGTATTGTCCACAAGTAAAAGAATATAAAAAACATCCAGAAGACTATAAGGGACACTGTGGTGCAGTATGCAACTATATTCGTGTTGCATTGACTGGTAGAAAAAATACGCCAGACTTATTCAGTATCTGTCGTCTAATGGGAAAAGATATGATGAAGGCAAGACTAGATGCATTCTTGCAAAAAATACAATAAAGGAAAATACGAATGGCGATTATAGAGATCAACAACCTGTCACACAATTACGGCGACAAACAGATTTTGTTGGATACAAGTTTTGTTCTCAATAATGGAGAAAAAATAGGCCTTACAGGTGTCAATGGCGCAGGGAAAAGTAGTCTGATCAAAATCATGATGGGACAAGTTATTCCGGATAATGCCCAAATGTATTTTAACAGAAAATACAGTATAGGATACCTAGACCAACACGCAGAAATCAACGGAAGCCAAACCATCAAACAATATTTGTCAGGTGCTTTTGCAAAACTATATGAAGTAGAGGCAAAACTGAATACTATCAACGAGAGTTTGGCAACCGAAACCAACCCAAATCGATTAGAAAAACTGCTGAATCAAAGTGGTGATTTGTTCGAATACTTACAAGAAAACAATTTTTACCAAATTGATAGCGATATTGACAAAATTGCAGCAGGACTTGGAGTCACAGCATTGGGACTTACAACCAATGTCAATACACTGAGTGGTGGACAAAGAGCGAAAGTTTTGCTTGCAAAATTGTTGTTAGAAAATCCAGATGTTATGATACTGGATGAGCCTACCAACTTTCTAGACGTTGCACACATTGATTGGTTGGTTAAGTTCATCAATTCTAGTGATAAAGCATTTGTGATTGTGAGTCATGATCCACATTTTCTTAATAGTGTGGTCAATGTTATCTGTGATATAGACAATCAAAAAATTGTGAGATATACCGGTAATTTGGACAAAGCAATGGCGATTAAGGAAGAGCGTAGACGTCTATATGAAAAAGCCTATGAATCCCAACAAAAAGAGATTAAAAAACTAGAAGACTACATTGCTCGTAATAAAGCAAGAGCAGCAACAGCCCGTATGGCATCTTCAAGAGAAAAACGTATTGAAAAAATGGACATCTTGGATAAACCAAGCGAACAAATCAAACCAACATTCCGTTTCAAACTAAAACCATTTGGCGGACAAATGATGGTGAGAGTACAAGACTTGGTAGTAGGATATACAAAACCATTGTTAAAGCCAATTAGCTTTGAAATCAATAGTGGAGAGATTGTTGCGATTACTGGTTTTAATGGAATTGGAAAGTCAACACTGCTAAAAACCATTTGTGGTATTATTCCACAACTTGGAGGAGAGGTGGAGATTGCACGTAATGTCAAAATGGGGTATTACGAACAAGAAAATGACTTTCATGGATTTTCAGGAACACCACTCATGTACATGCGACAAGAATTTCCAAAGATCAATGACAAGGAGTTACGTTCTTACTTAAGTCATAGTGGACTTAGTACACTTCATTGTCAAAAACAAATTGAACAATTGAGTGGTGGAGAGCAAAGCAAAATCAAAATATGTGTGCTAACCATCAAAGAAAGCAATTTGCTTGTTCTTGACGAACCTACCAATCATTTGGACAAATTTGCGATAGAATGCTTAAAAGAGGCAATTCAACAATTTGGTGGATCTGTCTTGCTTGTTAGTCACGAAAAAGCTTTTGTAAAAGAGGTGGCAGACAAGGTAATTGAATTGGATAAGATGCACCTATAGGAGAGATATATGAAAGAAAAATATTATATTACAACACCAATCTATTATGCGAGTGGTCAATTGCATTTGGGACATTGTTATACAACTGTTTTGACAGATGCTTGTGCTAGATACCAAAGACTAGCGGGTAAAGATGTTTTTTTCTTAACCGGTAGTGACGAACATGGTCTTAAGATTGCGAGAAAGGCAGAAGAAAGAGGGCTTTCTCCACAAGCATATACAGATGAGATTGTTGCAGGATTCAAGAATGTTTGGGAAAAACTCAATATTTCTTATGATAAGTTTATCCGTACAACAGATGCTGATCACGTAAAATTAGCACAAGATATGTTCCAAAAACTTTATGATAAAGGGGATATCTACAAATCTTCTTATGAAGGATTGTATTGTGTACCATGTGAGTCTTTCTTTACAGATAGTCAAGTTGTGGATGGCAAATGTCCAGATTGTGGTCGACCAGTAGAACTAACAAAAGAAGAAAGCTATTTCTTCAAAATGTCAAAATATACAGACTTCTTAAAGGATTTTTATGCTAAAAATCCAGACTTTTTAGTGCCAGAACCAAGAAAGAACGAAATCTATAAAAACTTTATTGAAGGTGGTGTTCAAGACCTTTGTGTGACTCGTACAACTTTTACATGGGGTGTTCCAGTTCCATTTGATACAAAACACGTCATGTATGTATGGATTGATGCGTTACTTAACTATATTAGTGCACTAGGTTATGGCACAAAAGATGATAGTCTTTACCAAAAATATTGGCCAGCTGAAGTGCAATTCGTTGGTAGAGAGATTGCACGTTTTCATGCGGTTATTTGGCCAGTGTTGTTAAAAGCGTTAGATCTTCCATTACCAAAGCAAATCCATTCTCATGGTTGGATTACGCAAAAAGGTGACAAGATGAGTAAAAGTAGCGGTAATGGATTTGACCCATTGGTACTTGCTGATCGTTATAGCACAGATGCTGTTCGTTATTGGATCTTAAAAGATGGCCCAATCTTCAATGATAGTCCATATAGTTCTGAGATGTTCTTAAAAACAGTCAATGCAGATCTATGTAATGACCTTGGTAATTTGGTTAGTCGTACACTTGCTATGATTACACAAAACTTTGACAAAGTAGTGCCTGCGTGTGGAGATAGTTTGGCAGAAGATACCGAACTCGAAACAATGGTTAACAATTTGTTGGGTACAACAAAAACCGCAATGGCAGAGCAACGCGTCGATGTGGCTATCAATGCCATCTTCAACGTCATTCGTTTTGCCAACAAATATATCGACGTAACCACTCCATGGGTACTTGCAAAAACAGACAGAACAAGACTTGCAACCGTATTATATCATCTTTATGAAAGTATTCGTAATGTTGCAGTATTGCTTCAAGCATTCTTACCAACAACAGCAGAACGTATTTTTGAGAAACTCGGTATTGCAAGTGATGATGCTAATCGTGAGTTTGATTCTGTTAGATTCAGTAAAAACAACGAAGGGTATGTCGTAGAAAAAGGTGATGCTTTATTTGCAAGACTAGATGTGCAAAAAGAAGTACAATTCTTAGATGCTCCAGTAGAACCTAAAAAGAGTGAAACCAAAGTAGAAAAGAAAGGTAAAGAGTTGATTACAATTGATGACTTTGACAAAGTAGAACTAGTTGTGGGAAAAGTCATTGCAAGCGAACGTATTGCAAAATCTGAAAAACTATTGAAAAATACAGTAGATATTGGTGGTGAAATCAGAACCATTGTGTCAGGTATTGCAAAATATTACGAACCAGAACAATTAGTCGGCAAAGAAGTAGTTGTTGTGAAAAACTTAAAACCAATCAAACTTTGTGGGGTAGAAAGTTTTGGTATGATCCTTTGTGCATCAACTCTTGATAATAAAAACCTTACACTTGTAAGCCCTCGTGATACTATCGGGGCAGGAAGTGAAGTTTGTTAATGATTGATACGCACGCCCATCTTACAGAAGAAGTCTACAACTCTACTAGAAAAAAGATGATAGACTCTTTTGTAGATAATGGTTTGGAAAAAGTGTTTACTGTTGCATATAACATCCAAAGTTCTATAGATTGTGTAAAACTTGCTGAAAGATATGATCATATTTATGCTATTATTGGTGTACATCCTGAAAATTGTGGAGAATATACTGAAGAGACTCGTCAACAACTCAAAGATCTTGCAAAAAGTAAAAAAGTGATTGCTATAGGCGAAATTGGGCTGGATTACCACTACGAGGGGTATGATAAAGAAAAACAAAAAGAGGTCTTTATAGATCAAATAAAACTTGCCCACGAGTTACAATTGCCAATTGTGATTCATTTGCGTGATGCTGTAGCTGATTTGATTGCGGTATTACTACAACATAAAGAATACCTAAAATATGGGGTTCTTGTACATTGTTTTAGTGAAAGTATTGAGAGTTATCAAATACTTGAAAAACTAGGCTGTTATGTGGCTTTTGGTGGTGTTGTTACATTCAAAAATGCTAGACGATTGCAAGAAGTGGCAACATATGTCCCTCTAGACAAAATGGTACTTGAGACCGATTGTCCGTATTTGGCACCAACACCACATAGAGGGGAAGTCAATCAACCAAAATACGTGCGATATGTGGCAGAAAAAATTG
>JAZSRJ010000009.1:0-10721 GCA_045538425.1 Clostridia bacterium
GCAGAAATAGGCGAAGGATACCAAGTACAACGTTATAAAGGTCTTGGTGAAATGGATCCAGAACAACTTTGGACAACGACTATGGATCCAGAACATAGAGTATTGCTTCAAGTGTCTTTAGACAATATTGCAGAAGCTGAAAGAATTGTTACAACACTTATGGGTGATAATATTGAAGCAAGAAAGCAATATATTACAGAGTATGCTAACTTCAATAAGAAAGATATATTTGACCAAAGAGGAGGAAAATAATGGCAAAACAACATCATTCATCTACATTACTCCAAACAAAAAATGTTGTTGTTAAGAGTATCGAACAAGTTATGCACGAAAGTATGATGCCATATAGTGAGTTTGTTATTCTTGACCGTGCTCTTCCTCGAGTGGAAGATGGTCTAAAACCAGTACAAAGAAGGGTATTGTACTCTATGTACGAACTTGGCAATTTGCCGGATAGAGCCTATAAGAAAAGTGCTAAGACCGTTGGTGACTGTATGGGAAAATATCACCCTCATGGTGATACATCTATCTATGATACCATGGTTAGACTTGCACAAGATTTCAACATGCGTGAAGTCTTAATTGATGGTCATGGTAACTTTGGTAGTATTGATGGTGACTGTGCTGCTGCTATGCGTTACACAGAAGCTAGACTTTCACCAATCTCATTAGAACTGATCAAAGATATTGATAAGGATACTGTGGATTGGTCATTCACATTTGATGATAGTGATAAAGAACCTGATATGTTGCCAGGTAGATTCCCAAACTTGCTGGTCAATGGTTGTATGGGTATTGCCGTTGGTCTTGCTACCAATATCCCAACACATAACCTAGGGGAAGCAATTGATGCATGTATTGCCTATATTGACAACAATAATATTACTATCCCAGAATTATTGAAAGTCATGCCAGGTCCAGATTTTCCAACAGGGGCTTGTATTCTTAACTCTAGTGAACTTTTACAAGTATATGAGACTGGTAAAGGTAAAATTGTTATGCGTGCAAAACACCATATTGAAAGTGGTGACAATGGAAAGAAAAATATTATCTTTACAGAAATCCCATTCCAAGTCAACAAAGCAACTTTACAACAACGTATGGTAAAGGTCAAAGAAGCAGATACTACAGGGCATTTGGCATATATTCAAGATATTATTGAAGAATCTGACCGTACAGGTATGCGTATTGCTGTAAGATGTAAAAAAGATGCTAATATCAATGCAATCTTAGCTATTTTATATAAAAATACGGATTTACAATGTAATTTTAATGCCAATATGGTTGCGATTGCTAACAACAAGCCAAAACTACTTAACTTAAAAGATATTATTAGTTATTATGTTAATTATCAACAACAAGTCATCTTACGTCGTACAAAATATGATTTGGATGCTTGCGAGAAAAAAGCTCATATCTTAGAAGGTTTGCTAATAGCTATCAATAACATTGATGATGTTATTCGTATTATTAAGTCTAGCAAGTCAACTGTTGAAGCAAAGAAGACATTGATGGAAACATTCTATTTGTCTGAAGCGCAAGCACAAGCAATCTTAGATATGCGTCTTGCAAAACTAACCAGTCTTGAAGTGAACAAATTGATCTTTGATCTTGAAAAACTAAAGATGTTGATTAAGAAATATAAAGCAATCATTAATAGTCCAAGTCTCCAAATGCAAATTGTCAAAGAAGAGATGACGGCTATTAAAGAACAATACGGTAATCCTAGACGTACACAATTCATTGATGACGGGGAAGAAGAGATTGAAGAAGTTATTCAAAATAATACACTTGTCAATGAAGTATGTGTTGTAGTGACTCCAGAAAATACAATTAAGTCTATGTTGATGAAAAATTACAACCTTGCAACTAAGGAATTGAGCGCTAATCCAACAACATACGAGATTGCAAAGTATTGTATCCAAACAACGAGTGACAAAACATTATATATCTTTACTGATCAAGGTAATTGTCATACTATTACGATCAATGCCATAGAACTTGGTAAGTTCCGTGATAAAGGATTTAAGCCATCTAGCATGATTAAAAAGTATGATGATAGTGAGAATATTGTAGGTATATTTGAACTTAATGAAAATGATCAAAATAATCATATCTTATTCTTAACTCGAATGGGTCTAATTAAGATTGTTAATGTGAAGGAGTTCTTCTTAAAGACACAATCCTTTAGTGCAATCAAATTGAATGATGGTGACGAGTTGTTGCAAGCAATGATCTATGCACCAGAAAAGAAATTGGGTATTCTTACACGTAATAATATGGGTGTTGCAATCGAAATCAATGATCTAGAGCCTACATCTCGTATTAGTAAAGGTAACAAAGCAATTTCGCTCGGTACAGGGGACGAAGTTGTTGGTGCGGTCCAAATGGGTAAAGATACACTCGTGCTAACAATTGCGGATGATGGTTTTGTCAAACAATTGACAAGTGCTGAATTCCCAGTATTGCCACGCAATAGAAAAGGACTTAATTTCTTGAATGGTAAAACCAATAAAGCACATCTATTATTTGTAGATGAAGTAGGTAAGAATAGTTATGTTGTCCTCAACCAAGAGAACCAATTGGAACAATTCTTCATTAAGAATATTAAGCTGTATACTCGAACAAAAGCAGGTCTTAACTATAAAGGATTAAAATCTGAAATTAGAGTACTCAAAGCATATCCTTTTAACAATCAACAATAAAAAAAGAAAAGACACGAAGTATAACTTCGTGTTTTTTTGGTCTAATGTGATAAGTTGTTTCATACACTATAGTAGCACTTGTGAAAATCTTAATATGTTGCAAATATGTCTATATTCTGTCATTTTTTGACAAAATAGGGAAAGTAAAATCTTTTGGGATTTTCACAAAATCTATTATGATATAGAGGGTAAAATGAAAGTTGTCGTTGTCAAAAAGAAAAGAATTATATTCATGGTGGCATTGGTGCTCGTGAGCATACTTTTATCGATCAGTATTGGAGGGACAACTGCAGCAGGAGTTTATTTTGGATATACAACTCGACAAGTACCAATCTATGCTGTGGAGACAGAAGAAAAAAAGGTGGCCATAACTTTTGACTCTGCTTGGGGTGCTGATAAGACGTTGGGGATACTAGATAACTTAAAGCAGTACAATGCTGGTGCGACTTTCTTTTTAGTTGGCTTTTGGGTAGAAGAATATCCAGATATGGTAAAGGCTATTGCTGATCAAGGAATTGAAATTGGGACACATAGCAATACGCATCCGGATTTTACAACTTTATCTAGAGCCCAAATGGAGCAAGAGCTGACTACGTCTACTAAGTTAATCAAAGATATCACCAACAAAGAAGTTAAGCTGTTTCGTTCGCCATATGGCGCTTACAACAATACTTCAATAGAAGTGGCTAAGAACTTAGGGTTAACAACCATACAATGGGATGTTGATACGCTTGATTGGAAAGGGTTGACTGGAACAGAAATCACCAATCGTGTTTTGTCAAAAGTGACCAATGGATCTATTATCTTATGTCATAATAATTCTGATCATATATTAGATGCATTGCCATTGCTTTTGTCGTCACTTGTGAATAAAGGGTATACCATTACAAGTGTTGGGGATTTGTTGCTACAAGACAATTTTTATATAGACCATGCCGGAGTTCAAAGGGTGAAGAATTAGGAAAAGGAGATTATATGAATTACACAGAGATGAACAACAACAAAGCTGTTATTGCTGGGACTATTGTTAGCAATTTGCGTCTTAGTCACGAACTATTTGGAGAAAAATTTTATGAGTTTGAAGTAGAAGTAAAAAGACTGAGTGATAGTAGTGATATTATTCCTGTTACTATGTCTGAAAAGTTGATGGGAGAACAATTGCTTCAATGTGGACAGCAATGTGAATTAATTGGTCAATTTCGCAGTTATAACAAAGTGGAAGAAGGGAAAAGTCGTTTGATGCTCACAATGTTTGTGAGAAGTTTGGTTCCATTTTGTGGGGAATATAAGAATGATGTTGAGGTGATAGGTTATCTATGCAAAGATCCTGTTTATCGCACGACGCCATTCAAAAGGGAGATTTGTGATATACTTGTAGCATGCAATCGTAGTTATAATAAAAGTGATTATTTGCCATGTATTGCATGGGGACGAAATGCTAGATATTCACGTAATTTTTCTGTGGGTGACAAAGTGAAGGTTGGGGGAAGAATTCAAAGTCGTATCTATCAAAAAAGAATGGATGATGGAGAAGTGATGATGCGTACAGCTTATGAGTTGAGTCTAAGCAATATTGCTCTTGAAAAAGAAGACGAGATAGATGTTGATACCATGGAGACAAGCATTGGTGAAGTCGATAACTATTTTGCAATGCATATATAAAATAAAAAAACACGATGGGAGTCGTGTTTTTTATTTATCATATTTTTTCTTAATCTTTGCTACATTGACAGCAACAATAATTAAGATAATCACTGCAATGACAGAGACAATCACGCAGGTGATCACTAATGGACTTGGTGTATCTGCTGTAATATATTTTGTTTGGATGTATCCTTCTACTTCTTGATTGAATTCGTTGAGGTAGATAATTTTTGTCCAAACACTATCTTCGTCATACTGTATAGTTACAATACGTGTACCAGATGTTAGAATACCAACGACTTCGCTAGTTGTATCTGCAGAAGTATATACCATTACTTCTTCATTGTCACTAACAATGGTTGCATTTTGTGGGGTATTCGTTGTTACATTTGCTTTTTGAGATAATAGGATATCGCTTGCCAAAGCATACAAAATTTGGTCTTCGTGTTTTATTGCGACAAAATCATAATCAGGATGTGACATATCAGAAATACGTCCAGAAACAGCTGTTATTTTGGTATTTTTAGTTAATTTGATTGAGGTTGTTGCTTGCATGGTTGGAAGATAGAATAAGTTGGCTGTTTTGCTGATTACTTGATATTGGTCATTTGCAACAGATGTTTGTCTTGTTTTTAATAATCCACTTTCAACATATCCTTCTTGTAATTGATTGTTGGCATCAAAGTAGGCAATGTGAGAAAAGCCATTTTGTTCTTCTATAACAACAAAACTTAATGTTGTAGAATCATCAGTTGAGGTGATTGTTGTGGATTGTCCTATATAATATGGGTATGGATGAATGGTTAGTGCTGTATCATTAGCTGTTGCCATACGACATAAAGTGGTAGGTTGCAAAATGGATGTTAGGGTGGTGTCAACAAAGGTGTTCATGCCATCAAAAAGATCTGCTTGATAGATAGTAGAAATAGAACTATTGGTTGGGTCAAATAGATAGATGAGTCCTTTTTCTTGATCTAAGGTAATGGTTGTATATTCTTTAGTAAGAGCATATGTTTTGATAAGTTGAATATCTTCTGTAATTAGATATTGACTTAGTTGGTTGCCATCAATAGTATAGAATTGATTGTTATAATCCATGTCTATATCTGTGTAGGTAAGGGCAGTGGAAAATGTAGTCACTGCATTGGTTTTGAGATTGATAGCATAACTATTATTGGTGTCAAAACAATACAAAATAGATGGATCTTTTGAAGAAAACATTCTTGGTTGAGACAAAGTTAGATCTGCCAATTTTGTTGTAGCTGTAGCAGTATGTTGATAGATACCATCCGCCTTGGCGATATATAACTGATTGTTTGGTGTGGCGATACTTAAAATATTGTTGTCAAGTGTTGTGGTACTCTTACAATCTTTTAGGTTGTCTTCTGCATAATATTCAATATAATATGCACCTGTCATGTTTTTACGTAGAACAGCTATTTCACCAGTGACAGTTTTTGTAATGTAAAGAGCGCTATTGTTGGTATCATATGGGTATAAGTCATTGCTTGTGGTGTTGCCTTGAAAAATACGTTTGATACGATTGTTACCGGCGTCATTGATGACAATATTGTTCTCATCCACGATGACAATTTGGCTTACAGATTGGTATTGATCTAGACTACTTCCAGCACTACCAAGCATGGTTGTAATTTTGGTTGTTGGGGTAGTATCAATATGAGAGATCTCAAAAGTGCGGATACTTTTATTGGTATTGTCGCATACTTGCAAAGTATTGTTGTGAAAATCTAGATGGCTTGGAGTAAATACGGTCACAGAATCTTCTAAGTTGACTCTTTCTAAACCAACAAGGCTATCTGAACTTTGCATAATGTATAGAACAATTTTGTTGTAGTTTTGATAGATAATAGAAAGAATAGGGAATGAATCAATCTCGCCATATTTGATTTGAATACAGTTGCATAGTGATTCGCTATTTTCTAGTATTGTACTTTCATAGTTAAGATTGGTTTGTCTAATTGTTGCAAGAGAAGAAGATGGAGTGAATCTATGTAAGGTGAGTGTTTTGTATTCATCTTCTGTTAACAAAATAGTTCCGCTATTGGTTGCAGTAATACTTTTGATGTTATTGATCTCAATATTCTTTTCACTAAGTGTATATTGTTGGGTAGTGGTATCACTAGATCCAATTGCTTTTGTTACAATAACTAATTTGTCATCTTTAATATAAGATAGTGTAGTCATTGTTTCGGATGCGTAATAATCAAATGTGCTAATTCCTTGTGTACCATCAATTGCAGTAGATTGTTGGTTTTGAAACACATACAATTGATCAGACAAATATAATATACCATTTTCATGTTTTCTAAGATCAGTTACATTTTCAATTTCGTAAGATGTGGATTGGTTGGATGTGATATTATAAGACATGAGTTGGTGGGTGGTATTGATATAAAATATCGTGTCATTATATTGCGCAGAACTTTCAATCTCTCCAATTTTATAGTATCTACTATCTGGATAATTATCGAGATATAAAGTTTCTTCAACAATATTTTCTTCTGCATATACATAATTTGGGGTGTGAGATAGGCTAATACATCCTAGACATACCATAAGTGCCCCAAGAAAGAACCAATATTTTTTCATAAGTAAAATCCTTGCCATTTTAATATATATTATTACATAGTATAACATAAAGAGTAAAAATTGAAAAACTATTTAGAGAAAATTATCCATACAAATATTAATTAATGGGATTAAAAATAATAAAAATTGAAAAAAGTTTTTAATTCTTGACATACTATTGTCAACAATAAGGGGATATAATCGAACAAATGTTCCACATTATACAAATTAAAGTATTTTGTACAAAAAATAATCAATTTGAAAAATATTTTACAAAAAAATGGCATATTGTTTTGACTTTGGTATCGAGAGATGGGTATACTATGGATAGTTGCTAGGGGATTGCAACGAAATACAATTGCCATAAGTGTGAGCATAAAGAGGGGGATTATGAAACAATTAGTATGGGTAAAAACAATTATGGAGATCTATCGTCATCTAGAAATCATCGCTAATACCATCGATGAAATAGCACATAAGGAGGTATATCGCTCGTTTAGTGAACCTTACAGAACAACACTAGATAGTGTAGAGACATTGATTGAACTCAATGAAAGAAAGAAAAAAATGATCAATATGAAATTGATCATTGAGAATGCCATTGTAAAATTAAGAAGTGTCAAAGATCAAAGATTGATTGCACTCTATTTTGTAGATGGCATGACGTGTAATGCTGTTGCGGAAAGATTAAAATTATCATTAAGAACATTCTTTCGAAGAAAAACCAACGCACTCAATGAGTTGGTGACTATTTTGAATAATCAGGGCTATCCACTACATTGGTGGCTTAATGAATACAAAGATGAGTCATGGTTGATGCAACAATATCATCTCAATTTAGTGAGTGAAGAAGAGACATGTGATCTTAAAAAGTATCGCTTGTTAAAATCAGTTCAAGAAGAATTGAAGCATATTTAGTGGTTCATCTTTTTCGGTTTGTAGAGTAAGAATATGATTAGTAGTGTAGGTAATAAAGCTAGAAGTGTTAGCCATATACTTTCGATATGATTGAAAGGTGTAATAGTGTTAGTCGATATTTGAGGGATTGTGTATGATACTTCTTCAATATTGGGCATAATAGTGGCTATTCTTGAAGTATACCCGCTGTATACATACCCAATTAAATCATTATAAGATACCAAATACCAAGTAGAACCTTGGAAGTCCATAACAGATTGGCCATCAATTTTGGCGAGAAATGTAATGGTGGTATCCTTTGATAAAGTGGTCAATGTATTGGTATCTTTGATCTCGGGTGTACTTCTAAGATAACAAGATATGATGATATCAGTTGTGATACTGGATGGATAGGGATTAGAGGGGATGTTGTAGATAGGTACAACATGCTCTTTTTCTACGTACCCGATCAGTCCATTATATCTAACTTTGTATAATTCTGGACTAAAATCTAAAATAATCTCTACAAAATAACTGCTTTCCATTGTGCACCAGACACCATTATTATGAATGTTGATAGAACTATTTTTATATAGATTGGCATTGGTTGTCAGTCTCGCATATTGAGGGGTATCTGCATAGATAGGTGTTTGGTTGGTAAGAAAATACAATAACAAAATAATGAATCTCATATTATAGATATACCATATTTTATCACGTAAAAAACAAGTAAAAATGTTGTAGGAGGTCGAAAGGTGGCGAAATTGTCTAAAGAAGAAATACAGCGCAGATTGGTTGTTGTTGATCAATTGTTGCAATCAAAAGAATATACTTGTCCCATTTTATCTTACAACAATGGTGAAAAAGTCCATCAAAAACAATTGCAGTTTCATCAGTGCACAAAACGTAATCGATGGGTGTTTGGTGGCAACCGCACTGGAAAAACAGAATGCGGAGCAGTGGAATGTATCTGGATAGCAAGAGGGATACATCCATACAAACAAAATCTAGAACAAGCCAACGGTTGGGTGGTAAGTCTTTCTACACAAGTACAAAGAGATGTTGCTCAAAAGAAAATTTTGCATTACCTTGATCCAAGTTGGATTGAAGATATTGTTATGTTGCAAGGCAGAAAAGATAGTCCGGAAAATGGTGTGATTGATACCATCAAAATCAAAAATGTAAGCGGTAAGATTAGTACAATAGGATTTAAGAGTTGTGATCAGGGTAGAGAAAAATTTCAAGGGACAAGCCTACATTTTGTATGGTTTGATGAAGAACCCCCTCATGATATTTATCAAGAGTGCAAAATGCGTGTAGTTGATACAAAAGGAGAAGTTTTTGGGACGATGACGCCACTCAAAGGTCTTACCTGGGTCTATGGAGAAATCTATCTCAACGAACATAATAATCCTGAAAATTGGTATATCCAAATTAATTGGGATGACAATCCATTCTTAGATGCTGAAGAAATCAAAATGTTGTCATCTTCTATGGATGAAGAACAATTGACAGCTAGAAAGTTTGGTAATTTTTCTAGTTATGGTGGTATGGTATACAACAATTTTGATCAGTCAGTCAATGTTATTGATCCGTTTGAAGTCCCCAAAGAATGGTTTGACATGATCAGTATCGATCCAGGCTTGCATAACCCACTTAGTTGTCATTGGTATGCAACAGATTATGATGGCAATGTGTATGTGATTGCAGAACATTATGAAGCAGAGAGAGATATCGCTTATCATGCTGAATGTATTAAGAAAAAAAGTGATCAGTTGGGTTGGCATCGAGGAATGAACGGAAAACTAGATGTATTGATAGATAGTGCAGCCAATCAAAAAACACTTGCTAGTCCTAAAAGTGTGAGTGACTTGTTCTATGATCTGGATATTAATGTCAATACCAATGTTAACAAAGACTTGTTTAGTGGGATCAGTCGAGTAAAAAATTATATTAAAGACAATAACGGACGGTCTCGATTGTTTATCTTTAGAACGTGTGTCAATATGATTAGAGAAATAAAATCTTATTATTGGTCAGATGCAGATGTTCCAATTAAAAAAGATGATCATGCTATGGACGAGCTAAGATATTATATTATGACAAAACCAGAAAACAAAATCCCCAAAATGGAAAAGTCAGTGATACAAAAAGATAAAGAAAGGTTGTATCGAAAACTACGCCAAAACTGGTGGAGGTAATATGAAAAAAGATCAATTAGACAAAGCAATCTTAAAAAGAGCACTGGGGTATGAGACAGAAGAAGTTGTTGAAGAATATGCTAGCACTGATAACGAATTGAAACTCAGCAAAAGGAAGGTAACAAAAAAATATGTGCCACCTGATTTGTCAGCGATAAAAATGGTCATGGATACCATGGATCAGACAGTGCTTGGTGAGTATCAAACTATGACAAAAGAACAACTTATGAAAGAGAAAATACAACTACTGAATCAGTTGGAGGAAAAATATGGAAATCAAAAAAGCAAAAATAGATATTAGATGTGATGCAAAAGGCTGTAGAAATCTAGCAGATTATACTATTCAAGGGAAAAAAGGAATTATTGCTAGCAATATGTATTTTTGTCAACCTTGTCTGCAAGATTTGTACAAAACTATTGGGAGTGTGATTGTTCCCAAAAGTCCAAAAAATATATATAAGAAGGAAAAATAATGATGAAGGAAGAAATTGTAAAAAGTATAATTGAAGATTATAAATCTAGACAACAAAATCGTCGTGCTTTTGAAAAGACATGGATGCTTAATATGAATTATTATTTAGGCAATCAATATTGTGCTTTAGATCGAAATGGTGAAATTGAAGAGTTCCATAGACAATATTTTTGGCAAGAAAGAGAAGTGTTCAATCATATAGCACCACTTGTG
>JAZSRJ010000073.1:0-3837 GCA_045538425.1 Clostridia bacterium
GGTTTTTCTTGTCCAAATCGAGATGGCAAATGTGGATTTGGTGGTTGTATATTTTGTAGTGAAAGAGGCTCTGGAGATCATCTCAAAACAATATCTATCCATGATCAAATTAAAAATCACTTAGATAGTTATCGTGGGGAACGCGCTGACAAATTTATGGTTTATTTTCAAAATTTCAGTAACACATACGCACCTGTACATATATTGAAAGAAAAATATGATGCTGCATTATTTGATGATAGAATTGTTGGGCTTGCCATCGCAACACGTCCAGATTGCATCACAGAAGAAATAGTACAATTACTTGCTTCATATCAAGATAAATACTATATTATGGTAGAACTTGGACTTCAAACCGCAAATGATCAAATTGGAAAAGTTATTCATCGAGGTTACACAACACAAGATTTTACCAATGCCGTAAAATTGTTACAGGATTATAACATTGATGTCGTTGCACATTTGATGATTGGTTTACCAGGTGAAACAGAAGAAGATATAGTTGAAACAATCGACCTAATGAACCAAGTGAAAATTCATGGAGTAAAGATTCATTCAACCTACGTTGTTGATAATACAAAATTACACATAATGTATCAAACAGGAAAATATACACCGATTACAATAGAATATTATATATAATAAGTTATTTTTATTTTGACACATCTAGATTCTTCTATTATAATTCATCGTATAACTGGGGATGCACCAAAATCTAGTATTGTAGCACCAACTTGGACAACACATAAAAAAAGAGTTCTTAATGCAGTTGAAAAAATCATGAAAGAAAATAACTTCTCTCAAGGAATGTACACAAAATAAAAAAACAAAAACAAAATCTGTTTTTTTATTGACAATATAAAAAAAAATGGATATACTACTATTGTCTAAAAAGTAGTATATGCTAATGTGGCGCAGCAGGTAGCGCACATCCTTGGTAAGGATGAGGTCACGGGTTCGAATCCCGTCATTAGCTCCAGTAATAAAACAAGACTAAGTGATGGTCTTGTTTTTTTGTTTGTAATATATACTTTTTTGTATAATTATCTTCTTCTTATATCATAATAAGGAAAGATTTTGTCCACATTTTAGCAAAATTGGGTATTGATTGTTTCCATATTGTATGATACAATATAGATAACAAATAGGAGGGGTATTATGGCTAAAAATGTATCAACCAACAGAATCTTACAACTTATGGATCAATACAATTTGTTTGATCAAGGTTACGAAACTGTTGTTGCCAAATTGTTTGGACAAATCAAAGGTGTTTCACGTAACAAAATTAGAGAATGTATCGACACTCTTATTGCCGATGGAACATTAGCAAAGAAAAAACTCAACAAAATTGATTCTTTAGTAAAAGTTGAAAACACTAAAGAATACAGCCAAGTAGGGACTTTTTTCTATAACAACAAACATGAAGGCGGATATATTATTTATCCTGGAAGCGAAACTCAAATTAGAGTGAGTCCAGCAGAATGCAAATCTTACCCAAACGGCATTGTTGTTCAATTCACAACAGATAGCAATGGACAAGCATCTATTCTTCGTGTTATTAACAACAATGGTCTTACCTTGTCTGGAGTGCCAGTCAACACCAAAAAAATCATTACCGGAACTATTATGGTTGATGACAATAATAACGTTCAATTCTATGCAAAAACTGCTCATGGTTATGATAAAACCCCATACGAAGTGCTTATCACAGACAATGTTAAAAAATACATCGGCAAAATTGTCAATGTGCATGTTGTAGATTTTGAAGCAAGACAATGTCTTATCGAACATGTTTATAATGATCTTGGAGATTTGCAATCAGAACTTGATGCAATTGCAGATTCTACTGGTCTTCATAGAAATATTACACCTCAAGAACAATATCAATTGGACTTACAACCAACTACTGTAGATAAAAACACCATTAATATTGTTAATGAAAATATACAACTAACAGGCAATCCATATGATCCGGCAAAACCAACTTATGTAGATTTGTCAGACAAATTCTGGATTACTATGGATCCACCAGATAGCAAAGACTTTGACGATGCTGTTTGTGTTGAAGTAACACCATCAGGCAGATTTGTCTTGTATGTTGGTATTGCAGATGTTGCAAAATATATTACAGAAGATAGTCCATTATGGACAAAGGCAATGCAACAAATGTTTACATTGTACCAACCAGGTCGTGCAATCGACATGTTAACACACAAACCTGCAAGCGGTATTTGTTCTCTCAATCCTAAAGAGGACAGATTGTCAGTCGGTGTCAAGTTTGAGATTGATCCAGTAAGCGGTGAAATAATTGATGGTACACAAGAACCTTTCCAAGCCATCATCCATAGTAAAGAACGCACCAATTATTATCAAGCACAAAATATTTTGGATACAATGGGGCAAGAAGAAGTTGTTAAAACAATCAACTTACTTACATTGTTTGCTAATGCCAAAAACAAACCTATGGGTGCTCATGACCTCAACGAAGCAATTGCGTTATTTGGCTATATGACCAATAAAATGAAACAAGCAACAAAACGTAGAGGCTCGTTACGATTAGAATCCAACGAAGAAGTCAATATTCATCTCACAGAAAATCAAAATGATGTAACAGATATTAGTAAAAAAGAGATTGTGGACACAATGTCTAGCATTGAAGTTGCTATGGTAGCAGCCAATAGAGTGATTGCACAAATGTTTTACGATTGGGGCATTAATTGTATTTATCGTGTACATGGCGAACCAAGTGATATGAAGATAGACATATTACAAGCAGTTACCGATGCGTTAGATATCAATTTCAATGGAGATGGTAGCAATAAAGGATTACAAAAACTTCTTCTTGAAGTAGAAGGTCTTCCAATTGAAGATGCAATGAAAAATATTGTCAAACGTTCTTTGGATAGAGCGAAATATTCTATTATCAATCATCCATCAGATAATAAAGGCAATATACTAGAAGACCAAATTTGTCATACAGCTTTGGCTCTAGAATACTATATTCATTTTACATCTCCAATTAGACGTGGTCCAGACCTTATCAACCATAAATTGTTAAAACAAGTCATTAACAATGCTTATGATTTGATGATTAATGGTACTGAAAAAGAAGAAGCATGGTCAAAAGCTGTTACGGAATCTAGACGTAATCCAATCTTTACAAAAGAATATCTAAAAGAGATGGCAGCACATGCTACAAGTCAAGAAAAAATCATAGATGATGCGGATAGAAAATCTGTTGATTGTTGTATGGCTAGATATGCATTACATCATATCAATGATACTATTGAAGGAAGTGTTTTCACAATTAATGATAACTATGTTACAATCCTAACAGACAAAGGTATGAAAGTAGATCTACCTCTTAGTGATTTTGCTAAGAAAAATTATTCTATAGAAAAAAATCATACAGTTATTTATGATAGAAATGGTAAAGTATTAGTCATGCTTGGCCAAATTGTCAAATGTAAAATCTCTGACGTCGATATCATCAATAGTAAAATTTATGGACGTACAGATTTTACTCTTACATATGACAACATTTTCAAATATACAGAAAAGAATATTACTCAATCCTTTAGTAATGCACTACTTTTAGATAATTTTATGGTTGACGCAAGTCTAAAAGAAGATAGAACAGATTTTGATACCATGCTTGCAACATTCCTTGCACAAAATCCAAGTTCTTCTAAAGGAAAAACAAGAAAAACATCACAAAATAAAGGTAAAACAAAAAATCAAATGGGTGATTAACATAAAGGGCATACTAGCGTATGTCTTTTTTGTTGCAAGATAGGGGATTGTGGATTGCTCGCGCGAAAAGTTCGAGCAATCCAC
>JAZSRJ010000041.1:0-11095 GCA_045538425.1 Clostridia bacterium
AAAAACGTAATATTTTAATCCCAGATCTAGGCAACCAAGTTACACTCACCAAAAACACTATGAAGCTTACAGGTTCTGTTCCTGTTGGCTCTAGATTAGTTGATGGATTAGGGGTAGGCGATGTTGGTAGTATGATACTTCGTGATCGTATGCAACTTGCAGAAGAAGGTATTTGTGTTGTAATTGTGAGCATTTCTTCTAGTACAGGATCTATCAATGCGAAGCCAGATATTATTACTCGTGGATTTAGTTGTAAGCAAGGGGAAGACAACCTTATTGATGAAGCAAAAGATGCGATCATCAACGCTTTAGGTAGTGAGAATTTCAAAACAGGTGATTGGGGACTAATTAAAACCAATATTAGAAAAACTGTGACAAGTTTCTTTGCGAAAAAAGCAAAAAGAAGACCACTTGTCTTACCAATTATTTTGGAGAACTAATGGATATACAAACAATAAAAGTAGGATCAAGTAGTGCATGGAAAAATGACACCATGCAGGGTATAGAAAAATATGCTCGTGAGCGTTTTATTCCAGTGCTACTTGAAGATACTGCAACTCTGTTGCAAGACGTACTCAAAAAGTATCAACCAAAGTCAATCCTAGAGATTGGCACAGCAATTGGATATTCTGGATCGCTCATCTTAACCACTTGTCCAGATGCACATCTAACGACATTGGAATTAGACGAAACAAGTTACAAAATTGCGGAAAATCATTTTCATGAGTTTGGGTTGCAAGATAGAGTGACCCAACATCTTGGTAATGCGCTAGATATCATAATGGATTTGAGTGAATCAAAACAATATGATTTCATCTTTTTAGATGGTCCAAAAGGACAATATGTTAAGTACTTGCCATACTTAAAGAAAATGTTGAAAAATGGCGGTGTTTTATTTGCTGACAATGTTCTTTTTAAGCATATGGTAGATGGCCCAGAGTTTGTGCCACATAAAAAACGTACGATTGTTGTCAATTTGCGAAAATATTTAGCCTCTATCACCGAAGATGAGGAGTTGGATTCTGTTATCTATGATATCGGTGATGGTGTAGCAATCAGTATCAAAAGATAAAAAGGAAGTGATAGTATGAACTTCGAATTATTAGCCCCAGCTGGCAATATGGAAAAATTAAAAACAGCATTTTATTATGGAGCAGACGCTTGCTATTTTGCAGGTAAAAAGTATGGACTCCGTGCTTTTTCTGATAACTTTGATGAAGATGAGTTAAGTCAATCAGTGCAATATGCTCATAGTTTAGGGAAAAAAGCATATATCACACTCAATATTTTGGCTCATAACCAAGATTTTGAGGGTATGGAGAAGTATATTTTGTACCTAGAAAAGATTGGTGTAGATGCTGTAATTGTGTCGGACGTTGGCATTATTCAATTGGTGCGTACCATTGCTCCAAACCTTGATGTGCATGTGAGCACACAAGCCAATATAACCAACAAATATTCTGCGCAATTTTTTGTGAATATGGGTGTAAAACGTCTCATTTTGGCTCGTGAACTTAGCTTTGAAGAGATTAAAGAGATTAGAGAATCTGTGCCAAATGATATCGAAATAGAAACTTTTGTTCATGGTGCAATGTGTATTTCTTATTCTGGTAGATGTTTGCTTAGTAATTATATGACAGGCAGAGATAGTAATCGTGGTGCGTGTGTGCAAGCTTGTCGTTGGTGTTATACGATTAAAGAACAATCTAGAAATGAAGAATATGAAATTCAAGAGGATGCAAGAGGGACATATATCCTCAATAGCAAAGACCTTTGCATGATCGAATATATTTATCGTTTGATGGAGATTGGGGTTACAAGTTTTAAGATTGAAGGTCGCATGAAATCTCCATATTATGTAGCAACAGTTGTCAATGCTTATCGCAGAGCAATTGATTTAGCACTAAAACAAAAAGAGAACTATGTATGTCCACAAGAATTGCTTGCAGAACTTGAAAAGACAAGTCATAGAAGATATACAACAGGTTTTTATTTGCATGCAAAAGATAAAGAATATTTAGAAAGTAGTCATCCAGTCCAAACACACGAATTTATGGCTATTGTGACAGAAGAATATCAAGATGGTAGAGTTGTGATCGAACAACGTAATCGTTTTGTCAAAGGGGATGAACTAGAAATCTTGTCACCTAATCAATATTTTAATCATGTGCTCAAGGTAGAAGATATGATTGATGATCAAGGAGAACAAGTTGAAGTTGCTAATAAAGTACAACAAAGACTAAGAATTAAGACGGATATGCAACTCCAAGTAGGAGATATATTGCGTAAAAAGATGGAAAAGTAGCTGGTTTTGGCTACTTTTTTTAAGTATTGACTTTTTTGATTTTTTGGATATAATAAGATTAATAATGGAGGTATGGGTATGGATAAAGCACAATGGGTATTATTAAGAGATTTGCACAAAAACACAAAAGAAGCATTTGTTAATGCTAAGAAAAGTTATACAAAATTATATGCAGGTTTGGGGTTAACGATTTCAATTGCAAAAGATGATTTGTCTACAAAAGTGATAACACTAACAGAAGATGATCCAAGTGGTATTGTCAATGTAGAAAAAATCGTTTTTCACAAAGATGCACCACAATGTGCAGTGTACTTTAATGGTGCAAGAAGAAAAAAGATGCAAAAGACATTGATCGAGTTAAGAGATGACATGGCAGAAGAATATGTTCGATTGATCGATGATACACACCTTGTAAAAAGTATCGATGAGGCAGTTGAGGAAGAATCTTATTCTTGGGCGTTTGTGGAAGGAATTGACAACTATATTTATCTAACCAATGAGATGTACGCATTACTCATTCAACTCAAAAAACAAGTTGCAGAATATGAAGCAATGATCAATGGAGAAAAGGAAGTAGAATTGTAAAAAAGGGGGAATTATCCACTTTTTTTAATTATTCCATCTTCGATTTGAAAGATTCTATTAAAGAAATTGAAAAAGAAATGGACGAAATGGGTAGATAAAAAGAGTAGACTTTTCTACTCTTTTTTGTTTGGTAAAATGTGTGCTTTGTGGTAAGATAAAAGATATAAGGAGAAAAAAGTTATGGCTACACCACACAATAAAGCAGATAAAAAAGATATTGCACCAGTTGTGCTTATGGCGGGTGATCCATTAAGAGTAAAACTGATTGCGGAGCAATATCTACAAGACGCAAAATTGGTCAATGAAGTTCGTTGTGCATATGCATATACGGGTATATATAAAGGGAAAAAATTAACTGTTATGGCGCACGGTATGGGTAATCCATCTATGGGAATCTACAGTCATGAATTATTCCATGATTATGATGTCGATACCATTATTAGAGTAGGATCAATTGGGGCACTAGACAAAAAAGTAAAAGTAAGAGATATTGTTGTTGGTCAAGATTGTTATACGACAACCAATTATTTGGATCTATTTGAAAAAGTTGGACCATGTCATTTGAGTGCAGATGAAGGGATGCTTGCCATTGCAAAAGATTTGGATGAAAAAGTAAAATCTACAATTCATTTTGGAACAATTTGGTGTGCGGATACTTTTTATACAGATGTTGATCAAATAAAAGTTGCTAAAGAGAAAAATTTACTTGGGGTGGAGATGGAAAGTGCAGCACTATATCTCAATGCAAATAATGCAGGAAGGAGAGCCATCACCATATGCACAGTATCAGATAGTATTGTTACAGGGGAGTCATTACCAGCAGATGAAAGACAAACATCTTTTCATGATATGATCCAATTTGCATTAGAAATTGCATTGAATGTTCAAGTGTAGTAGAGTAAAAAAAAGAGGGAAACCCCTCTTTTTTATCTTTGTACACGTCCAGAGCCGTTGCCACCAGCAAGAGCTTCTACTTCTTGAACACTGACTCTGTTGTAGTCTCCTTGAATGCTATGTTTTAAGCAACTTGCAGCAACAGCAAATTCGATAGCATCTTGTGGTTGTTTGTTGTGGATAAGACTGTAGATAAGTCCTGCACCAAAACTATCACCACCACCAACACGATCAATAATGGTCATATTGTATTTTTTAGAGAAATAATAGTCTTTTCCATCATAAAGCATTGCAGCCCAGTTGTTTTGGCTTGCAGAGATAGATTCTCTTAGGGTAATGGCTACATATTCAAAACCAAATTGGTCTTTTAGTTGTTTTGCAACATCTTTATATCCTTCATGATTAACTTTACCGCTATTTAGATCTGTATCTTTTGCAGTAATTCCAAAGACATCACTAGCATCTTCTTCATTAGCGATACATACATCAACATATTTCATTAGTTTTGTCATAACAGTTTGTGCTTTTTCTCTAGACCACAATTTTTTGCGGAAGTTGAGGTCACAACTAATTTTAACACCTTGCTTTTTTGCTTCTTTGCATGCTTCTAAACATAGATCAGCAGCTTTTTCGCTAAGTGCTGGAGTGATACCTGTAAAGTGGAACCATCTTGCACCTTTGAAAATAGTTTTCCAGTCAAAGTCATCGCTTGTTGCTTCACTGATACTACTATGTGCTCTGTCATAGATAACTTTACTTGGTCTTTGGCTAGCGCCACGCTCCAAATAATAGATACCAAGTCTTTCGCCGCCACGTGCAATATAACGTGTATCAACACCATATTTTCTTAAGTCGTTGATCGCACATTGTCCAATATCGTGTGCAGGGACTTTTGTGACAAAATAAGCTTCTTCACCAAAGTTGGATAGGGATACAGCAACGTTGGCTTCACCACCACCATATGTTGCTTCATATTTTTGGTCTTGTCCAAAACGATAATATCCTTCTGGCATAAGTCTTAGCATAATTTCGCCAAATGTTACAATTTTGTTCATTGTTTTCTCCTTTTGCAATTATATTTGTACAATGTCCATTATAATACTTTGAAAAATATTTGTCCAACTATTAAAAGGTTTTTGTAAAAAAGTTGGAGAAAGACAATATTTCTTTTTTATCCAATTTTGCTAGGACAACATGCAAAAGTATGGTATACTTGTGTATTCAGTAAAATATAGAGGAAAATATGAAAAAAGTAGATTTGTATACAGATGGTGCTTGTAGTGGGAATCCTGGACCAGGTGGTTGGGGTGTTGTGCTGATTTATAAGGATATCATTAAAGAGTTTAGTGGATATCATCCAGAGACAACCAATAACCAAATGGAAATCACTGCTGTTATTGAAGGGTTACGACGATTAAAAGAACCAGTGGACGTCACTATTTATACGGATAGTGCATATACCATGAATGCATTCGAGCAAGGGTGGATTCGTAATTGGCAATTAAGTGGTTGGCGCAATGCTAATAAAAAACCAGTCGCTAATAAGGAATTGTGGCTTGAGTTGTTGGAAGAACTATCTAGACATGAGTATCAATTTGTCAAAGTGAAAGGTCATGCGGATAATGTATATAACAATCGTTGTGATCAATTAGCAACAGGGGAAATTGCCAAACACAAACAATCATAAGACTGCTTTAGGGCAGTTTTTTTTTGTTGTAAAAGAGGGGATTGTGGATTGCTCGAACGGAAAGCCGAGCAATCTTGCGCCGCCTTACCAGGCGCGCCCGCCGGTTTCACCGGCGTCACAATCCCCGTTATTATATACTATAGTATATAAAATCAAAAATACTGCCTCAAAACATTTGTCAAACCCCGTCGAAAAATGGTACTATACTTGTGTATAGAGATCTTATCTATGGTAAAAACTATAGATAAGTATTTTAGATAGGTGCTATTTCATCCTAATCAAGGAAAAACACATCCGCACTTTGTCTAAACAAAAAATAATCATCATCAAAGAGGAAAACATGGGAAACAAAACATCTATCATGCAAAAAATCAGCTACGTACTAGGAGCGGTAGTCCTTTTTCTTTTGGGACTAGCGTCTTTTTATATTGATCCTAGCACACTTGCAAGCAAACACGTACTTGCAGATGCTAATACTTCAAGCAACCTAACAGAGGGGACATCATCTACTAGTGACACAGAAGAGACCGAAGATCCAGGACTTATCACTGTCGATGAGTCAGGATACATACCTGCAGTGCCAGATGGTGCGACCAGTTGGGGGGATTTGTATTATACCAAGACGCTAGACGATGGTACGCTGTCTCTGACCGGTGTCAAAAGAGCCTACTGGCAACTTACCACATTCTATGTTCCGGCTACTGTAGGCGGGGTGACTGTTTCTACTTTGGATTCTACTTTTTACAATAACATGACAAGCGATGCTAATTATGTAGAGACAGGTATCTATAGTGGTATCATTGATAAGATCTATATCGAGGAAGGCAACAACATTACTACACTTATTAGTACTTTCTACAATCAAGATAAGTTGTCTTTACTCCAACTCAATACGCTTACCAAAGTAACACGCCTTGAAAAGGCTTTCAATGATGTAGCCAATCTTAAGTCTCTTGACTTAACCCATATGCCAATTACCAACTTAAGTTATGTTTTTTATGGTTGTACAGCACTTACGGAGTTTAATGTAGACCTTTCTAAAGCGACTAATATAACTTATACTTTTTATAATTGCGATGCTTTGACTTTTATTGATTTATCTGACGTCGTTTTGACATCGGATTTATCTTATACTTTTTATGGTTGTAATAATTTAAGCAATATTATTTTGCCTGCCAATGTCACCAATATAAAATATGCTTTCTATTATACAGCAATTAAAACCATTGCATTGCCAAATACTTTGACATCTATTGGGGAAAGTGCATTTGAGTATTCTGATATTGAGTCTATTACACTTCCTGCATCTATTGGCAGTATTGGTAGTTATGCGTTTAGATATTGTGATTCTTTATCTTCTATTGTTATCCCAGAAGGGGTGACAAGTATTGGAAATCAAGTCTTTTATGATTGTCCTAAATTATTAACATTAGAAATTCCGGATACTGTGACTTCCCTTGGTGATAATGCGTTTGAAAATATGCCTAATCTTTTCTCGATCAAACTTTCAGACAATATTAAGACAATTCCAAAATACTGTTTTTCTAGTTGTAACAATTTAGTGAACATAACTTTACCTTCTTCATTATTGACCATAAATCAATATGCATTTCAAAATTGTTATAGATTGCCAAAATTAACAATACCTGCCACAGTAACAACTATCAATACGACTCAAACATTTTCAAATTGTTATAGTTTGGCAGAAGTTGTCAACTTATCTTCTAAAAGTTTTTCAGTAGGTAGTTATGGTACATCTACTGCCAACAACCCAATTTTAGAGATTGTTAAAAGCGAAGAAGAGTCCAAAATTGTCACTGATGAAGATGGGTATATGACCAAAGTCTACAATGGCAATACTTATTATATCGGCAATATCAACCGAGTAGAAGAAGTGGTTGTACCAGATGGTGTCACACATATCCAACAATACAATTTTCGTGACAACAACTATATCACTTCGGTTGAGACTCCTACATCTGTTACATCTTTTCATGCCTCTTCTTTTTATGGAATGACTAATATTGAAAAGATTGTTATCAATGGAGATATGCCAACAATTACATATGCCATGTTCTATAATTCTCATGTGAAAGAATTGTTAATCAAAGGTAATGTCAACAATTTATTATTTAGTTACAATAATGGATCTACGAAATCCTTAACACAATGTGAATCTTTAATCATTGAAGGGGATATTACCACTATCAATACATTTGCTTTTTATGGACTAGCAAAATGTAAAACTATATCCATTAGTGGTTACCAAGGGACGTCCATTCCTAGTTATGCATTTTATGGTTGTTATGAATTAACAACTCTAAATTTACCTAACACCATTACAACGATTGGTGCTTATGCATTTAATAATTGTCGCAATTTACAACATGCAGACTTTTTAAGTAATGTTACTTCTTTAGGGAATTATGCTTTCCAAAATTGCTATGCATTACAAGAAGTGACCATTCCTGGAACAATTACAACTATTGGCAATTATACTTTTGATAATTGTCAAAGTCTTAAAAAAGTTGTTGTAGAAGAAGGTGTAACATCTATAGGTCAATATGCATTTGCTGATTGTTATGCTTTAGAAGATCTCTCACTACCTGAAGGTTTAACCACAATTAACAGTTATGCATTTTTCAATACTCGAAGTTTAACGCGTGTTGTTATTCCTTCTACTGTGACATCATGTGCAGTTAATAGTGTGTTTAGATATTCTGCAGTTGTTGAGTGGGTCAATTTAGCGAATATCGGTATTACGAGCGAGTCAGATTATTTAGCTGTTAATTATAATATTGTATATAATACCGATACGACATATTTGTTCCAAGACGAACAAGGCAACTGGTACAATACCTATCAAGCTAAGACCTATTTTGTTAGAGTTGGAGAAGGTGTGACTGACGTCGTTGTTGCCGATGGTACGTATGCGATTACAAGATTCGCGTTCTATAATAAAACACTTAATTCTCTTACACTTCCAGATAGTGTAGAGTCTTACGGGTATTATGCATTCAGTCATATGACGCTTGCAGAAGATTTAGTACTGACCAATTGTACAACATCCAACAATTATATGTTCTATTTTGCTAACATTCCAAGTGTCACTTTACCAAATGCGACAACCATCAACACCTATAGTTTTGCGTATTCTACGATTGATACAGTGGTTGCACCTAATGTAACTCAAGTCAATACTTATGCTTTCTATGAATCATCCATTAAAGAAGTGACTTTTAGTGATGGTGTAACACTTTCACATTCCGTATTCTTCAATGCAGACCAATTGACAACCATACATAATACAATCGGTACCATCAATAATACACAAACCAATAACTATGGTACTTTTAGTAATTGTACATCACTCACTTCTATTACACTTGCGGACGCCTGTACAACAGTACCATATTATACTTTTTACAATTGTACAAGCCTTGCAACGATCAATCTAGGCAGTATAACAAAGATCCAAAACTATGCTTTTTATCAATGTAGTGCATTAACCTCAGTTGATTTGTCTAGTGTTACTTCTCTTGGAATTTGTGCTTTCCAAAAATGTACAGGCTTAACCAATATCAATATCCCAAACTTAACCACACTAGGATCCTATGCATTTGCAGACTGTCCTAATTTAGCAAGTGTCAACTTGGGTGAAAACGTAACGAACATTACAGATTATGTCTTTCAAGCCAATACATCACTCACCACTATTATCGCTCCAAATGTGACGAGTATTGGTGTACAAGCTTTTTATAGTTGCAATTACTTGTATACAGCTGAGTTTAGTAAAGCAACTACTATTAATCAAGCAGCATTTTCATACTGTTATCACTTATATAATGTAGATTTTGCTTCAGTTGCAACGATAGGTAGTGCAGTATTTAGAGATTGTTATTGGTTAAACAACATTTCTTCATCATCGATAACAAGCGTTGAAAGTTATGCATTTGATAGTTGTTACAACTTAGAATCTATTGGATCTCTAGAAAATGTCACAACCATTGGTCAGGAAGCTTTTTATAATGCAACACATCTAACGGGGGAGATAGATCTATCTTCTATTACATCTCTTGGCGAATATGCGTTTGCTTATACAGATATTACATCTCTTATCATCGGAGATAATTTATCTACAATTAATAAAAATACTTTTTATTATACATCTTCTCTTACAGATGTTACATGGGGTAAAGGACTTACTTCTATTGGTCAATATGCATTTAGATATTCTGCAGTACAAAAAGTTGACCTTTCCATGGCGCCAACATTAAGTAGTACTTATATATTTGCGGATAATGACAATTTGAAAGAAGTTGTCTTAGCAGATACAATAAGCAGTATCCCAGATTATACCTTTAGCAATTGTCCTAATCTAACTACTATTGATCTATCTCATGTATCAACTATTAACCAATATGCATTCCAAAATACTGGGATGACAAAAGTAGATTTGTCCACGGTAACTACTATTAGCAATAATGCTTTCTACAATTCGCTTCAATTGGATGAAGTCATCTTGAGTGATACGATTACTTCTTTAGGTACTTATGTGTTTGACGGATGTACTGAACTGACGACGATCAACTTAGGCGATGCTACACAACTCACAAGTATCTCAAGTTATGCTTTTCAAAATTGTCAAATCCAAGATATTGTCATTCCGTATAGTGTGACAACCATTGGAAGTTATGCTTTTGCTAATAATAACGCAAAGACCTTAACTTTGGCAGAAAATAAAATTATTACTGCATTTAATACTTATGCTTTCCGCAACAATCCAGAGATGACGGCAACCATCCACTTTGGGGAATATACGGCTCTTAAGACCATTGGTGATTATGCTTTTGATAATACAGCGATTAGTGGAACATTTGTGCCAACAAGCACGCTTACTACTCTAGGTGCTTGTGTATTCCGTAACACAAAACTGACTAAAGCAGATTTTAGTAATGCTTCTTTAACTCGTATAGGATCTCATTGCTTTGCAGGAAGTAGTCTCGAAGATATTGTGCTTGGTGATAAAATTACTACAATTTCTGACTACGCATTTTCTAATACGGCAATAACAACACTGACTTTAGTTACTAATTCAAGTTTAAGTAGTTTCGGTTATTCTGGTTATTATATTTTCTCAAGGAATAAAATGCTTGAGACTGTATATATTAAAACTGGTACAAGTACTGAATTCGATATCCCACCTGCAACATTCGCATATTGTCCAAATCTAAAAGAGGTACGAATTGCAAAGGAAATTGTGACGATTGATTGTGCTAGTACCTCAGCTCAAGATGGTAAACCTTTTTACGAATCACCAAATGCAGTAATTATTGTAGAAGGTAGTAAGGCAAGTGGAGAACGTACATCTTATATAAGCTTGAATCCAGGTAGTATAAAACCAAGAGAAAATCCACTTCTTTATGTCTATGTACCAAATGAAGATTATGACAGCACATCAATAAGTGCATCATATTTTAACAAACGTCGTTATCCAGTGACTATCACATATGATACACAAGGTGGCAGTACGGCAACCAGTAGTGTGGTAGAAAAACCTTGGCTAGGTACACAAAATATCATACCAAGTACTACTACAAGAGAAAATTATATCTTTGTAGGGT
>JAZSRJ010000058.1:0-17414 GCA_045538425.1 Clostridia bacterium
GAACAACCCCAAGTGTGGTTGCTTACACAAAAGATGGAGATAGACTTGTAGGTAAAGTTGCAAAGAGACAAGCTGTGGCTAACCCAGACAACACCATTATCTCTATCAAAAGACATATGGGTAGTGATTACAAAACAAAACTCAATGGAAAAGAATATACTCCACAAGAAATCAGTGCTATGGTGCTTAGCAAACTAAAAAATGATGCAGAAGCATACTTGGGTGAAAAAATTACTCAAGCAGTTATTACTGTGCCTGCATACTTTACAGATAGTCAAAGACAAGCTACAAAAGATGCTGGTCGTATTGCTGGTCTAGAAGTACTTAGAATTATCAACGAACCTACAGCTGCGGCTCTTGCTTATGGTCTTGATAAAGGCGAAAATGCTAACCAAAAAATCTTGGTTTATGACCTAGGTGGTGGTACATTCGACGTGTCACTTCTAGAGATTGGTGATGGGGTATTTGAAGTACTTGCAACCGCTGGTGACAACATGCTAGGTGGTGACGATTTTGATAATGAAATTATCAAATTGTTGGTAGCAGATTTCAAAGAGAAAAATGGTATTGATTTGTCTGGTGACAAACTTGCAATGCAAAGATTGAAAGAAGCTGCAGAAAAAGCAAAAATTGACCTTTCTGTATCAACTAAGACTACAGTTAGCTTGCCATTCATTACAGCAGATGCTACTGGTCCAAAACACTTAGAATACGATCTAACACGTGCTAAGTTTGATAGCATTACAAGTCATTTGGTTGACAAAACAATCAACAAATTACAACAAGTATTAAAAGATGCAAAATTAAGTTATAGTGATATCGCTAAAGTTCTTATGGTTGGTGGTTCTACCAGAATTCCAGCTGTTGTAGAAGCAGTAAAGAAAGAAAGTGGTAAAGATCCATATCGTGGTATCAACCCAGATGAATGTGTTGCACTTGGTGCATCAATTCAAGCAGGTGTTCTTGCAGGTGATGTAAAAGATGTATTGTTGCTAGATGTTACTCCACTTAGTCTTGGTATCGAAACATTAGGTGGTGTGTTCACAAAATTAATCGAACGTAACACAACTATTCCTACTAAAAAATCTCAAGTATTCTCTACTGCAGTTGACAATCAACCTGGTGTAGATATTCACGTATTGCAAGGGGAAAGAGAGTTTGCAAAAGACAACAAAACATTGGGTCGTTTCCAACTTAATGATATCCCTATGGCTCCACGTGGAGTACCTCAAATTGAAGTTACTTTTGATATTGATGCCAATGGTATTGTAACTGTTAGCAGTAAAGATCTTGGTACAGGAAAATCTCAAAGTATTACCATTACTTCAAGTTCTAACTTAAAAGAAGAAGATATTGAAAAAGCTGTTAAAGAAGCAGAAGAACATGCTGCTGAAGATAAGAAGAAAAGAGAACTTATCGATGCAAAAAACAATGCTGAAAATATTATTTTATCACTAGAAAAAATGCTTAAAGAAAATGGTGACAAGTTGGATGCTGCTGATAAAGAAAAACTTGAAAAAGCATTAGAAAAAGCAAAAGAAGAAGTTAACTGTGATGATATTGATAAAATCAATAAAGCGATTGAAGATCTTCAAAAAGATAGCAATGAAGTTATTACAAAATTGTATCAACAAGCATCAGCTAATGCACAAACCAATACTCAAAAAGATGATGAAGTTATTGTAGAAGAGAAAGATAAAAAAGATAACGACGATAAAAAATAAGGTAAGACATGGCAAAGAATTATTACGAAACATTAGGCGTAGAAAAATCTGCTAGTGCTGATGATATCAAAAATGCTTATCGTAAACTTGCTAAAAAATACCACCCAGACCTAAATAAGGACAATCCAGAGGCTGCAGAAAAGTTTAAGGAAATCAATGAAGCCTACGAAGTTTTGTCTGACCCAACAAAGAAAAGCAATTATGACCAATTTGGTACAGCTGAGGGCTTTGCTGGTGGCAATGACTTTGGAGGCTTTGGTGGTGGTAATTTTGGAGGATTTAGAGGTTTTGAAGATATCTTTAGTGGTCTATTTGGTGGCGCATTTGGTGGTGGAAGAAAAGCCAATGCTGCTATAAAAGGTCAAGACCTTCAAGTCAATATCTCTATTAGTTTTGTTGAGGCTTGGACTGGTACAACCAAGGATATCCAAGTGACACGTAATGAAAAATGTAGTCATTGTAGTGGAACTGGTGCAAAAGATGGGAAAGAATATTCTACCTGTAGTGAATGTAATGGCTCAGGTCAAGTGATGTACACAGAACGTTCTTTATTTGGTCAAATTACCAAAATGGGATTATGTAAGAGTTGTAACGGAACAGGTAAAATCATAAAACAAAAATGTACTTATTGTAATGGTGCTGGAAGCAAACGTAATACCAATATCATTACAGTGGATATCAAACCTGGTATGCCAGATGGGGCAGATATTAGAATGACAGGTGAAGGTGAGGCAGGACTTAGAGGTGGCGCAAATGGTGATCTTTATGTTCATGTAACTGTAAAACCTCACAAATTGTTAGAAAGAGATGGTAATGATCTAAAACTCAAAGTATATGTTCCATTCTATGTATTATTGCAAGGTGGTGAAATCGAAATTCCTCTTGCAAAAGAAAAGACAATGTTAACTATTCCAGAACTTACAGATAGTAATACAACGTTCAAAATGCGTGGAAAAGGTATGCCAGATGTATATGGTGGCAAAACAGGAGATCTCCTCATTACTGTTGTGGCAGAATCTCCAAAAATGATGTCAAAATCAGATAAGGACAAATTAAAACAATTAGTAGATGATCTAAAAGACAATACTTTCTCAAAATACAAAGCTTATCAAAAAGATATAACTAGCCTATAGTGGCTAGTTTTTTCTTTACAAAATATTTTATTTTAGGTACAATACAATAGAGAAAATTGTTTGAGGTTGATTGCAATATGACAGAAAGAAGATTCTTTATTGAAGGAACAATAGATACTACTGCCACGATTGATGGTGATGAATTTAATCACTTGCGCAATGTTTTGAGACTAAAAGTTGGTGACGATGTTACACTTGTGTGTGGTGATGGTTTTGATTATCATGGGACAATTTCGACAATAACAAAAAATCAGGCAATTGTCGATATCCATGACAAAGTGGCTAATGATAAAGATGCAAAAGTGGATGTTACCTTGTATTTAGGGTTGGTAAAGAATGATTCTTTTTCTAGTATCATTACTAAGATGAGTGAACTTGGGGTTAAGCGTATCATTCCGTTTAAGTGTCAATATACTGACGTAAAAACAACTGATGTCAAGCAAGAAAAATTGCAAAAAGTAGCCAATATGGCTATCAAACAATGTGATAGATCTATCCCGCTAGAAGTATGTAGTGTGACAAGTTTTGAAACAATGTTGAAAGAACTTAAAGAATATGAAGAAGTCTATTTTGCATATGAGGCAGAAAATACTTTTTGTAAGATAGAGCCAAAAGGACAAAAGATTGCTATTGTAGTTGGTCCAATTGGCGGGTTTAGTAAAGAAGAGGCAAACAAAATTGGAAAAGTCTCAAAGACGGTTACATTAGGCAAACGAGTGTTGCGAGTAGAGACGGCATGTGTTAGTTTGGTTAGTGTTGTGATGTACAAAAGTGGAGAGTGGAATATTGGATAAAAAAGTATGTCTAATCAACCTTGGTTGCAAGGTTAATAAATATGAGTTGGATTGTGTTGCGACCATCTTAAAGGAAAAGGGGTATACTATCCTAACAGAAAAAGAGAAAGCAGATTATTATGTTGTCAACACTTGTGCTGTTACCAATGAGGCAGAAAAGAAAAGTAGACAATATATTGGAAAATTAAGCAAACTAAATCCAGATGCGAAGATTGTTGTCATGGGTTGTGCAAGTCAAGCCAATCCAAAACAATTCCAGAATAAAGACAATGTTATTTCGGTTAGTGGCACAACAGCAAGAGATAGAATATTAGAATATATTGAAGGTTGGAATGAAGAGTTGCCAGAACTCCCTAAAGAGTATACAGATCTAGGCAATCCAACACAAACCAAAACAAGAGCATATCTAAAAATACAAGATGGATGTAACAATTTTTGTTCTTATTGCATTATTCCATATATTAGAGGAAGAAGTAGAAGCAGGGACTTAGAAGATTGTCTAAAAGAAGCAAAAATCTTATCTCTTGATAGTAAAGAGATTGTTGTTGCAGGTATTGATATGAGTAGTTATACCATCAACAACCAACTTGCGCTAGGCACTCTTATGCGAGAATTGGGAAAAGTAAAAGAGGCAAGATTTCGTATCGGGAGCCTAGAAGTAGGTGTGGTCACAAAAGAGTTTTTGGAAGACTTAAAAAGTATGCCTAACTTTTGTCCGCATTTTCACTTGTCGTTACAATCTGCAAGTGATAAAGTATTGTACAAAATGAATCGTCATTATACGTTCAAAGAGTATTACACAAAAGTAAAAATGATTAGAAAGTATTTTCCAAATGCCAATATTACAACAGATCTTATTGTGGGATTCCCAACTGAAGATGATAAAGAGTTTCGAGTCACTAAGAAAAATGTAAAAAAGATTGGTTTTGGAGATATGCATATTTTCCCATTTAGTATGAAATCTGGTACTGTTGCAAGTAGACTCAAAGATTTAGATGGTACGATCAAAAAAGAAAGAGTTCATGAAATGGAGAAAATTGCTCAAGTTTCACGTGCAAAATATTTGAAGAAAAATATTGGAAAAACTCATTGCCTATTGATTGAAGAACAAGTGGGAGATTATTTTGTAGGATATACTGAAAATTATATTAAGACCTATATTAAAGGGAATTTCCCAATAGGTGAAATCGTAAAAATAAAAACAACTACCTTGTTCCAAGATGGAATGCTTGGATGTTGTGTGGAGGAGTAAATTATGGATTGTGTTTTTTGTAAAATACTAGATGGCAGTATTCCATCAAAACGTGTATGGGAAGATGAAAAATTTATCTTAATCAATGATGTTGCACCACAAGCAAAAGTGCATTATCTAGCAATCCCTAAGTTTCATAAAGCACTACTTAGTGAATGTACGAAAGATCAACTTGATGTGATCAAACATATTATCTGTGTTGTGACAGATCATCAAAATGAATGGGGACTTTGTGGAGGCTATCGTATCATGATCAATCAAGGAAGCGATGGCAACCAAACAGTTCCACATCTTCATATACATTTTTTAGGTGGAGAAAAACTAAAAGGTTAGGATAAATTTGTAAAAAACAATTGACAACCGTTGTTTTTTAGAGTATACTAGCATAGAAAATTTTGAAAAAAGTGGGTGAAAAATAGATGTCTACAGTTAGAGTTGGCGAAAACGAAAATGTTGAAAGCGCGATCAAACGTTTTAAGAGAAAATGCCAAAAAGACGGTATCATTGGTGATATTCGTAAACACGAAGCTTACGAAAAACCAAGCGTAAAACGTAAGAAAAAACAAAAAGCAGCGATCAAACGTAGCAGAAAAAGCAAATAAGAAAAGATGGAATGTTCCATCTTTTTTTGTTTAGAATACCCAAATGATTTGACAAACTCTAGTATTTTATTATATATAATAGGTAAAATAAAGATAGGTGAACAATGGAAAACAACAGGGACGACCTTGACCAACCTTTTGTGAGTGAATCTAGAAAAGAGATCTTTAACAAACAAGAGTCATTGGAAAACAGGAAAAAGAGTTATTGGAAGTTTACAAGAAAACATACAGTCAGCACTGTATTGCTTTTTGTTGCCATTTTTGTTGCTATCGTAGGTATTACTTGGTATATTGTTTCGCCAAAATATATGAAATTAACCATCAACTTTAGTTCGGATTTTATTGATACTGATACAGAAAAAATGCTAGTAGATTCCCAAATTAAGGATATCCCAATTCCAGAGGTTGCAGGATATGAGTTTTTGGGTTGGTACCAAGATGAAGAATTCACGATTCCATACAAAGAAGAAGATCTATTGCTTAGCAAAAATATCTATGCCAAAGTAGAACCCGTCACATACCTGATTACGTATGATGTCAATGGTGGAAGTGTGGTGACAGGAAAAGTTACATATACAGTAGAAGATGCTACATATATGTTGCCAACGCCAACGAGAGAAGGTCATACTTTTATTGGTTGGAGAGGACAAAATGATAAAGTCATCACTAAGATAGAACATGGATCTAGTGGACATTACAACTTAGTTGCATTGTGGGATATTCATAAATTTACGATGACATTGCCAGTACATGCAGGATACACGCTCAGTGCCAATCATGATATTGTATCTAACAAGTCCACTGTCAATTGGTCAAGTGATTACCAATTCCGTATTACACTGAAAACCGGATATACACAAAGTACACCAGTTGTGAAAGTAGATGGGTATACACTCAATGCGGTGGGTGGAGTATACACTATCCCAACAGTTAAAGCTCATCATAAGATTACCATTGATGATGTAAAATTGAACACTTATACCATTACTTGGTATGACGACGATAATACCACGGTTCTTAATACAACAAGTATTACTCATGGGGAGACATTGACTCCCAATGATGATGATTTTACACTTACAGAAAAGAAAACACTAACTACGGTTTATACGCCAACTTTTTGGAAGATTAATGGGGCGGAGTTTGCGGTTAACAATTTACCAAAAGCGACACAGGATGTAAGTTGTTATTTATCTTATGAGGCTAGTATTAGAAAATATAAAGTAACACTCAGTTGTTCTACTAGTACAGGTTATTTTCATAATAGACTATCACAAGCTACTGTTTATCAACTAGAAATAAATAGTGATGGTTCTACATCTGAAACTTTATTAACAGCAGATGAGTATACTAGTGGTTATTATTACTATAAAGATTATGAAATAGAATATGGATCTACAATTAAGATCATAATACAGCCTAATAATCCATGGTTTCAATCGCTTGGTGTTGATACTTCATCAGTATCGTTTGAGAGTGAACTTGTAAGCGTACATGAAAAACATGATTACTTTCAAAAAACAGCAACAATATCTATTCCATACTATAAATCAACAGTTGATGAGGATGGAGAAACTAGTTTAGAATTAGTTGAAGATATTTTGATTCGATTTAATAATTATGCTAGACAAGTTGATGTGACGTTTTATGATGAGGATAAAACAACGATTTTGAAACAATATATGGGCCTTATTGTATTAAACGCATATATCAAATATCCTTACGAAGCACCAACTAAACCAAGTGATGGACAATATACTTATACTTTCTCTCACTGGATTGATGATGCTGGAAATACATATAGCATTGATACCAATATTTCTGTTCCGGGAAAAGAAGATTATCGTCTATATGCTGTGTATACAGCTACACCAATTACATAATAATGTTAAAGAGACCATTTAGGTCTCTTTTTTCTTTAATCTACTTGATTTGATTGGTTATTTTTCTTAGTTGTGCTATACTAATAAAAGTTAAAATATACAATATAAGGAAGGCAGATAATGATAGATCTTAGTTTACTCAATCCCGAACAATTACAACCAACATTAGATACAGAAGGGGTAGTGGTCGTATCTGCTGGCGCAGGTAGTGGTAAGACCAGACTTCTTACATACCGTATCTGCCATCTAATTGAGAATAAAAAAGTTAGCCCACACAATATCTTAGCAATTACTTTTACCAATAAAGCAACAAGAGAGATGAAAGAAAGAATTGCAACTATGTTGCCAGGTGTGGCAGATCATATTTGGATTAGTACATTCCACTCTATGTGTGTAAGAATTTTGAGAGAAAATATAGCACATTTGGATGGTTATAACAAATATTTTACTATTTATGATACTGCAGATAAAGATAAAATTTTGGGTAGACTTATTAAGTCTCATGAAGGACTTGAGGATGATATTAAGAAAAAGGTGAATTATCATCTAGCACAACTCAAAAATGAAGGTATGAGTATTGTAGAATACAAAAGATTCAATGGGGCAGACAAAGATATTGATATTGTTTGTACCATTATGGAAGAATACCAACAACAACTAAAACAAAACAATGCACTAGATTTTGATGATTTGCTTACTAAGACATTAGAATTGTTTCGTAAATGTCCAGACGTTTTGGCGTTTTATCAACAACGTTTTCGTTATATTCATGTAGATGAGTTTCAGGACACCAATACGGTACAATATTTGTTGACCAAGTTGCTTTGTGGTCAAAATGGCAATCTTTTTGTGGTTGGAGATGAAGATCAAAGTATTTATGGTTGGCGTGGTGCCAATATTGAAAATATTCAAAACATCTTAAAAGATTGGCCAAATACTAAGGTATACAAGCTGGAACAAAATTATCGTAGTACGAAGAAAATTATTGACACTGCCAACAAATTGATTAAAAACAATACGACACGTATAGACAAAACCCTTTGGACTGATAATGAAGAGGGGGAAGATATTACTTATTATCAAGCCTATGATGAAAGTGATGAAGCAGAATATGTAGCACGTATTATCTCTACCAAAGTTGGGCAAGGTTATAACTATAGTGATTTCGCTATTTTGTCAAGAGTCAGTGCTCTTACTATGCAGTTTGAACAAAAGTTGCTCACATACAATTTACCATATACGGTGTATGGTAATACGAAGTTTTTTGACCGATTAGAAATTAAAAATACACTTGCATACTTGCGAGTTGTCAATAATATTGTAGACAATGAAAGTCTGGCTAGAATTATCAATTGGCCAAAACGTGGGATTGGTAACACCAGTGTAGAACAACTACTTAACTTATCTTCTCAATATCAAGTATCTGTCTTTGATATTCTTAACAATCCAGATCTATATGGTCTAAAACCTGCATTAAAGTCCAAGATTAAGCCATTTGTTGATCTAATGAATGATTTTATTGAACAAAAAGATCAAATGGGGCTTGTGGATTATGTAACCTATGTAATCCGTCAAGCAGATATTAAGGGTGAATATGCTGAGGATACAGAAGAAAATCTTAATAGAAAACTTAACCTTGATGCTTTGGTTGAGAACATGAATGCATTTGAACATAACAATCCAGATGCGACACTCAATGATTATCTAGAAAGTGTGACACTTGAAAATGATATAACTGACGATGACCCTGACAATACCAATAAAGTCATTATTAGTACAGTACATGCAGTCAAAGGATTGGAGTTCAAAGTTTGCTTTATTGTAGGATGTGAAGATAATATTTTCCCAATTTCTCGTGCGCTTGACAATGAAGACGAAATGGAAGAAGAAAGACGTCTTATGTATGTTGCTATCACTCGTGCTGAGAAAAAATGCTATCTAGTACGAGCAAAAAGTCGTTTCTTGTATGGTAAACGAGATAGTACACTAGAAAGTCGATTCATTAAAGAAATTGGGCTTAGTCAACCAAAACCAAGAGCAACTGTAGATTGGTCTAGTTATAATGCAAATACAACAACTGCACCAAAAGCAAATTATACAGACACTTTTGGTCAATTCAAGCAATCTCAGTCGACGAAAAAATCTTTGTCAGCTTACAAGGTAGGGGTGAAAGTTAGTCACTTAAAGTTTGGCGTGGGTACAATTGTCAACATCGAAATGCTAGGTGATACAAGTTATGCTAAGATTGATTTTGGTGGTCTTGGAATTAAGACTTTAGCACTTAATTTTGCACCACTAACCATCATTCAAGAATAATAGTCGAGGGAATTATGAACAAACAAAATAGATATCGAGAACTAGTTGATATCATCAAACAACATAATTACAATTATTATACTTTAGACAATCCAACAATCTCTGATGGTGATTATGACAAGTTGTATGACGAACTTGTTGCACTTGAAAAAGAATTGGGTGTTGTTTTGCCAGATAGTCCTACACAAAAAGTAGGTGACACTATCTTAAAAGGTTTCAAAAAACATATCCACAAAACACCACTATATTCTTTAGACAAACGCAACGATTACGGAGATCTAGAAGCATGGCTTGCGTCTGTTGTAGAAGAATATGGCAAACAACAATTTTGTCTTGAATACAAGTTTGACGGACTTAGAATTGCTGTCACTTATAAAAATGGACAACTTGTCAATGCTGCTACGCGTGGCAATGGTGCAGTGGGTGAAGATGTGACAAACCAAGTACTTACAGTCAAGACTTTGCCACTTAATATTCCTTATAAAGGGGAAGTGATCGTGCAAGGCGAGGCGATGATGCGTCTTTCTGTCTTTGAAAAGTATAATGCAACCCATGAAAAACCGCTAAAAAACCCTCGCAATGGCGTCGCTGGAGCAATTAGAAATCTTGATCCAGAAGTAACAAAATCTCGTGATATTGATATCTATTTTTATGATGTGGCTTATTGTGACAAGCCTATCGTATCTCAAGAGGCTGCACATCAATTTTTGATTGATAATGGTTTTTGTGTTTATCCTTATTTTGAAATCAGTAATGATATCAAGACCATTGTTAATAAAACAAAAGCAATTGATCATATTAAGTCCACTTTAGATGTTATGATTGACGGGGCAGTTATCAAAGTTAATAATGCTAGTGTTAGACAAGAGATGGGGTTTACTGCTAAGTTTCCAAAATGGGCTGTTGCTTACAAATACGAACCTCAAGAGTTAACAAGTAAAGTGAATCAGGTAGTTTGGCAAGTAGGCCGAACAGGACGACTAACACCAATTGCTGAGATAGAACCAATTATTTTGGCTGGTGCAGAGGTAAAACGTGCAACGCTCAACAACTATGATGATATTAGACGTAAAGAGGTCAAAATTGGCTCTACTGTCTTTGTTAGACGTAGTAATGAAGTAATACCAGAGATATTGGGACTTGCGCATGATAATCCTGATAGTGTAGAAGTGGGAAAACCAACTACCTGTCCAAGTTGTGGCGCGACGATTATTGAAGATGGTGCAATATTATATTGTCCTAATTGGCAATATTGTACGGACCAAATACTAGATAGAATTATCCATTTTGCTAGTCGCAATGCTATGAATATTGAAGGACTTAGAGACAAAACAGTTCTTGCTTTACATGATGCAGGAAAGGTTACAACGGTTGCAGATTTGTATTATTTAACAAAAGAAGATTTGCTTGCACTAGACAAGTTTAAGGATAAAAAATCCACTAACTTATTTGCAAGTATAGAAAAGAGTAAAACTCCAACACTTGCGCAGTTTGTTTATGCGTTAGGAATTCAAGGGGTTGGCAACAAAACAGCCAAAGATTTAGCCAAAAAGTTTGGGTCTTATGAAAAATTAAGTCATGCAACTTTTGAAGAATTGATTGCTATTGATGATATTGGAGAGACTATTGCCAACAATATTGTTGAGTTCTTTGCGAGTGAGTATCAACAGAAGATTGTTCATCAATTATTTTTAGCAGGTGTAAGACCAAGTGAGAATGATACAACCATTCGTATCAATGAGTCTATTACAGACAAAACATTTGTTTTGACTGGAACATTAACTAAGTATACCAGAGATGAAGCAAGTGCGTTAATAGAACAATTTGGAGGAAAAACATCCTCTTCAGTTAGTAAAAAGACAGATTATGTCCTTGCTGGGGCTGAGGCTGGTAGTAAGTTGACGAAAGCACAAAATCTTGGTGTAAAAGTGATTAGTGAACAAGATTTTGAAAAAATGCTTAATGATTGATAAAAAAATCTTGCAAAATAATTAGAAAATAGGTATAATAGTATCAATTATATCGTTAAATAACAAAATATAGGAGAAAAACCATCATGATGATCGAACCACCTATTGATGCTTTGGTAAAAAAAGTAGGCAATCCATACAAACTTGCAGTTCTTGTAAGTAAGAGAGCATTGCATCTTGAAAAAGTAATGCCAAAAGAAGAAAGACAAGGCAGTATTGAAGTTGAGAAAGCAGTCAACGACGTATACGCTGATAAAGTAAAACTAGGTTAAAAAAAGAGAAGTACGTTTGGTCTATTGTGTTATGCAATAGACTTTCGTTTTTTGGGTAAGGAAAGATGATTGCAGAAATTATTGTAGATGTTGCAAACTCGGAAGTTGACAAAATATTTGAGTATCTAGTTCCAAGTGAACTGGAGGTTTTTTGCGGTCAAAGAGTCTTTGTTCCTTTTGGAAAACGAACCATTGAAGGCTATATTGTGAGATTGAAAGATACTGCAGAATATGATATAGCAAAATTAAAACCAATACTTTCTACTATTGATCCAAAACCACTCATCTTACCAGAATTAATGGATTTGGCAAAGTTCATGAAAAGTTATTATCACTTAAGATATGTTGATATCTTTAGACTATTGATTCCATCTATGATTCGCAATGGTAAAGTAAAGGAGTTGGTGGTCACTTATGCACGATTTGGTGTAGATGATGATAAGGTAAAGGAATATACAACAAAACTAAGAAAAAACGCAACTAGTTGTTTTAGAGCTATTGCATATCTACAACAACATGGTAAAGTTAAAGTGTCCTATCTTAATAAAGAGTTTGGACATTCTACCATTAAAAAATTGTTGAATGATGGGCTGTTGCTCATTGAAGAAGAAAAGAAAAACAGACTTCAATACAACCAATCTCAACCATCCAACATTACACTAACAGCAAGACAACAAGAAGTAGTGGATACTATCACATCTCAATCGGGCGTATTTTTGCTACACGGGGTTACTGGAAGTGGTAAAACGGAAGTATACATGAATGCTATCAAAAAAGTCTTGCAAGAGGGTAAAACTGCCATTATGTTAGTTCCGGAGATCAGTCTTACACCACAAGTAGTTCGTAATTTTGAAGCCAAGTTTGGAACAAGTATTGCTGTTCTTCATAGTGGTCTTGGAGCAAGCGAACGTTTTGATGAATGGTATCGTATTTATACAGGAGAGGCGAGAGTTGTTGTTGGGGCTAGAAGTGCCATCTTTGCGCCAGTTAGCAATCTAGGTATTGTGGTGATTGATGAAGAGCATGATAGTAGTTATTATTCGGAAAGTAATCCAAGATATTTTACTCATGAAGTGGCAAAGTTTCGTTGTAGTTATAGCGATTGTCCATTGGTGCTTGGTAGTGCAACACCAAGTATTGAGAGTTATCATTATGCAATGGAAGGTCAATATCAATTACTTCTTATGCCAGAAAGAGTCAATAAAAAACCAATGCCTGCAATCGAACTTGTTGATATGTGTGCACAATTCCGTTCGGGTAATCACTCTATTTTTAGCAATACTTTTATGGAACGATTGCGTCATGCTATTGATAAAAAAGAACAAACTATGATTTTTATCAATCGTAGAGGGTATTCTTCTTATATCATGTGTCAAGCATGCGGGTATATTCCAAAATGTCCACACTGTGATGTGTCATTATGTTATCATGAGCATGACAAACAATTAAAATGTCATTATTGTGGTGCAAAGTTTTATAGTCTTACACAATGTCCAGATTGTGGTAATAAAGAGATAAAATATGGTGGAGTCGGAACACAAAGAGTAGTGAAAGAACTTTCGCAGGCATATCCCGATGTTCCAATCTTCCGTATGGATAATGACACAACCAAAACAAAAAATGCACATGGGGAGATACTCAATCAATTTGCGCAACAAAAACCAGCAATTCTTGTTGGAACACAGATGATTGCCAAAGGACATGACTTTGCTGATGTGACACTTGTTGGGATACTTGATGCAGATTTGAGCTTATATTTTCATGATTTTAGAGCAACAGAGAAGACATTTCAATTAGTTACTCAAGTTGCGGGACGTGCTGGACGTAGTCAAAAACAAGGACATGTTGTATTACAAACATTCTATCCAAAACATTATGTCTATCGTTTTGTTGCTAATTATGATTATGAGAAGTTTTATCAAAAAGAAAACAATCTTAGAGAAGTGACAGCTTTTCCTCCATATTCAAAAGTCATTCGTATTTTGTTTGTGGGAGATGATGAAGATAAAGTTAAAGAGGTTTCTCATAATTTCTTCATGGCACTCAAAGAGTATAGAGTTAACAATCCTTCGCAATTCTTTTTCTTAGAGGGGATGAAAAGTCCAGTGGGGCGAATTAATAATAAGTATAGATACCAAATTGTTGCTCGTATCTCTATGCCAAAAGAAAGAGAAACAATCAATAAAATATATGAAATCGAAGAAAAAGTAAGAAAAAAAGACGTGGTTTGCTTTATCGAAACCAACGCACAAAATTTAAGTTAGAGGAGTAATTATGGCTACTAGAAAAATTATTTTGGAAGACAATCCGTTACTTAGAAAAAAATCTAAAGTAGTGACCGTGTTTGATGAAAAATTATGGGATCTACTTGATGATATGAAAGAAACTATGCGAACCAATAATGGTTGTGGACTTGCTGCACCTCAAATTGGCATCTTAAAGCGCATTGTTGTAGTAGAAGTGAATGGTTTGTACTTGGAGATGATCAATCCAGAGATTATCAGTCAAAAAGGCAATCAATGTGATGTTGAGGGCTGTCTTAGTGTGCCAAATCGTAGCGGATATGTCAATCGTCCAAAACTTGTGGCGGTAAGAGCTTATGATCGATATGGAAAAGAATATGCGATCACTGGTACTGATCTGCTTGCAATTTGTCTTTGCCACGAAATTGATCACTTAGATGGCATCCTATACATAGATAAAATGATAAAAGAATATAAAGGGAAATAAGATGTTAAAAGTTATTTATCTAGGAACACCAGATTTTGCTATTGCGCCATTAAAGGCAATTATGCAACATCATGAAGTTGTTGCTGTAGTGACGCAACCAGACAAAAAAGTGGGACGTAATCAACATTTGACGCCAACACCAGTCAAACAATTTGCCTTAGATAACCATATTCCTGTCTATACTTTTGAAAAAATCAACAAAGAAGGCAAGGAAGTGTTGTCTAAGCACAATGCAGATATTATGGTTACTTGTGCGTATGGCCAAATCCTTAAAAAACATATTTTGGATCTAACACCAATGGGAGTATACAATATCCATGGGTCTATTTTGCCACGTTGGCGTGGTGCTGCACCAATTCAATGGGCAGTACTTAGTGGTGATACCACAACAGGTATTACCATTCTAAAGTCAGATATTGGTATGGACGATGGCGATATTTTACTCACGAAAGAGATGGATGTTTTGCCAGAATATACAGCAGGAGATTTGTTTGACAAGCTAACCATTCTTGGGGCTGAAGCAATTATTGAGGCATTATCAATATTAGAGAGTGGAGATTTTACACTTACGCCACAAGATCATGCTTTAGTTACCCATGCAAGAATGCTTGAAAAAGAAGACTGTTTGCTTTCATTTTCTCAACCAGCAAAGTCAGTTGTCGCTTGGGTCAAAGGTCTTAATCCAAGTCCAATTGCACTTATCTATTATGAAGGACAACCAATCAAAGTATATGATGCAAGAGTTGTATCCTATGAAGGAGAAGCAAAACCAGGAGAAATTGTGGTTGCTTCACCAAAACAAGGATTGGTAATAGCTGCAATAGATGGTGCGGTAGAATTGATTGAAATTCAAGCGCAAAATAGCAAACGTATGCCTGCAAAGAGTTATCTTAATGGTAAAAAGATGAACATAGGAAGTATTGTGAATGAATAAAGAAATCTATACGAGTTATGATATACTTTCGCAAGTTTACCTTGATGGGAGTTATGCAAGTATTGTCCTTAATAAAGTGCTTTCAACCCAAAAGAGTACACTTAATTCAAAATTGGTTACAAAACTGGTATATGGTGTGATTGAACGAGATATTAGTCTAGAATATATTCTTAATCAATTTGTGGCAAAACAACCACCTAAAAGAGTACAATTAATCCTAAAAATGGGATTATACATGCACTTGTTTCTCAATAGTATACCAGCTTATACGATCGTAAATGAATTAGTGAACTTAACAAAAACCATTCCTGAAAAACATCTTTCTGGTTTTGTGAATGGAACACTGAAAAACATAATCAATGGTAAAATTAATTTACCGAAAAAAGCGGAGGATCTATTGTTATACTATAGTGTGAAATATGGCTATCCAACATGGTTAATAGAATTCTTGTTGCAAGATCTACCAGAACAACAAGTAGAGCAATTGCTTGCAACTAAACTCACCACAGATACGCATATACGACTCAAAGATGCAACTAAAAAACAACAATGGTACGACTTGCTACAAAACAACAATATTCGATTTGCTCCATCCATGAACGATATGACGATGTATGTAGATTATTTTGCATTACTACAACATCCAGAATGGAAAAAATATTATGTTGTTCAGGGGTGTCCATCCATGATTGTTGTCGACAATGTGGGTAAGGGGTCTAAGTTTTTAGATGTATGCTCAGCGCCAGGTGGTAAAAGTGTTTTGCTTGCTCAAAGTAATCTTCAATCGGAAGTAGTAGCAAGTGACTTATATCCACATAGAGTGCAATTGGTGGAAGAGTTTGCAAAATCTCAAAATCTAACTAATATCAAAACCATTGTCCAAGATGCTACTCAATATAGAGAAGATTGGAAAGAAAGTTTTGATGCTGTCATTTGTGATGTACCATGTTCGGGCACTGGAGTTATTGGTAAAAAACCAGATATACTCCTTAATCGAACACCAGATAATATCGAAGAATTGGTTGGGATCCAATCAAGTATTATAGACAATTGTAGCAAATATGTTAAAAAAGGTGGGCGTCTCATCTATAGTACATGTTCTATCCTAAAGAAAGAAAATCAGGACATTGTGAGACAGTTTCTTAAAAAACATCCAGAATACACTTTGAAAAAAGTAGAAACTTATGGTATACCAGTTATAGAAGATAATAATATGGCAACATTTTATCCTCATGTGAGCAAAACAGAAGGATTCTTTATTGCTGTAATGGAGAAAATATGAGAAGTTTATTAGATTTTTCACTAACCGAATTGGAAAACTTAATGCTTAGTTTCGGTGAGAAAAAGTTTAGAGCAAAACAATTACATCAAGTATTGCTTGATGGAAAGTTTGAGTATGAAAGCAACAACTTACCAAAATCCACTCTAGAAAAATTAGCAGAGTTGGGTTACATTTTTCAACCTCTTAGAGTCTTGAAAAAGGTAGTTGCTAAAGATAAAACAACCAAATATCTATATAAGTTAGAAGATGGCAATATTATTGAAGGTGTGCTTATGTCTTATAAGTACGGCAAAACGCTATGCATTAGTACACAAGTTGGATGTAAGATGAATTGTGCGTTTTGTGCAAGTGGACTAAGCTTTGTAAGAGACCTTACTGCAGGCGAAATCTTAGGTCAAATTGTGGCAGTCAATAAGTTGCTTGGTGGCAGTCTCAAAGATCGAAAAATCACCAACATTGTTCTTATGGGTAGTGGAGAACCACTTGACAACTTTGACAATGTTGAAGTCGGAGGCCAAGCGG
>JAZSRJ010000043.1:0-23553 GCA_045538425.1 Clostridia bacterium
TAACAGCAGGTATGGCTATCTATGATACTATTCAATACATCCAATGTGATGTCTCCACGATTTGTATAGGTCTAGCTGCTTCAATGGGAGCATTCTTGCTAGGTGCTGGAACAAAAGGAAAAAGATTTTGTTTGCCAAATAGTGAAGTGATGATTCATCAACCACTTGGTGGAGCTCAAGGTCAAGCAAGTGATATTATGATTGTTGCTAATCATATTGACAAAACAAAAAAGAAGATGATTGATATGTTGGCTAAGATGACTGGTCAAACAATTGAACAAATTACGAAAGATGTTGATCGTGACTATTATATGACAGCTGATGAGACTAAAAAATATGGTCTTATTGACAAAGTAATAGAACATAGATAAAACTAATTACCACAGAAGAAGATGAAGTATTCTGTGGTATTTTTATAAGGAGAGATGATGAATAATACTTTTTATTGTAGTTTTTGTGGAAGAGGATTCGCAGATCTTAACCAATTGTTTTACAATGTGGATGGTTCTAGTACAATTTGTTATGATTGTCTTGATGCTTGCATGGAAAGACGTGATTATCTTGGAAAAGAAGAAAAAGATGAAAAAATTGATCTAATGACGCCACAAGAAATTAAGGCAAAATTGGATGAATATATTGTAGGGCAAGATGATGCTAAAAAGGTGTTGTCTGTAGCAGTATACAATCATTATAAGCGTATTAATTACCAAATGGATCATGGGAATGATGCAGATATGATAGAGCTTGAAAAGAGTAATGTTTTGCTCATTGGTCCAACTGGTAGTGGAAAAACTTTGCTTGCTCGAACTCTTGCTAAGATCTTGGATGTTCCATTTGCACAATGTGATGCAACAACATTGACAGAAGCAGGCTATGTTGGTGAAGATGTAGAAAATATTTTGTTGAAATTAATTCAAAATGCCGACTATGATATAGAACGTGCTCAAAAAGGAATAATCTATATTGATGAGATAGACAAACTTCGTAAAAAATCTGCAGGAACAAGTATTACACGTGATGTTAGTGGAGAAGGGGTACAACAAGCCTTGCTTAAGATCATTGAGAGTACCATGGCGTCTGTTCCTCCACAAGGTGGTAGAAAAAATCCTACGCAAGAGATGTTGCATATTGATACCACTAATATTTTATTTATTTGTGGAGGTGCGTTTGTTGGATTGCCAGAAATTATTAAAAAACGCACAGATGAGAGATCTTTAGGATTTAATGCATCTGTTAAACAAGAAGAGAAAAAATCAATGGGTGAACTTGTGAAAATGATTACACCACAAGATTTGATTGAATATGGTTTGATTCCAGAATTTGTTGGACGTATTCCGGTTGTTATGGGTCTTGATGATCTTGATGAAGAAGCCCTAATACGTATTATGCAAGAACCAAAAAATGCCTTAATTAAGCAATATAAAACAATGTTTCGTATGGATGGTGTAGAGATAGAATTTACACCAGAAGCCATTCGTGCAGTTGCGGAAAAGTCCTTAAAATTAAAAACGGGAGCAAGAGGTCTTAGACAAATACTCGAACAATCTATGATTGAGATTATGTATTCTATTCCATCTAATCCTAATATTGAAAAAGTGATTGTTAATATCGATGTAATAGAGAAAAAAGAAAAACCAGTCATTGTTGAACGTAAAGCATGTTAAAAAAGATTGCACAATATATGTGCAATCTTTTTTATATCCAATGACAAATAAGACAGGCGGCAATTGTACCTGTGAGATTGGCTATCAAAGCTATGACAAAAGTGTAACGAAACTTAGTTACTTTTGTTTTGACAAAATAGACAGAAGAGATATAGAAGATAGCTTCACTACATCCAGCAATAGCGCACCCTGCGCGAGCAAGATAACTATCTACACCATATGTAGCGAAGATGTTTTCCAGAACAGCAAGGCTACCGCATCCGCTAAAAGGTTTTAGCAAAACCAAAGGTGCAAGTTGGGTGGGGATACCAACAAAACTAAAAAATGGAGATAAAATTTTAGATAGCCAGTCACTTAGTCCACTGACTTGAAATAATTCTATCGCAATGAAGATGGCTACAATGTAAGGAAGAGAGGTAAGGACCAAGTCGAATGCAGTCTTAGACCCTTCCACAAAGGAAGAATACGCATTTTGTTTTTTTATTATACTATAAACAATGATGAGGATAATGCATATTGGAATCACGTAATTGCTCATTTTGGCTCCTTTTTACGAAAAAGTTTGCCACATAGTTTGCACAGAATAATCCCAGTGATCGTGCTTACAGCTGTTGCAAGAAGAGTGGGTAAGATAATACTGTTAGGATCTTGACTACCAGCGGTAATTCTAAGTCCAATTACGGTTGTTGGTAACAATTGTAATCCAGTTACATTAAGGATAAAATACATAACCATTTGATTGGTAATATAGGGACTTTTTTTGTCTAAGTGTTTCATTCCTTCAATACCACTTGGTGTACACGCATTGCCCATGCCAAGCAGGTTGCTTGTGATATTGATGGCAATTTGTTCTTCTGCTTCGGGACTTACTTTTCCAAATAAAAAATAAATAATTTTTTTCATTTTTTTGGCAATTTTTTTCGCAAGACCAGTATCTTCCATCATTTTTAGCAGTCCAAGCCACACAGCATATATTGCCCATAATTTGATAGCCAATTCTATAGCATTGTTACTGCCTTTTAAGATTGTGTCAAAAGCGATAGATGGATTGTAGATAAGGAGTAAAATAACAGAAGCAATGATAATGCTTGTCCAAATAATATTCATAATAACCTTCCTTTAGGTAGTGTATGAATTTTGCTAAGATAGATAGAACTATTTTATTGGGTTTTTGCATATAACCTAGTATGAATAGAAATAATATTTATACGGTCAATCGAAAACAGTTGCTAGCTAATTATCAACATATAAGACAACATGTTTCTCATGCGAAAATATGTGCAATGGTGAAAGCCAATGCATACGGTGTAGGGGTTGAGTATGTTATCCCTGTCTTAAAGGGACATGTGGATTATTACGGGGTTTCTTGTGTAGGCGAGGCAAAAGAGGTCAGGAAAATAGATAAGGTGACACCAATTATTGTTTTGGGGAAAACGGAAAAAACTGAACTCAATTGGTGTAGTAAAAATCACGTTGTGATCACTATTAGTAATCTTTTCGAGTGGCAACAATGTGTGAATTCTAATCTTAGTCTTGTTGTTCATATCAAAATTGATACAGGTATGCATAGGTACGGATTATCTAGTGTCAGTGATGTAAAGTATATAATTGATCACAAGCCAGATCACATTACAATAGAGGGCATCCTTACACATTTTGCCACAAAACAAAAAGATGTACCATACTTGCTACAGCAATATAATGATTTTCAGTGTTTTACGGCCCTTATGGACAAAGATGTACTTGCCCATTGTGCTAGTAGTTATGCTACACTTCATCAACCACAATGTGTTTTAGATATGGTGAGAGTAGGGTATAGTCTATACAATGGTTTAGCATCTTGTGTATCAATTCGTTCTAGGATTATTGAAGTACAAGAAATAGAAAAAGGACAAAGCGTGGGCTACGATAGAACATACATAGCAAAGACAAAACAACGTATTGGTATTGTGCCTATTGGCTATGCAGATGGGATGGATAGAAGGCTGAGCAATAAGGGGTATGTCTACCTCAATGGACACTATGCTAAGATTGTTGGCAATATCTGTATGGATGCAATGTTTGTATTGCTTGATGAGTGTGATCACTTGGGAGATTCGGTAGAAATTTTGGGGAAACATATTCGATATGAAGACTATGCAGACATTCTAAAAACGAGTCCATATGATGTGATGTTAAAATGGCGATATAGGCGTATGAAAATTATGTTAAAATAATGGTATGCAACTTATAAAAAATCACTAAAAGTAGTAGGAAAATCATTTTTGCATACTACTTATAAATCTTTTTGTGATTTCTGATAGATATATAAAAATTCAAACTTATTTGTTTGAGTTTTTTTACTATATTTGGTATACTAATATTAGGATAAAATGAGAGGTGAACATATGAAAGTAAAATTTGTCAAAATTCATGAAAAAGCAGTTATTCCAACTTATGCTCATGCTGGTGATGCAGGAATGGATGTGTATGCTGTAGAAGCATTAGATATCAATCCAGGTGAAAGAAAATTGGTTCATACTGGACTTAAAGTAGACATGCCTATGAATCTTGAATTGCAAGTGAGACCTAGAAGCGGTTTGGCATTAAAACATGGTATTACTGTGCTTAATACTCCAGGAACTGTTGATGCAGGTTATAGAGGAGAAGTAGGGGTTATTCTTATCAATCTAGGTGACCAACCTTTCCATATTGAAGTTGGTGATCGAGTTGCTCAATTTGTTTTTAACAAATATGAAAGAGTAAAAGCCATTGAAGTACAACAACTATCAGACAGTGAAAGAGGTGAAGGTGGATATGGTTCTAGTGGAGGACACAAAGCTCTATGAGAATCATAGCAGGAACAAAACGAGGGACAAAACTATTTGGTTTTGAAACTGAAGATGACGGACAAAGACCAACACTTGATCATGTCAAAGAAGCTATATTTGATAAAATCCAATTTCAAGTACCAAATGCGATGGTACTTGATTTGTTTGGTGGAACAGGAAGTCTTGGGTTAGAATGTATTAGCAGAGGTGCAAAAGAAGTTGTGATTGTTGAAAAAGAAAAAACTTCTTTAGAAATTATTAGAAAGAATAGTGCAAAACTCGGGTTTTCTCCTATTATCCAACAAGGGGATTATGACTTATGTCTAAAACGTATGGGAGAAAAACAATTTGATCTTATATTCCTAGATCCTCCATATAATAGTCATTACGGCGAAAAAGCATTAAATCGTATTGTCCAACTTGGTAGATTATCTGATCATGGAATGATTGTGTTTGAGCATCATAAAAAATCGAAGTTTCAAGTTCCAGAAGGATTGGAAATAGTTGACGAAAAAACATATGGGTTAGTGGTAATTAGTTACCTAAAAAAGAAAAACAATGACTTATAGAACAATTAATATCAAGCAAGATATGCCAACCACTGATTATGCTATTCATCTCATGCTAGAGGAAATAAAGTTGGCTAAGTTTACAGGGGAAAAAGTGATTGTTGTCATTCATGGCTATGGTAGTCATGGTGTAGGAGGTCTCATTAAGCAAGAAGTACATAAGACTTTAGTGGAGTTGAAAAGACGTGGACAAATTACCGATTTTGTAACAGGAGAACAATGGCAATCAGATGCCGCTTTGTGTAGACAGATTTTGTCGTATAATCCCGATATTGAGATTGCCCATGACTTACATTTGCATAATATAGGTGTCACTGTAATTTTAGTTTAGTGTACAAAATGCCTAGACAATCACATTTTTTTGTGATATAGTATTAGAAATTTTTTGAATAAAGACAGGTTATCGTATGAAAAGAATAGAAATTAAAGAAATATATCAAGATCAAAAGAGTTTTGATGGAAAAACCATTACAGTTGCTGGTTGGGTACGTACAGTAAGAGATGTAAAAAGTTTTGGTTTTATCGAACTAAATGATGGCTCAAGTTTCAAATGTTTGCAAGTTGTATTCCAAGCAGATATGATTGACAACTATGATCAAGTAGCAAAGTTGAATACTGGTAGTAGTGTGATGATTGAAGGCTATCTTGAACTAACACCTAACAACAAACAACCATTTGAATTACATGCAACAAACATTGAGATTATCAACGAAACTGGTGTAGATTATCCAATTCAAAAGAAAAGAGCATCTATTGAGTTTTTGAGAGAAATAGCATATCTTAGACCTCGTACCAATCTTTTCAATGCAGTGTTTAGAGTGAGAAGTGTTGCAAGTTTTGCTATTCATGAGTATTTTCAAAATAGAGGATACCTTTATGTTCATACACCACTCATTACAACAACTGATTGTGAAGGTAGTGACCAAATGTTTAAGATTACGACACTCAATTTCAACAAATTACCATACACAAAAGATGGTAAGGTGGATATGAGTGAAGATTTGTTTGGAAAGCAAGCATATATTACGGGTAGTGGACAATTACATGGTGAAGCTTTTGCTTTAGCATTTGGTAAAATTTATACTTTTGGTCCAACATTCCGTACAGAAAACTCAAATACTAAGACACATGCCAACGAGTTTTGGATGATTGAGCCAGAGATTGCTTTCTGTGATCTTGATGGTCTTATGGATATCGAAGAAGATATGTTGAAGTATGTTGTACAATATGTTATGGATCGTTGTCCAGACGAAATGGATTTCTTTGATCAATTTGTTCAAAAGGGTATTAAAGAAAAATTGCAAAAATTAGTTACAAGCAACTTTGTTCGTATAGATCATAAAGATGTTATTGATATCTTGAAAAAGGCTGATGTTAAGTGGGAATTTGAACCTGAAGAGGGTGGAGATATTGCTAAAGAACATGAGAGATATATTACTGAATACTTTGGCGGTCCAGTCTTTGTAAAAAATTGGCCAAAAGATATCAAGGCATACTATATGAAAGTCAATGCTGACAACAAAACAGTTGCTGCAGTGGATTTGATTGTACCAGGTAGTGGAGAACTCATGGGTGGTAGTCAAAGAGAAGAAAATTATGAGAAATTGGTTGCTCGTTGTGAAGAGATGGGGGTAGACCAAAATGCTATTGATTGGTTCCTCAACTTGAGAAAATTCGGTAGCTGTGTGCACTCAGGATTTGGTATGGGATTTGAAAGACTTGTTATGTATTTAACAGGAATCGAAAACATTAGAGATAGTATTCCTTTCCCACGTACACCAAACAATTGTCAATATTAATATTTGGCTATTTTAAGGGATAAAAACTATTTTGCATAACTCTATAAAAGTTAAAAAAGAAGACCTTAGTGGTCTTCTTTTTTCTCTTCAAATAAAGTGTCAAAGTCCATTGCTGTTTGGTTGGCAATTGGTTCAATGGTTTGGTCTTGATCGTCCTCATTGATATCAATGCTTTCTTTGTCTTCACCAAATACAATTTGGAAACCGGCTCTATTTTGTAGAATGATTTCCATAGAGTAGGTTAGTTCTAACATTTTGTAGGTGAGTAGATAATATCGAGTGGCATCTTCTTTGTCTGATAGGAAGTTTTGAATTTGATAATATTCGCCTTTCTTATTTTCTAAAAGAATGCGATTTAGTTCGTTTTGGTCGAGTTCTCTTATACTTGTAGAGATTGGACAGTTGAAGATGTTGACTTTGTCGCTATCGAGATATACATAATTAGTTGATTGAATTTTACTTACATCACGAAGTTGTTTTTCTTTATTGGCAAATTCTTTAAGACCAACTTCTTTTGGGTTGTCTAACACATCAATATTTTGACTAAGGTATTTTGTTCTACAATCGCAATTGTATAGGTCTAGCCAATTGGTAATATATGACAAATTTTCTCTTTCATTGCGGTAATAGAATGTTTTTAATTCTAGTTTTCCAGTAGTGGATTGAATAATTTCGTTGAGAATTGTTTTTTGATAGGTTTGATTGACTAGTTTTAGTAGATTTTCTTGGTGTTGAGAACGCAAGTCTTCATTGGTAATTAAGAATTTTAACGTAAAAGTATTGTTGTCTGTAATATTAAGATTTGGTTTTGAGAAAGGTATTTCATTTAGGTGATCAAGTACATAGGTGTTGACTTTATTGCAGATACGATCAATTCCAAATTTTAATATTTCATTTTGGATGTTTTGTTGTCTATCGAATACATTTTGTGTATATCTGCTACGAAGATAATCAATAATTTTGTTTTTCATTTCAAAATTGTATGGGGTAGAATATCCATAAAAATCTTGAAATTGTTGTACAGGTTGATATTTTTGTTGTTGTGTATAATTGATCACCTCTATCATATTGTTGAGGATGTCATCGTTGACGTTGACGTTGTGATAATCAATACTATAAGTACTATCTTGTTGTAAAAACCAATAATATAGGAAGAATTCATTGCCATAAGAGATAAATGTTGGTTCATTGGTTTGAGTGGCAATTAGTTCTATTTGTTCCATGATTTTATGATAATACTTTAGATAAATACCACCACTCTCTCTCATATGACTTTCTAGGTCACTCCAAGATTGTGTAATGGTTGTTGGTAGGGTGACTAAGATGTCTTTTATGATAGGTAGATGATATTTTCTATCATAGGCATAGAGCATTGCGTGTAGGCAAGCGATGAGATAGGTGATCATGTTTTGGTCAGCTTCATCACTTTCTTGTAAAGCGGTAAGTAATAAGTCAATATTTTGACTAGAAGTTTGCAACTTTTGTAGCACAATGGTGACAATACAAGTCAAATTGAGACTCTTTAACATTTCTGGTAGATAATGAAAAGATGTTAATGTTTTATAAAACTCATAGATAAGTTGTTGTTTGTCTAGTTCGGAGAGTTGATTGTTGTTGGTAATCAATGATTCGTATCCAATGATTTGATTGGCTAAAGTTTCGAGATACTCTTTATCTGTAATAGGTCTAAAGATGGTATACAGAGTCTTGAGTAATTTTTGTTGATCGATGGCTGTTTTGTCCAAATACGCTAAATTACTTAACAATTCTTTGGTTAGGATTAAAGATAGTTTTGTGTAGTGCTTGTTATTGAGAGTTTCCAACTTTCTCATGACCTCATTCATAATGAGTTGTAGAGGTTGGTTATTGAGTAATACAACAACGATTTTTTCAAGTTTTGATTCGATCATTGTTTTGATAGATACTTTTTCGGTGTGAATGTAGATATAAAATAATAGATCTAGATCACTAATAAGGTGTTTTTTCTTGCCATTTTGATTGTTGATTTCGATTTCTGTACACAATTTTTCAATAATGTAAGTTTCTTCTAATTTTGAGTTGCCGTGAAAAGATTGATCAACTAATTTTTGTACACGTTCTATCATGTATTTTTTATCATAACATAGGCGAAGTGTGTGGTTGAGGTGATAGATACTAAAGATGAGTGTGATCATTGCTAAAGCAACCATGGCAATCGTCATATTGAGTACGGTAAATATGATAGCAAGAATAGATAGGGATAGGACGGTTAGAATTTGGGTAGACATCTTTAGTTGATTGCGGTGAACTCTGTATTGTAACAATTGTTGACTTGTGATGCCATATACTGTAGATTTTGATTGGCTAAGAAGTAGGGTTGCTACAATAAAGATGCTAGATGATATGAGTTGTGCACCAAATATACTAATCGTTACTGGTAAAGAAGTCAAATTCCATGGAGCAAGAAAACTAAGCAAGCAATGAATACCAAAACACAATAATCCAATGACAATGCAAAGAGTGCCAACTTGCCAGTGTCTGCTACATTTGTTGAGTGATTGTTTGTCACTTTTTACGACCATTTTATTTTTCATATGTACCTACCTTGATTACTATTTTTATTGTACTAAATTAAGGCAAAAATGTAAACTAAATACTAAAGTATTTCATTAGTATTTGTCGGTGGAAAAGATGGAAAGTTTTTCAAAAAACAATTGACATTATTGCGTTATTATGATAAAGTTAGTATGAGCCACTCGGTTTGGGCTTTTCAAGTATTGTAAAAACAATCGCCTAATGTATCCGGTGAGTATGGTTAGAGGAGGTATTACAAAATGTACGCTATTGTTGAAACAGGTGGCAAACAATATAAAGTTAGCCAAGATGATGTTATCAAAGTTGAGAAATTGAATGCTCAAGTTGGTGAACAAGTTAATCTTAGTGTTTTGATGTTAGTAGATGGAGAAAAAGTTACTTGCGGTACTCCAACTGTTAAGAATGCAACATGTGTTGCTGAAGTTGTTGAACATGGCAAAGGTGACAAACTTGTTATTTTTAGATACAAAGCTAAAAAGAACATTAGACGCAAACAAGGTCATAGACAACCATATACTGCACTAAAAATCATCACTATCAAATAATGGAAGATAGATTATGACAACAGTACAATTTTTCAAATCAAATGGTCAATGGATAGGATATCATGCTTCTGGTCATAGTGGATATGGTGTAGAAGGGGAAGATATTGTGTGTGCCAGTATTAGCACTGCATTACAAATGGTGGCAACTGGTCTTAAAGATGTAAAGAAGTTGCGACCAAAAGTCAAAATATCTAATGATCAAGCCGAAATGGATTGTCAGTTAGTTGCGTCTGTCGAACAAGCACAGGATATGCTAGAGATGTTGTATATAACAATATTAGATCTTGCAAAGCAGTATCCTAAGTATCTAAAATTGGAGGTAATAGAGAAATGTTAAATATTCAACTATTTGCTCACAAGAAAGGTCTCGGTAGTTCTAAAAACGGTAGAGATAGTAATTCAAAACGTTTGGGTGTAAAATGTGCAGATGGTCAATCTGTACCAGCTGGTAGCATCATTGTAAGACAAAGAGGTACCAAAATTAAACCTGGTAACAACGTTGGTTGTGGCAAAGATTATACATTATTCGCACTTGTTGATGGGGTAGTTCGTTTTGAACATATTGACCGCAACAACAAAAAAGTAAGTGTATACAAAGAAGAAAAATAAGAAAAAGACATACCGAAAGGTGTGTCTTTTTGTCTCAAAATAGGGGGTTGGAGACAAAAAGTGTAATTTTTAGGTAAAAATCGCTTTACTATTTTTTCTAATTATGGTACTATGGAAGTACTTAATAGTTAAAAAGATTTTTTAACATACTTTGGAGGAAATTATTATGGAAAAAAGAAAAATTGCTTTACTTGTTGACGTAGATAATGTCAAGATTGGTAAAGAAGCTCTAACAGAAGTTTTTGATAAGCTAGCTGTTATGGGTGATGTTGTTTTCTGTAAGTTCTATGGTTACAACGACAGAAAGCATTTGTATTTGAGTGACATCATTGCAAAATATGGTTACGAAACAGCTCCTTTCATGAGATTGAAAAAGAGATATAGTCAATTAGACAACCGTATTATTGTTGATGCTGTAAGACTTAATTATACAAAACCAGAAATCAATACATATTGTATCATTAGCGGTGATGGAGACTTGAGTGCATGTCTATCAGAACTTCGTTCTCGTGACAAATATCTTGTTGATATCAATACTCCATATAGCGAAATCAATGAGCATATGTTTGATGAACATCTTTATATTGTTGCAATGAACAAAGATGCAGAACTTTATCAACCAAAATCTAAAAAGGTAAGTGTTCCAAAAATTAGCAAGGCAAACCCAGCTAAAGATGAAGCTCCTAAGAAATATTATGTTGTTGAAGATCTTGAAACATATATCGATGACGAATCTCTTGATACCAATGATGACATTTTAGATAGTGTTGTTACTGAAAAATTGAGTGATATTACTCGTCGTACAAGTGAATTAGATTTTAGTAGCGATGATGATCTTGCAGAAAAATTAGCTCTTATCAAAGATATTGAAAAACTTCTTGCTGATGAGTATGCAAAAGGTAATGGAACCAATTCTGCTAACCCAGATGTAAGACAAATCTTTGTTGAACTTGAAGAACTTGTTGCAGATATGAAAAGCACACTTAACTAATCATAAAAAACAGCGAAAAATCGCTGTTTTTTATTTTTATATTTTTTCAAATTGGGTATTGACAATTGTATAAAAATAATATAAAATAGAAGTATCAAAAAGATGTATAGAGGGTAGCATATGACTATTAAAACAAATAATGAACAATTGAATAAGTTGATAAAAGATACTGCTAATCAAATAGCAGATCTTAACAGCAATGTTATAGGCAAAACTGTTTTTGTTCGTGAAATGCATGATAAAGTGAATTCATTGCTCGATTACCTAAAAAATAGCAATCTTAAAAAATTGGATGCGGGCAACATTACACCTATTTTGCAATTGTTGAAAAAAGAGAAAATGTCTTATGCTGGTATGTGTGCTGTTATTGAAACAATTGCAAAAAATCATCAACTTTTAGATGATACAGGGACAGTTGAAAATCTTTTGAGAAAACACTTTTTTGAACCAGTTTTTAATAATCAAATTACTACTTTGATTGATTTTAATACAGTTATTATGTTGAATAATAATGAAAGAGTTCATCCTGTTAGGAATGGAAATAGTTTGTTTGTTTCATTCATTCTTAACGCAAAAGAAGATTCTCATTTAGAACAATATGCATTGAAATTTTTATCAGAGAAAAAAGCAAACAATTCAGATGAATATTTTTCATTTATTAATCTACTTAATCGTATTGATAAAAATTTGTTCAAGAGAAAAAATATTGGTGATGACATCGATAATTGTGTAACAAAATTTGAAGATGAATATATGCTATAAGAAAACAGCATGATTGCTGTTTTTCTTTTTTGTGTTTGACAAAGTATAGAAAAATAGGATAGAATACAATATAAGGAGAATGATATGCAGATCACTAAAAGTAGTTTTGTAAAATCTGTTGCGGATAGTAGCCAAAAAATACAGGATGGGCTTCCTCAAATTGCTTTTGTTGGAAGAAGTAATGTAGGGAAGAGTAGTTTGCTTAATAATTTGACCAATCGTACAAAATTGGCACGTACTAGCAATACACCAGGACGTACACGACTCATCAATTATTTTTTAATTAATGAAGCTTTTTATTTTGTCGATTTGCCAGGATATGGATTTGCCAAAGCTAGCAAACAAGAAGTGTATTCTTGGCAAAGTTTGATAGAACCATATCTAATAGACAATCCACTTCTAAAATGTGTATGTGTATTGATGGATATTAGGCATGAACCAACAGGACAAGATAAAGAGATGGTGGAGTTTCTTAATTATTATCGTATACCATATATTATTATTGCAACCAAAGCAGATAAGTTAGGTAAGAGCCAAATCAAACCACATGCTTATAAAGTAGCCAATGCTATTGGTGTAGGACATCAAGATGTTTATCCTGTTAGTAATGACAATGGCTATGGTAAGCAACAAATTTTGGATAAGTTGGATCAATTCGTCAATACTATTCAAGAATAAAAAACACTGGAAAAATCCAGTGTTTTTTTGTTTTGCATAATAGTTTATCTTTGACAATCCACAGGTGTGATTTGTGGATAAAGTGGAAGATTGAAAAATCCAGTACATGCATCTTGTGAATAATCTTGACATTGTGGGATTGGACAATAACCATAACTTGGGACTAGCAGTTCGGCTTCGACAACAACTTTCAAAATAATGGTGATACACACATTGATTTCGAAGATATTGTCGCTGACATATTCTCCAGTAGGGGTTACACAACTTGCTAAAGCTTCAATTGCGAATGGGAATACAGATGGTTGAGGAACATAGAGTACAACATCTTGATTGATGGTGATTGTACCTGTTGCAACACCAGCAACACCATTAGCGTCAGTGTAATTAATCTCCAAAGGGATGACAACGTCACCACTTACTCTTGCAAAGCAAGGTTTGTCTTCAAAACGATCAACAACTAAATTGTCGATTGTTACTGCACCTGAAATGCAGTTGGCAGAGACAAAAGTAAGAGGGAATGCAGGGTCTGCTGGAGAATATGTAGTTACAGTGACTTGTAAGTCTTCTTCCTGAAGCTGTTTTAGACAAGCGTCAAAAACTTTTTTCACTTCAATACATGCTTTTTCACACAAGCCACTCGTTGGATTGTGTGTCAATGGACCAGGACAATTCTGTGTTCTGTTATTTGAAAAAAATGACATTGGGCAATTACCTCCTATTGAATAAGCCTGTATACTTTACTATATGTGCCAACTTGCAAAAATGTTCTTTACAAAAAAAGAAAAAATCAGTATACTAAAAATAGCAAAAGGTTTTTGAAAAATATGATCTAAAAAAGGAAATGTAATGAAAATATATGCAATAAGTGATTTGCATTTGTCTATCAATAGCAACAAACCAATGAATATCTTTGGTCCAGTATGGGAAGGATATTTGGAAAAGATTGATCAAGATTGGTTGGCAAAAGTATCAGAGGAAGATATTGTCTTGATTCCAGGGGATATTAGTTGGGCGATGAGACTAGATGAGGCAATTGCTGATCTACAATATATAGGAAAATGGCCAGGTAAGAAGGTAATTCTTCGAGGCAATCATGATTATTGGTGGTCTTCTATCAGCAATGTGAGAGCAGTGTTGCCACAAAATATGTATGCTGTACAAAATGATGTTGTGAGAATAGATAATGTGTTGATTTGTGGTAGTCGTGGTTGGACAGTTCCGGAAGAACAACACAAAACTCCTGAAGATGAAAAGATATTTTATCGAGAAGCGTTAAGATTGGAATTGTCATTGCAAGCTATGCAAAGAGTCAAACAAGAGGGGGATACTGTGATTGTTATGATGCATTATCCACCATTCAATGCGAAACTAGAAGATAGCATCTATACTCAATTGCTTGAAAAATATGGTGTTACAAAAGTTGTGTATGGACACTTACATGCGTATGATAAAAAACAACAACATATTCTTGAAAAAAATGGGATCACATATTATTTGACTTCATGTGATTTGGTTGGAAACAAACTAACACTGATTGATGAAACGTAAAAAAGGTAGAATATATATTCTATCTTTTTATTTTTTTCAAAAAATGGTCAAAAGTGGTTGCCAGTGGTCAAACTTTTGAGTATACTTATAGTAAGTAGAAATATAATAGGGGGTATAGTATGGTATTTGGACAATATGAACATCAATTAGATGCTAAAGACCGTTTTCGTATCCCTAGCAAATTGAAAATAGGAGATGGGACAAGTTTTGTTTTGTTAAAAGGGACAAGTGGTTGCATTTTTCTATACACAAAAGAATATTTCGAAAGTACATTCTTACCAAAGTTTGAACAACTTCCAACTTTTGATTTGGAAAAACAAAAAGCACTTCGTATGATTTTGGCAAGTACTTTTATGGTGGATATGGATAATCAAGGTAGAATTCTTTTGCCGGCTGCCTTAAAGACATATGCTGGTATTGAAAAAGATATCATCTCCATTGGAATGATCCATCGTATAGAGATCTGGAACAAACAACGTTTTGAAAAACATTGTGATCAAGACTTTGATAAAATTACATCATCTTATTTAGGGGATATACTATGATAGAATTTCAACATATCCCTGTTATGCTTAATGAATGTATTGAGGGACTCAATATTAAAGAAAATGGCATCTATGTAGATGGAACATTGGGAGGTGCGGGTCATAGCAGTGTGATTGCATCTCAGCTTAAAAATGGAAAACTTATTGGGATAGATAAAGACCAAGACGCTTTGACTGTGTCTGGGGAGAGATTAGCACAATATGGAGATCGTGTTGTGCTTGTAAAATCTGATTTCAAAGATATGGCTAGCGTTTTGGATAATCTTGCAATAGAGTCTGTTGATGGGATACTATTAGATCTTGGTATTAGTAGTTATCAAGTAGATACAGCCGAGCGTGGTTTTTCTTATCGTTTTGATGGCGAACTTGATATGCGCATGGATAGAACACAAACATTATCTGCTTATCATGTTGTCAACGAATATAGTCAAGAGCAATTGGCAAGAATTATTTGGCAGTATGGGGAAGATCAGTTTTCTAGATTGATTGCTAAAAAGATTGTAGAAGCTAGAAGTATTGCTCCCATTACACGAACAAGTCAATTAAAGGAAATTATTGAAAATTGTGTACCAAAGAAATTTCAGCAAAATGGTAGTCCATGTAAAAAAACATTCCAGGCTATTCGTATTGAAGTTAATGGCGAGCTTACTAGACTCAAAGAAAGTATTGTTGAGATGATTGGAAAACTCAAAATTGGTGGAAGATTGGTGATTATTACCTTCCATTCATTGGAAGATAGAATTGTCAAGGATATCTTCAAAGAAGAGTCTATAGGCTGTATTTGTGACAAAAAGTTGCCAGTTTGTGTGTGTAACCATAAAGCAAGAGTAAAATTGGTAAACAAAAAACCTATTGTTGCAACAGAAGAAGAATTGGAATATAACAAGCGTAGCAAAAGCGCAAAAGTGAGAATTGTCGAGAGAATATAAGGAGGGGGTATGGCAAAGATAGAACTTAGAGAAAGATCAACTACATTAAAAGAGACCGCTGTAGAACAAAAGCAAGCTGATCCAATGAAGAAGTTTGATTACAATTACAAAGCAGACAAACTTGGTCAATTGTATGATGATTATGATAAAATTAGTGCAGAAGAAGACAATGATATTGAGTTCGAAACACCTAGCATTGTGAAAAAACATGTAGCGACTGCAAAGGCCAGACAACTTAGTTTTGGTCAAAAGTTGTCTATTGGTGTAGGTTCTGCAATTGTTGCTATGCTCATGTTCTTAGCAATCTTCAATATTTTCGTCATAAATGGTGCAAGCAAGAGCATACAAATTACTAACGAAGAAATTACACAAGCAGAAGATCGCTTTGGACAAGCATTGGAGAGATTGGAACAAGCAAAAAAAGCGAATGACAAACTTGATGATATTCAAGATCAATACTCCAACGAAACCAATATTGTATTATCTGCTCTTGATAAAGTAACAACTGTAAAAGCGGATAGAGTATCAGGCAATTGGTTTGATAGTTTATGTGATTTCTTTAGTAGCGTATTTGGAGGCTAAAGAGGTTGATCAACAACTCAATATTTCGATTACAAAAGAGACTATTAGCAATTTTTGTGCTAATTAGTCTCATTTTTATTGCCATCTTAACAAGACTAGCTTATATTCAACTCATTCGTGGTAGATGGTTGCAGGTAAAAGCAGCGGAACAATGGACAAGAGAATTGCCGCTGAAAGCAAAACGCGGTAGTATTCTTGATACCAACGGTAATATCCTTGCTGAAAATTATACTACATATGACATTTATATTAGAGCTAGACAAGTGACGAATCCGCAAGAAGTGGCTTTGCAATTATCTCGCGTTTTGGGAGTGGATTTTGATGCGACATTGACAAAGGCCAAGAACTTGGCAATTGGTGAAAGTGTGGTGATGTTGCAAGTGGATAGTAGCCTTGCTCAGCAAGTTATTGATTTGGGGTTGTCTGGTGTTGTATTGTCCGAAAATAACAAACGATATTATCCTTATCATAATTTGTTAACCCAAGTATTGGGATATACCACTATTGATAATGTAGGACAAAGCGGTCTGGAATTGTCTGTCAACCAATATTTGAGTGGTGTGGATGGATATGCGGTAGAAGAAAGCGATGTGCATGGAGTCAAGATTGATGGAACACTTTCTAGATATGTTCCTTCTATTAGTGGACTTAATGTGACTACGACTATCAATGCGGTGATTCAATCGTCAGTAGAAAAGGCTCTCAATCAACTGGTGATAGATCACAATCCAAAGACAGCAACAGCTATTGTGATGAATCCTAATACGGGCGAAATATTGGCTATGAGTTCTAAGCCAAGTTTTGATCTGAACGAAATTCCAAGAGATAATATAGAAAGCTTACTTGCTATGAGTCGTAATATTGGTATAGTGGATGTGTATGAGCCGGGAAGTACTTTTAAGGTGTTGACGACAGCAATGGCATTAGAAGAAGGTTTGACGACAGAAGAAGAAAGATTTTATGACCCTGGATACCGAATTGTAGATGGTGAAAAGATTAAATGTTGGAAACACACTGGTCATGGTAGTCAGACTATGACAGAGGGGTTATGTAATAGTTGCAATGCTGTCTTTGTGGATCTTTCGTTGCGTCTCGGAAAAGAAAAGTTATATGAGTATTTTAAGAAGTTTGGAATAGGTGATACCTTGGGAGTGGATTTTCCAGGCGAGGCAAGTGGTATCCTTATGGATCAAGAAAGTGCAAAGAAAGTAGACTATGCACGTATGGGTTTTGGTCAAGCTATTGCATGTACGCCATTGCAATTAATATCTGGTATTTGTGCAGTGCTTAATGGTGGTAATCTCATGAAACCTTATTTTATCAAACAAATTGCTAACGAAGAAGGAAAGGTTATACAATCCAATACACCAAATATTCTTAATAGAGTGGTTAGTGAAGAGACGAGTAGCAGAATTCGAGTGATGTTTGAGGAAGTAGTTAAAAAATATAGTGGGTACTATGCTTTTATTGAAGGTCACAGAGTTGGTGGCAAAACAGGAACAAGTCAAAAATATGAGAATGGCCAAATTGCGCAAAAATATATTGCTAGTTTTGTAGGGTGTTATCCTGCAGATAAGCCGGAATATGTTGTTTTGGTGGTTGCAGATGAGCCAAGTAGTGGACAATATTTTGGAAGTATTGTCGCTACACCTTATGCAAAAATGGTTTTTCAAGATATCATCGCATATACCAATGCACCTGCTGTGGGATTAGAAGAAGATTTGGCAATGACCAAGAAAGTGGTCGAAATGCCTAATCTTATCGGTAAGAGTATTACAGAAGCGTATGCTCTTCTTGCTGGATTGGATCTGCAATGGGAAGTCATGAATGAGGGTAACATTGTCATTGGACAAACTCCATCTGCGGGGACAATGTTATCCAAACGTGCTATTGTTGTGCTAGATACAGCATAATTATGTGTATTGTGACGAAGTTTGTCATCACCCAACACAAGAGAAAATAACTATGATACAATGTGGATAGTGGGAGGTGAGTATGAGATTAGTAGATGTTACATGTGGTCTTGATTGTGAGATAGTAGGGGATAAAGATATAGAGATAACCCAATTGTCTCATTTTGATAAAGAGTGTACAGCGGGCAGTGTGTTCTTTTGTATTCATGGGGAAAAGGTGGATGGTGCACAATATGCTTTTAGTGCAATACAGCATGGGGCAAGTGCGATTGTAACTGAAAAACGACTCGCTTTAGATGTGGTACAAGTAGTTGTGCCTAATACGAGAAAAGCAATGGCATTGATGGCTAAAAACTTTTATGGTAGAGTTTGTGAAAAACTCAAAATTGTGGGTATTACGGGGACGAATGGTAAAACGTCTACAACTTATCTTATCGCTTCTATCCTAAAGGCAAATGGAAACATTTATGGTGTAATAGGGACAAATGGTGCATATATTATGGATCAATCTATCTATTATGGTATGACAACTCCAGATCCGATTGTTCTTCATGAGCTATTGTATACCATGTATCAAGCAGGCGTTGAGTATGTATTAATGGAAGTTAGTGCTCATGCCATTGCTTTAGATAAGATGGCGGGAGTGAAATTGGATATTGGAGTATTAACCAATATTACATACGAACATTTGGATTTCTTTCATTCGATGCAACAATATGCAAAAACAAAAGTAGATTATTTTTGTCAAGAGTATATGAAAGAAGCGGTGGTAAACGTAGACAATGAGTATGGTGTAAAGATAGCTACTATGAGTCATATCCCTTGCTTGACTTATGGACAATATACTCCAGCCAATACTTTTGGTGTAGATATAACCATGAGTACCAAAGGGATGGAGATGGTTGTCAATGCGTTAGACGATATTCTTTATATCACATCAGGTTTGATTGGTGTATATAATGTCTATAATATTTTAGCAAGTATTACAGTAGCAAAATTATTAGGTATTGCTGCTCCAGTGATCGCTAAAGGGGTAGCGGACTTAAAAGAGATACCAGGTAGATGGCAGGTTGTAGAAAAAGAAGGTAAGGTGGTAGTTGTGGATTTTGCACACACTCCTGATGGGATAGAACAAGTATTGCAACTAGCTCGTCAACTATATCAAGGAAAACTTGTAGTTGTCATTGGTGCAACCTACTATGCAGACAAAGAAAAATGCCGTATGATAGGGAATATCTTAGAAAAATACACAGACTATATTATCCTCACTGCAGACAATCCGGATAGGACAAAAATTAGTGTTATTAATGACAGGATTTTGGCGGGCATTCAGTCAAAACCATATCAATGTGTTGACGATAGATGTCAGGCGATAAGACATGGAATAGCACAACTTGGTACGGGAGATGTTTTGCTTTGTCTAGGGAAAGGGGCGGAGCAATATCAACGAATGAATGGGCAATTGATCAAACATAATGAATTAGCCATTGTAAAACAAATTTTAGGCACAAAAGAAGATAACGACGATTGAGGTGAGTTATGACATCCATTGTAATGAGTATACTTTTGGGCTTTTTTATTGCATTAATGTTAGCACCAATAGTTATTCGAATACTAAAAAGAAAAAAGGTAGGACAACCTATCTTAGGGTATGTTGATACACATACAGCAAAATCTGGTACACCAACTATGGGTGGACTGATTTTTCTGCTTGCATTTTTGGTTGTGTTTTTAGTTGTTGTTAGACAATATAAAACTTTGTCTATTGTGGTGGTGGCGACAACATTTGCTTATGCATTACTTGGTTTTTTAGATGATTGGCTCAAAATTCGTGGTGGACATAATGAAGGGTTGAAACCTTATCAAAAAATTATTGGTCAAGTAGGTATTGCGGTACTGATTGCGTTATTTGTTTATCGATCTAATCTAGTTGGTACAGATCTTATTTTGCCATGGAGTCGAGAAAGTTTTTCACTAGGTTGGGGGATTATACCATTTGTCATTGTTGTGCTTATTGCTACTACCAATAGTGTCAATTTGACAGACGGGCTGGATGGGCTTGCAGGATCGGTTAGCGTAGTCTATTTGATGTTGTTTTCTGTGCTTTTGTATGGACATATTAGTGATTTGGAGACACTTGGGGAAAGTTTGGCTTATATTGGTGAGATGAAAAACATCCTATTACTCACCACTGGATTTTTAGGATGTATTCTTGCCTATTTGCTTTTCAATACTTATCCTGCCAAAGTTTTTATGGGAGATACTGGGTCACTTGCAATTGGTGGAATGCTAGCAATGATAGCTATAGTGACAAAGTTTTATCTTTGGATACCATTGTTTGGGATTTGTTTTGTGTTGTCTTCTGTGAGTGATATTTTGCAAGTAGGGTACTACAAACTAACTAAAAAACGCATTTTTTTAATGGCACCACTGCATCATCATTTTGAAAAAAAAGGGCATAGTGAAAGCAAAATTGTCTATGCCTATAGCATAGTGACAGCACTGATTGGTCTTGTTGTGCTTGCTTGGTTGTAGGAGAGAATATGAAAAAAGTATTGATCTATGGATACGGAAAAAGTGGCAAAGCTGTCGAAAAAGTATTGCAACAAAAAAAGATAGAATATGTGATCTATGATGACAATCTAAAAGTGACGGGTGGATGTTATTTGGCAAAATTGACCAAACAGAACATGGTGCAATTTGATACAGTTGTTTTGTCTCCAGGTGTGTCAATCTTTCAACCAATGGTTGTGTATGCAAAGAAAAAGGGGATTAAAGTGATGAGTGAACTCGAGTTTGCAAGTCATTATATCCACGTGCCGATGATTGCTGTTACTGGAACGAATGGTAAAACAACGACTGTAACGCTGATCAAAGATCTATTACAGCGTGCAGGTAAAAAAGTGGAAGTTGTTGGCAATATCGGGACCCCTCTTTGTGATGTCATTGATCAGGTATATGATTATTTGGTAGTAGAAGTGAGTTCGTTTCAGTTGGAGGCAATTGATAAGTTTTGTCCACTCATTGCTGTTGTACTCAATATCGATCATGATCACTTGGATCGACATAAAAGTTTTGAGAACTATAAACTTGCAAAAATGTCTATCTTTCGTAACAATAACAAATCTACTTATGCTGTTGTTAATGGTGCGGACGAGCATATAGAATGTAGACATTTGTACAATGTTATAAAGTTTGATAAGCATTATGCTGGCAGTCATGCTTACTTAAAAGATAATCATATTTTTCGTGGGGCAAGCGAAATTGTGGATATGGAAGAAACACGGTTGTTATATGGCAATGTGGACAATGCACTCGCCATGATATGCGTGGCAGATATTTTACATATCGAAGACAAGGTGGTAAAAGATACACTTTTGTCTTACGAACCATTACCTCATCGATTGCAGTGTATTGCACAGATAGATGAAGTAAAATATTACGATGATAGTAAAGCAACCAATCTACATGCAGTTAAAGTAGCACTAACCAATTTTGATCATTCGGTTATATTGTTGTTGGGTGGAAAAGCAAAAGGATTGGACTTGAAGAAGTTTGTCACAAGTTTGCCTAAGAGTGTCTATTTGGTAGTTGCATTTGGAGAAAGTGGGGAAGAGATTGCAAAGTTGCTGAAAAAATATTCTAAAATACCATCTTACTATTATCCTACATTAAAGCAAGCGACCTTATATGCAAAAAGTCAAGCGAGAAAGGGAGATATTGTACTACTTAGCCCAGGGGGGTCTAGTTTTGATGAGTTTTCTTCCTATACAGAACGAGGAGAATGTTGGAAAAGATACATTGTAGGAGATGGGTATGGTAACAAAACTTAAAAAGAATTGGCTGTTATTGTTGTTGGTGTTGGGGCTAATTATTTTTGGTATGATGATGATCTATAGCGCTAGCAGTTATAGTGCACAACAAAATTATGGCGATAGTTTTCATTTTGTGAAGAAACAATTGTTTGGCTTTGTTTTGGGTATTGTTTTGTTCTTTATTGCAGCCAAAATAGATTACCATAAGTTTGTCAAGTTTCGTTATTACATAATTGGTTTTGCAGTTATCATGTTGATTTTGGTATTTGTTCCATTCATAGGGATTAGTAGCAATGGTGCAAGACGTTGGGTGGGGTTTGGTCCTATTAGTATCCAATCTAGCGAGATTGCTAAGTTTGCTTATGTGATTTTCGTATCATGTTATATGAGTATGCATTATAAAAAGATGTCTACTTGGAAAGGCTTTTTACCACCACTGATGGTGGGTGGGCTGATCTGTGTACTTGTACTACTAGAGCCTAATTTGAGTGTTACATTATGTATTGGTTGTGTGATGCTGATTATGTTGTTGGTAGGGGGTATTAGATTAAAACATCTTTTAATACTCGCTATTCCTGCTTTGTTACTTGTTCCAGTTTTGATCATTATTGAGCCATATAGATTACAACGATTGACAGCATTTCTAGATCCATGGGCAAGTCCAAAAGATGAAGGGTTTCAACTCATTCAGTCTCTTTATTCTTTGGGTGCAGGGGGATGGTTTGGGTTAGGTTATGGCAATAGTCGACAAAAATATCTCTTTTTACCTTTTAGTGAATCAGACTTTATCTTGAGTATTATTGGAGAAGAGTTTGGCTTTATTGGGATCATTGTATTATGTCTTGTGTATCTTCTTATCATTCGAGAAGGGATTCGTATTGCACTCAATGCTCAAGATAGATTGGGTGCTTATATGAGTTTTGGAATTGTCTGTGTGATTGCAGTGCAGATGCTTATCAATTTTGCTGTTGTCACAGGTAGTATCCCGCCAACGGGTATCCCACTCCCATTTGTGAGTGCAGGTGGTACAAGTCTTAGTGTGTTTATGGGGGTAATAGGGATACTGTGCAATGTATCAAATAATGAGGTAAATAAAGAAGAAAATAAGAATAAGACCTCTTCAAAAATCAAGAAAAGAAAATTAAAGAAAGTGTAAAATGTATACGATTCTGTATACATTTTTTTGTTATTGTGTTATAATGCAAGCATAGGAGAAAAGT
>JAZSRJ010000038.1:0-1927 GCA_045538425.1 Clostridia bacterium
CCTATAAATTTTTTATTTTTCGAGTTGAGTAAAGTGGTTGCAGCTCTTTTTCGAGCTCCACCAATTAAGTTTTTATAAGCCTTTTGAGATATCTCTACAAATACATTATATGCCAATATTCTGCCAGCATTGTCTACAATGGTAATACCATCATAGTTGAGCATACTAACAAATAATTCAGAAAAATATCGTAATTTTGCTTCATTATAACTCTTGGTTTGGACAAACAATTTTGAAAGTTCGATTGGTTGTTGCAACCAGACACCATCGCCAAGCACTCCAGACTTGTCCACAAAATCTTTGTCTACAACGAGACAAATAGCACCATGGACATTTTGGAAAGCATTGCGGAAAATGTTTTCGTATAGTGTCTTAATTTCGTTTAGTTTTCTTTGTGTTGTTTTGAGTTTGCTAACAGATGCGTCAACAAATCGAGTAATAACCCCTTCCCAGTTGTAATTGGCTTGTTCGGTTAGTCCAAAATTGACAACCACGCGATTGCCTTTTGCACCTTTGATCAAGATGTGGCTACTACTTCTTACATCTACTAAAAAGTAATTGGCATGCGATGCAATTTTTTCTCGTCTATCTTCCAATTGGTCTTTTAGGTTGCGTTCTTTAATCGAGTTCATGGCTCTAACAATACCATACTCGATACCGTCTTCGCTAAGTTCGATGTAGACGCACCATCCCTTTTGACAAAAGCACAAAAGAGATTTGAGTCGTCGCTCAAAATTAATTTCGTTTTCGTCTTGAAACAACGCCAACTTAAAACAGTTGTCGATAGTTTTGACGATATGTTCGATATTGTTGGTAAATAAAATATCCGGTCTAATCTTTGCCCCTTCTTCTTCATATCCAACTAGCTTATGGCAATAATTGAGAAAACGAATAATGAGACCTTGGTTGAATTTTGGAAACTCAAGTCCTATCAAATTGATAACGGCATTATTTGCTTCCATATAAAAGACATTTTCTTGCATACGGATCACCCTCTTTAGAGTTGTTTTTTCTTTTCGTATAATTTTCTTTAGTATAACACGAAACTGTCCAATTTGAAAATGGTTTTGCGCCAAACTTACACAATACTTTACAATTTTCTATCGATTTTTGCCTAAACTTTACTTATTTTATCACAATTTTTAGTATTTGTAAAACATTTGTTCGATAATGCTACACAAAATTTCTCCAGTGTTTTTTGTTGGTATCATCTCCTTTAGGGGATGAAAAAACTGCTTATTTTTGCAGTCCTTATTTTTGTTGATTGTATTGTGTAAGATCTTTACTGCTAGCAAAACTTTTGCGGTAATTGTCCACAATTGTTTTTTGATCACTCAAGACAAGTGTGGTCCAGCCATCAAACACAACAATTTCTATTGTTGCTTTTGGGTGTTGTAAAGTAAGAGGATTGGTCCAAAATCCTTCATAACCATCTGCATATGGCAATGGATAAGACAAAACATCTTCTTTCCTAATATCCTTTTGAAAAGCAGAGCACACTACCCAAATACATCCCAATTCTTCCTTAGCAAGGATAGAAGATAATTCTTCCCCTGTTAGCCAACAATACTCTTGACTCAACAATTGTTGTAACTCAATATCATTAGGATAATAACATTCACAATGTGTGATTAGCCAATGATAGTCATGTACATCTACTGCCGTGGCTTCCACTATCTTCTTAAGACTAGTAGCACATCCTTCTTTCTTTTTTCCAATCGCACCAAATATCATATTCACCTCTTACTAAGAGTATATCATATTTTTAATACAATGCCAATTAATTATCCACTATATATCAACCGCTTCGGTGTCCCCTCTTTGCTTCTCGTCCTGCCTTTCCCTTCCTCTCGCTTTATGACCATCTTCAGCGTAGCAAGCAAGGAACTGGTTGCTTGCTACTTCCAAGCGAAGCGCCGGAACGGGG
>JAZSRJ010000039.1:0-3388 GCA_045538425.1 Clostridia bacterium
CCACTTTCCAACCATTGCCAATCGCATAATTGATGCATACAAAAATCTTTTGTGTTAAGAAGATACATTGCATCACTATCTGCAAATCTATCAGAAATAACTGGGATACCATTAAAGCTAATCGCTTTGTGTCCACCAGCAAGTTCCATAACATCTACATGTCTACGATAAGTAGCTAGATATGCTTGATAATATCTTCTAACTGCACTAGAACAAGTGATAAAATCTACTGTACTTCCATTGATTTCTTCCAAGTAATCAACTGCTTCTTGCATCGCTTGATCACTAATAGCACCTACTTCTGCTTTTACATATGGATTAAGCCATGGATTGGTTGTTTTTGATACACCATAGATTGTATCTACCGTTGTATCAAACAATGCACCAAGACCAGTAATTTCGTTACCATAAGAACCTTGAACAACTAAAACATGATTGGTTGTCAATGTTTTTGAGAAAGTAGAACTAATGGTTACGATATTATTTGCTCTATCAATTGCACAGATTGGTAATCTTTGCAAATAACGCACACCAGTAGTGATATCATATACGTCAATAACCATACCTTCCATAAGATTGCGAACACTATCTACAACTACTTGTGTATTGTTGCCAGCATCAAAAGATACCACTTGACATAGTACACCAGTACCATTACCATAGATCATACGACCAAGGTTGAAAGCACTAGATTTGATCAAACTTTCCATTTCATAATTAAGTAAGTTAACAAAAGCGCCTGCATTATTTGCACTTGCTCTCATTGATTTGTCACTAATTTCTAGTGTACCAAACAAGTTTTTAAGCGTAGATACGAATTGAACACTATTTGTTGCAGAAGTTGTTGGTAATGTTCCATCTTCTTTACCTGCACTGATACCACCATTGATACCAAATGGAGCCATTTTTCTTACTTCTTTACCCCATACATCTTTTGTTGTTTGTTCAATTTTGCTTAATAATGGATTGGCATTAACATTCAATTGGTTAGCAACCACTCCAAGATACACTGTTTTTAACGCATTTTCTGCTGTTTCGAAATTAATCATTATTGTCTCCTTCTATTACTTGAAAAGGTGTACAACATATTCTTTGGCTTCAGCTAATGTAGTAGGTTTTGCAGGCGTCGTCATACCTATCCCACTAGAACCTCCTTGCATTAACGGTGGGACATTGCCTCGTTGTACATTTTCAAGATACTCTTTTATAATTCTATTTTTGATAGACTCATTATCCTTAACATAAAGATCATAAAAGTCCTCTTGTTGTCCCACATTGTTTTTGTCTACAAAATGAGTTTTTACGACTTGTTTCCAAGCCAAATCAAGGGAGTCTGGACGGGATGCCAAAACTTTGTCCTTAAGCAAAATCTCACCAATTGTTGTAGCATAATTTTTTGCTTCTGGATTGTTTTCCAAAAACAAGGAAAGTCTCTCACTCCAATGCTGTTGTTGATACTCAGGTACAATATCTGTATTGTCTTTTTTCTCCAACTCGCTTAAGCGTTGGCATTTTTTCGTGAATTCACTTTGTAAATTTTTGTATGCCTCAGCCAATGCTTTTACATCACGAAACTTCCCTAGTGTAGAGTCCTTTTCAGTAGCATCTACTTCCACCCTCTCTTCACTCTCTGTCACACTGACAGTTTGGCTAGTATCTACTACCTCTTGTGATTGTTCTACATTTGTATTTTCCATTGTTTTTTCTCCTTATTGATTGGTATTTTGCAACTTTTTATGTTCTTCAATATGTTGCAATAATTGTTCTTCTAATTTTGGATGTTTTGCACTTTGTTTTTCAAACTCATCACTGAGTAAGAAAATGATATGCTTGTTGATATGAATATCATGATCATCAATCGACTTCACACTAATGACCTTATTTTGCAATAATTCATAATTTTCTTTATCTGCACGTTTTGTATGTACGGTGTTGATATCTTGACTGGTATCCCATACACCAAAACCTAATTGATCTAATATTTTGTATCGCACCGAATTGCTTAATTTTCCATTTTCATCATGAAGCAATCCAGCATTATATATTTCAAAAATCATACTACGTTTTTGCGCAAGTGTTTCATTTAACTCATTTTCTGTTTCGAATACTACATCATCACTACCCATATCCGAATTGGTCCAATAGAACATTTCAATGGCTCCATTGTCTTGTAATAATCTTGTAGAATGAATACAATTAGCAAACTGTTTGTATAGTCTTAATACTTGTTTTGCAATGGCTTTGGTTGCATTACGAATCTCCTCTGCTGAAGAGATCATTCTTGACTCATCTTGTTCAATCAACAATTGCAAAGTAACACCACTCATATTAGCATAATTGGTTGATTGATTCACGATATCACTGACACCACTAATAGCAACCAATTCAGTAAGCAAGTTTTGTTCTTCTTCTCGAAACTCGGAAGGAATACTATCTGTTGCAAGCATTTTTGGAGGATTGCTTCCTTGTCGATAAATCAATACTTTACCTGGACTCATTCCTTCTTCTTCCAAATTGTCCGTATCAATCGATCCATCTTCTACTGTTAGTACACCCATTGTGAGACGATTGATGTATTCATGTTTTCTGTTCTTGATGGTATTGTAAGCCCTTTGCACAGGGATACAACGTTCTATGATGGATACTCCCCAAAAACTTCCTGGAACTGATTGACTACATTGCTTAACAAAAGGAAATCCTCTTACACCATCTTCTTTGTTAAGATATGGTAATTCCCCTTGATAAACAAGCACATCTCCTGCCACAATTGTCAATCGACCATTAGGATTATCTAAGGTTGGCGCTTCATATTTTTCTATAACCAAAGCATTGTCTTTTTTAGTGGTGACTGACGCTTGTTTGCTGGTAGCATTGTATCCAAGGCCACCCACATTGGCTATATTATCCAAACTAAACACATCAATCTCTTTTCCCTCAACATCAATACCCCAAAGTCGTTTAATTTCATCAACATGGTAAGATTTTGCATGAATAATACTCTTACATTCATCAATAGCCTCGTAATGATTGCTATCAGGAAAAATCTCAAACGGACTCACAATACTAAGTTCTACATCACCTGATCGCACAGCTACTCCTTGATCATCAATCGCCAAAACATCACCAGCATTCGTATTCCATCCAATTTTGTAAAATACAGTACCTGTCAATTCGCTCCATCTTGTTGCTTCTGCTAGAATCCCACTTAAGTTTTTCGCATTGCAAAATGCTTTTAAGATATTTTTACTAACCTTTGCTTGATAGATATCTTTGTCTAGATCACTAAATGGATTGACACTCATACTCGGTCTAACACGACTTAACTTTGTTAGTCTTAGATCCACAAGTGGTGCTATATAATTAAACACTTCTCTTTCTTGCCAAAAAT
>JAZSRJ010000066.1:0-3465 GCA_045538425.1 Clostridia bacterium
AAATTAGCATGTGCTCTTAAGTGTCTATATTCTCCATGACAAGGAATAAAGAATTTTGGTCTAATAATGCTGTGCAATACTTTCAACTCATCACGATAAGCATGACCACTAACGTGCACATCTGCCAAACTTTCAAAGATGACTTCTGCACCTTTACGATACAATTGATTAATGACAACATTGATTGTTTTTTCATTACCAGGAATAGAAGAACTAGAGAAAATAACTAAGTCGTTTTCTCCAATTTGAACTTTATTAAATTCATCATTTGCCATACGAGACAAAGCACTAGCAGGTTCGCCTTGAGTACCAGTTGTAATAATGGTAAGTTCACTATCAGGATAACGGTCAATATTGCTAATATCTATGATATTTTCTTTGTTGAAAGTAAGTTCCCCTATCTTGCTTGCTGTTTCACAAATATTAAGCATGCTACGACCAGTAAAAGCAACTTTTCTACCATACTTTTCAGCAATGTTTAAGATTTGTTGTACACGATGAACATTACTTGCAAAGGTTGCAATAATAATACGTTTTACTTTTTGAGTTGCAAAAATATTATCTAATGTTTTTCCCACATTTTTCTCGCTCATACTAAAGCCATTACGTTCGGCATTGGTACTATCTGCAGTCATGAGCAATACACCTTTTTTCGCAACTTCACCAAGATGTGCTAGATCCATTGCTTCCCCATCAATTGGAGTCAAATCAAGCTTAAAGTCACCAGTGTGGAAATATACACCCACTGGAGTTGTGATAATAAAACCAAAACTACCACTAATTGAGTGTGTTACTTTTACAAATTCTACTGTAAACGCACCAATTTTGACTTTTTGATGATTCTTTACAGCAATACCTTTGAATTTGACTTTTTTATGTTCTCTTAGTTTGTTTTCCATAAGTGCAAGTGTCAATTTGCTTGCATAAACTGGAGCATTAATTTCATTGAAAACATATGGTACTGCACCGATATGATCTTCGTGTCCATGAGTGATAATAAAACCACGAATTTTGTTAGCATTTTCTTTTAAGTATGTGATGTCAGGGACAACAATGTCAATACCAGGCATGTCATCATTTGGGAAAGTAAGACCACAGTCAATAACAATCATATCATTGCCATATTCTAGCGCCATCATATTTTTCCCAACTTCTCCAACACCACCTAAAAAAGAAACTTTTAGAGCACCATTTTTGCCAAGTTTTTGTTGTTTTACTTGTGATGAGGTTTGTTCTGTTGTAGATGTTGTTTTTTGTTTTGTGTTATTACGTTTTTGAAACTTTTTTTGTTTTGCTGTTTCGTCAACAATATTTGTATTTTGTTCGTTCATATTTTTCTCCTTTTTTGATAAAAGGCAATACTCCCCCTATGCATAATAAAAAGTTGTACTATGTACAACCTCTACCTTCGACATAAAAAACACTCAACTCAAAGTTGTCAAGATGGATTACGAAAAACAAATCTTTCACATACTAATGTGTTCCCTCAACGTCTGTCTTTCCACAATAATCCCAAATTATATTATGCAAAGGTGAAAAGTGTTCACCTGTTATTCCGATTTTTTTCTAGTTGTAGTATAACACAATTTAATGTACTCGTCAATCAAAAAATTACATTTTCACACAAGGTAAAGCTTTTAGACAATATTAGACACAACGATAAGCATTTTATACCCACAAAAAAACACTGGCCTAAGCCAGTGTTAAGATTATACAGGATTATTATTAGAATTGTCTTTTGTATCATCATCCTGATTTTGATCATCATTAGAGGATGGTTTTATTAAAACCCCCAACAAAACCAAAATTCCACATACACAGGTAACAATTTCATTAATCATTTCAGAATTAACAACAAAACCAAAATATTTACCGATTGTTTGTAAAAGCAATATAACTGCACCAGTAAGACCAATCCAAAAACCATAATTTCTAAACTTCTTCATTTTTCACATCCTTATGGTTGGCAATAGAACGCATTGCAATACATTCTTTGATATCTTCAATATCCTCTTTAATATTTTGTACAACAGACAATGATTCACTTAAGGAAGCTATCGTTTGTTGGTATTTTGTCTCTCTTTGTCTAGTGTCACGCAAAACATAAATTAATAACATCAAAAACAACACCGCCCAGAGTCCATTACTAATTGCTAGTTGCATTATTTTTTCAAGCATAGTCTTTCCTTTTTGAGATCTTGATAATAATCTCCTAGTTTGTCTTGTAATACATCTTGCTTGCTTAGCAATAGATCTATCTCTTCGATAGAAAGTTTGTCAATGTAAGATTTCACAATCTCGTATGCTTGCAACTGCCAATGTTTTTTATTTTCTTCTTCCAATTTTTGATACTCTGCGTTTTGATGATTCATAACTTCCTCATATGCAACTTCCATCTCATGAAGCTGTTGTCTACGTTGTTGTAAAGTTTGGTCAATCACTTGTGCTTGAGCAATATCAAACGATTGAAGGCAAACTTGTTTTTGTTGTTCGTCACTTTGAATTAAAAATTGCAATTCTTCTTTTTCCTGTTTTAAGGTCTCCATCTGTTGGCAAGGAGATTGTTCTATCTCATCTTGCTTAATTGTTGACCACTTATCTTGCAATTGTCCAAGATGATGACTAATCACCGCCTGCTCTAGTAGTGTATTAGTTGTCTCTCGGTCAAACTTATATGTAAACATATCATTTCCCCTATCTTTAACCAGACGACGCATATTATGTATTTGAATAGCATTGCCAATCATCTAATACCTCACCACAAATGTTGGTGGAGTAATATATGGGTTGGTCGTCTTAGATTCGATACGATATTGCAAATAGTATCCTTTGAGAGCTACACGCAATCTTTGAACTGTATCTTTTCCTTTTAGATGAAAAACTCTTTTCTTGTTATCGACCATAATTGTCAAAGTAATATCTTCTCTTGTAGTGATATATACCTCTTTTACTTCCTTATTCACCTGAGGTAATTCTAGATCAGACTTGATAGATTGATAATACTTTGTTGTAGGAACATCTAACAAATTTCCATTTTTTTCTAAAACTGTAACAATTTGTTTTTCACCATGCTTACATACCACTAATAGTCGTGAGAATACCTCATCGTGGCACTCTGCTATAGATATTATGTCAACATCGTATAGGATGTTGACAATTTTACTATCAATATCGTACTCTAATAAAGCATTATGTTTTTTGGTAGAATTCATATCTTCTTCACACATTTTGAGATTACAAGCTAGATAATACTTACCATTATGATAGACTGCTTCTGCATTCGTATTAACCATTCCAGCCAATAAAGAATCAATTCCCAAATCAATTTTTTTATAGTCATCACCATCAAAAGAATAAAGACCATCTTCCATAAACATCATGATATGATCCCCAACCACAACAACTGTGTCTGCAAAAATACGAGCATTAGATTGGTATAATTGTTCACTCTCAAAACCAGTTGAT
>JAZSRJ010000040.1:0-1789 GCA_045538425.1 Clostridia bacterium
CTTCAATGCCCGCATGAAAGCGCCAAATTTTACAGCGGAAAACTTGCGTCAATGGGTGGATTATTGCCACCTTTTTGGCGTTAAAGTATTTGTTGCTGTAAATACTTCGGTAAAAAATGACGAATTCACTAAGGCATGGCAAACTGTTTTGACTGCATACAACAATTATGCTGATGGTGTAATTATCACTGACCTTGCGTTAATGAAGTTGGCTAGTAAGCTACCCGGATCATTTGAGATTGTTGCTAGCACTCAATTGAACATACATGATAGATATGGTGCTCAGTTTGTTAAAAACCTTGGTGCTACTACAGTTGTTTGCGCCAGAGAATGCACCCTTCAAGATATCAAAGATATCGCAAGTACCGGTGTAAAAGTAGAGGCTTTTTTGCATGGGGCACTATGTGTGTGTCAATCTGGTCAATGCTTGTTTTCTTCCGTAGTAGGTGGAAACAGCGGAAATAGAGGCCTTTGTGCGCAACCATGTAGGAAGTTTTATTCATCAAATAATGGTATAAACGGATATCTGCTTTCTCCAAAGGATTTTTGTGGGGCAAGAGTTCTGCAAGAATTGCTGGATGCTGGTGTTAGTATTTTTAAAATTGAAGGCAGAAACAGACGTGCCGAGTATGCTGGAATTACATCATCTATCTATAGCAGAATTATAGAAGAAGGTTATAACTACACTGAATATGACGATATTAGCCTGAAAACAATGTATAATCGTGGTAACTACACATATGATAGTTACTTGCATGGTAGCAACAGTGATATTATCTACCCGTATCAACAAAACCATATTGGTGTATTTGCTGGTCGAATTACGCAAAAAGGTTTTGAATCAAAGATTTCTCTTCAAATTGGCGATGGTTTGAAGGTTTTTGATGGTAACGATGAGTATTGCGGTGGAATTGTTAGAGAAAGTGGAATTGGTCTTATACAAGCGGATTTTAGTAAAAAAGTAAAGCCTGGTATGACCGTTGCTTTGACAACATCAAACAGGCTTATTGACAGTGTAAATGACGCCAAAAGAACACTTCATGTTGCTTTACATTTGTGTGCATATGCTGGAAGTCCAGCCACAATTACAGCAACTTGTGGCAATTGTTCCGTTTCTGTAACAACAGAGTATTTGGTTGATAAATCACGTAATTCTCCCCTTGATTATCAACAAATTAGACAACAACTTCAAAAAAATAGCGATTCTAATTATACTATTACTGACATAACTGCTGATTTTGATGATATTTTCCTTGCAAAATCACAACTTAACACACTTAGAAGGGCTGTTTTGCAAAAGCTAACTTACCATATTTTGGAACAGTATAACAAGCAATTTGATGATAGAAGTACAATTGCTAGTCAAATAGATAATGTACCTTTGACTACTGCACCTGATTTAGTTAGTGCTATTTTTTACGATAAACAACAGCTTATTAGCAATTACCACAATGTGGACATTGCTATATATAAACCAGAATTTATTAATGATGATTCTCTTTGTGGAATTGATATTGCAAATTGTTATTTAGATTTGCCATCATTTTGTAATTTGCAGTATCTATCCAAATTTGACTTTTCCAAGTTTGGCATAGTTTGCCACAATGTTGGACAAGTTCAGTTTGCCAAAGAGAATAATATCAAATATATTGCAGGTAGCGGCCTAAATATTTTTAATGACCACATTGCCACTATATTTGATGACTGTACAACCTTTGTGTATTCACACGAATTATCATTTGGTGAGATTGGTTCATTTTGTAATAAAACTGGACTAGTGTTTGTGGAT
>JAZSRJ010000079.1:0-11095 GCA_045538425.1 Clostridia bacterium
CTTCACTTTGGATAGCATTCCCAACAATTGGACTTACTTCGCTTGTTACATCTACTTTCATAATATGAAGACTTGGTGCAGACGCTTTCAGTTTCATCCCATATTTGTTGCCTTGTTTTACCACTTCTGGTTGCGCAAGAACAAATTGACTTGCTGTAGGATTAACAATACCATATCCATCAGCCTCTACTTGTGCAAGTGCTTCCGCTAGCATATCAAATTTATCTTTATTACGAGCGAGTTCTTTTACATAAGTCATTAATGCATAATCATCTGCAATCTCAACCCCACAGTTTTCACTAAGCACACTATAGAAAAGTTCTGGTCTTGGCATCAATCTAATAATGACTCTACCCTCTGCAGACAATACATCCATAACTGGATTTGACATAAAGTATGGACTATCTTCAAACAATACCATCTCTCCAGTAACATCTCCAATTTTTCTTGCTCCCGCAAGCTTTGTATCCAATTCATCTTTAATAGACATAATAATTGGATGATCAAAAGGAAGACTAGTCAACCAACTTGGCATATCTACATCAATAGACGTAATATAAAACTCTTGCAACACTTTTGCAAAAACTGTATGGATCTCATTAGCACTTGCTTTTTGAATATCCATCACAATTACTGGCGTCGCATATTTTTCTTGCAAACTATCCCCCAATGATTGCGTTGTATCACTGGTTGGAGTTTTCGTATTAAGTACAATTACAAAAGGTTTTTGACAAGATTTTAACTCTTTCACCACCTTTTCTTCTGCTTCAATATAATCATTTCGATCAATACCAGATACACTACCATCTGTAGTAACAACTATACCAATGGTACTATGTTTTGTAATGACTTTGTTGGTCCCTAAAGTTGCCGCTTCTTCAAATGGCATATCCTCGTCACTCCAAGGAGTACGAACAAGTCTAGGTTTTCCATTCTCTTCTTGTCCAAGAGCACCTGCAACAAGATAGCCCACACAATCAATCATACGAACATTGAAAGAATATCCACCATCCAATGTGACTTTGACTGCTTCATTAGGGACAAATTTTGGTTGTGTCGTCATTATACTTTTACCATCACCACTTTGTGGCATCTCGTCAATTGTGCGGTCACGATCGTGTGCACTAGCAATGTTTGGCAGAACAATCGTATTTAATACTTTTGTAATAAAAGTAGATTTGCCCGTACGGACTGGACCAACGACACCAACATATATATCTCCCCCTGTTCGTTCGGCAATATCTTTGTAAACATCAAAGTTACTCATAAAACCCTCCAAAGTATCATTACTTGATTGTATGCAGGATCAAAATCAAATATGAGCAATTCTCACAACTTTTTTACAAAGAAAAAGAGAGACAACTCTCTCTTTATACATATCTATATTATATATCCTTAAAATCATCCTTTAAGAATTTCATAAGATTGGTCACATCCTTAAACTTTCGATAGATACTTGCATAACGAATATACGCTATCTCATCCAAATCTTTGAGTGCATTCATGACCATCTCACCAATTGCTTGTGAACTAATCTCTTGTGTCATATTATTTTGAATTGTTTTTTCGATTTTGTCTACCACTTCGTCGATTTGAGCTATCGTAATTGGACGTTTTTCACTCGCTTTGATAATACCACGTTTTACTTTATTAGCATCAAATGGTTGAATTGTCCCATCTGATTTCACAACTAGAATTGGAACCATTTCAATTGTTTCGTATGTGGTAAAACGTTTGTTGCAACCTACACATTCTCTTCTGCGTCTAATGCTATTATCATCTTCATTCGCACGACTATCAATTACTTTACTATCTGTGCAACCACAATAAATACATTTCATCTTGTCACCTCAATCACCAAGCATTCTTCTTAATTATTGTAGTATAACATAACTAAAAAGTAAAGCAAAACAAAAAAACTAAGATAAATACTTCTTTTTTCCTACTTTAGAGGCAACAATACTCCCTACTACTACCGTTACAACAAGCAATCCACCCACTATGATCAAACCAATGGTTGCCGTTTCTTCAATAGTATTGGTATCATAAGTAGATAATACTTCATCAATTGTATTGCCATCTGTCAGATTGCCACCTACTACCAAATCTCCTGTCTCTTCTTCTACTGCAGTATAGAATAATGCTGTATTAATCAAATTGGCAAGTGCGGGAACAGTTTTTTGCACCAAGCTTTTCTCTACTAGATGACTTCCCATTTCGAATAACAAAGATTTTGAAAACAAATCTTGATTATAATGTCCTTTTGCGAAATAAATATCTAAAAACAACCATGGATACAATTCTTCCGCAACCGTCAACAGATAGGTGGCAAATTCTGTCTGGATTGCATAGTTGGGATTGGCTTTACCTACCACAATACGGACTTGACATTTTTCTACCCCTTGATCAGTTGTAACATAGGTTGATCGACTTGCTCCATCTCGATGGATATCAAACAATGCATTGAGCTCATGATCTGCAAGTGCCTGTTTTGCTGTTACTCTACTTCTACTATAAGCCATAGTATCGTGTGGAATATGAAGATTTTCGTATAAATATACATTAATCCCTAGTTGATTGAGGCTACTTTGGAGTAATTTTGCAATATCATGAATTCCACCCTTTCCATATACACTATCATATCCATCACCTGTTAGATAACTTTCATCATTATGCGTCATATACAAACCAATATTTTTAGTCTTTTGATCCACCTGAGTTGGCGCAGAACTAATACTAATTTCTGGCAATGTAATGGTGACTAGATATCTAGCATAAGCAATACGATCTTCAACATTGATTGCAAATATTTCGTACATCTTTTTATCACTTGTAACAAACGAATCTCCTTGTTCTACACCACTTTTTTCCATGAGATACTCACCATTTTCTGTCACAATCGTATACGTAATAGAAGTATTACCATCATCAAAAGCCAAAACTTGCCTATTTTTTGATAAGTACCCATTAAAAAGATAAGCACTTGCAATCACAAAAAACAAGAGTATTATAGTACTAAATTTTGATTTGCATAGTATTTGCGTCATACTGCATATTTTCTCCTTTTTCCATCAATAACATCATGTAAAATACAATAATACTCAAAGAAGTATCTGCCACAACACTATACCCCGCAAGTCTTCTCATGTAATACGTATCTATCACACCAATCATAACAACTGCTATAGCAAGAATGGTTGATTTTTGCAAATAATGAGAGTGATTACACATAAAAAATACAAGCAAAATAATCAAAATAGGCACGATAGAGAATTGTGATAGATATAAATAATTATAATTAATTATGCATAAATATACAATTGAGATTATGAGTACCCACTGAAAAACTTTTATCCAATCACAAGCAAGAGAACACCCCAACAATAAAGCCACTAAGCTAGCAACCCTCACCCCTACCACACCATTCATATCTAGTAAAGGTAAAAAATATGAAAGCATGAGCAAAAAAATTTGCACTACTTTCCTATCCCAACCAACAACCTTACGCAAGGTTAACAAATATAACAAAGTGATTCCTAACAAAACAAATAAAATGGGCATATTTATCTCCTACTGGTAGCATCCCCATTCAATGATGTTTTATGTGTAAAATTCGTGTTTTGTCAATTATTGTCAAATTGTACGGTAATTTGCATATACATATAATAAATAACTTATTTTGGTGTATTATGGAATTATCTTTTTGTGACCTTAGAGCTAAAGAGGTCGTCAATATTCCAGATGGTCGAAAACTCGGCAATATCGTGGATATGGTTTTTGATACCTGCAGTGGCAAAGTAACAGGAATAGTCGTCCCAGCAGAACGATCTTTTCTTTGTATTTTCAAATCCTGTAGAGACATCTTTATCCCCTATCATCGTATTACAAAGATTGGGAAAGATATTATTCTTGTTGATATCAATCCAGCACATCTCAATGCTCGGATCAGTGAAGTAAGCGCCAAAAATAAAGAGACAACAAAACCTTCAACAAAATATAATACCGATACCACATCCTATTATACCGTTGAGACCAATAGCACTGATATAGACCAACCATTAGATCAATAAAAAAACACGATTTATATCGTGTTTTATTTTTTATTCCCTATTTTACTTTCTGTCCCTTGTGCAAGTCTTACAAGATTGGTTCTATGTGCCCATACACAAAGAGCAATCATCAACAACACCAATCCAATCATCACAAGGTTGTTTGGACAATACCATATACTTTTTATCACCAAATCACTAATACCAGTAAAGATAATGATAATCAGTGTAAACACGGACATGTGTCTGCATTTTAAGAATACCAAAAATCCAATGAATGCAAAAAGCAATAATAACGGAAGATTGGATACTGCAAATGCTCCAATCGATGTCGCCATTCCTTTTCCACCCTTAAAGCGAGTAAAAATTGGAAATATATGACCAACAACTGCGCACAAACCTCCAGTATACAACCCAATACAAGCCAATCCATTGTACAAGTTGCCCCCAAACATATAAAACCCAATTAAAGCACTCACAAGACCTTTAATTGCATCCAATAAAAATGTTAGGATAAATATTTTGATACCATATGTTCGGAGCATATTGCTTGCACCTGGGTTGCCACTACCTTTTTGAGTGATGTCTTCATGACGAAAAACTCTTGAGATAACACGAGCAAAATTAATACTACCAAGCAAGTAAGCTCCTACACATAAAGCAATCCACTTTATAACCATAATTACTCCTTATTTTCTTGCCCTTTGACAATAATTTTAATTGGTGTACCACTATAGTCAACAGCCTTTCGAATAGAGTTTTCAATATATCTAAGATATGAAAAATGCATCAAATTACTATCGTTGACAAATAAGATAAAGGTTGGAGGATTGGTTTCTGGTTGTGTAACATATTTAATCTTCAATCTTCTACCATTGGTGGATGGTGGTTCGTTGACCAAAATAGCATTATGAATAACATCATTGAGTGTACCTGTAGAGATACGATGACTAGCATGCGCATACACTTCATCCACAGTTTCCATGATTTTTCCAATACGTTGACCAGTTAAAGCAGAGATATAAAGAGGCTTATAATAACTCATAAACTTCAATTCTTCGTCTAATATCTTGTTATACTCAAGCATGGTTGATTGGTCTTTTTCAACCAAATCCCATTTGTTCATAACAACAAGACTTGGTTTTCCTTCTTCATGAATATAACCTAAGATTCTTACATCTTGCTCACTAATCCCCTTGCTTGCATCAATCATCATCACAACAACATCTGCACGACGTATAGCATCAAAAGCACGGATAACACTATATTGTTCCACACTTTCTGCTTCAATTCCTCTCTTTCTTCTAATACCTGCAGTGTCAATAAGGATATAATCTTTTTTATTATAGCGGAATGGAGAATCAATTGCATCACGTGTAGTACCCGCAACATTGCTAACCATCACACGCTCTTCTCCAAGCAATTTGTTAATCAAACTACTCTTGCCTGCATTTGGTTTTCCAACAACTGCCACCTTGACTGCTGGCTTGATGGAATCAGGATCAACTTTATTAGGAAAGTGTTTTACAATTTCATCCAACAAATCCCCAAAACCCTTCATTTGTTCTGCACTGATGGCAAATGGTTCACCAAGACCTAAAGAATAAAATTCATATGTTTTTTCTACTTCATTGTTATCTAACTTATTAACAGCAAGTACAACTGGCACTTTGTATTTTCTCAAGAAATTGGCTACATCATAGTCGCTCGCAACAAGTCCTTCTTTACCATCCACAAAGAATACAACAACATCCGCAAGTTCTACTGCAATTTCTGCTTGTCTTGTGATACTAAGTTGAAATTCATCTTTGTTACGAACATCAAGACCACCGGTATCAACAATAGAAAAAGCATTGCCACACCATTCGGCGTCACCATATATACGATCTCTTGTAACTCCTGGCATATCTTTTACAATACTGATACGCTTTCCTACAATTTTATTAAAAAATGTACTCTTTCCTACATTAGGACGCCCTACAATGGCTACTAATGGCTTTTCCATACTTTCTCCTTGTTTTACGCTTCAAATTGACTTGGATGTTTTTTGAAGAAATCTTCTTTTTCAAACAAAGTCTTAAGTTTGTGATTGTTTTTATCTTCTACAAAAGAGAAGAAATCATCAAAGATATATTCCCAATCAAAGAATTTATCTTGATCTACCCTTAGGTATTCTGCTACATTTTCACTACCTACTGGCGCTACTGGATGTAGTAAAACTGTTGCAATTCTTACCATATACAAAGTATCGATAATCAATTGTTTTAATTGTTCGGTGTCATTGTTAAAATGTTTTACCCAATATTTGTTGATATTACGGATATAGACATCAAGCACATTCATGACTTGATGGAACTTATTCTCATACATGAACTTTTCATAGTCTAGTATACTCTTTTTCGCATCTTCTATTACACTTGCACTCACTGTACCAAATGGAACAATCCCATCAAAATGGCTTTGCGTTGTATAGAACAAAGTACGAAGAACACGATTGAATACATTGGTAAGTAAGTTACCTTCTTTTAGTACCGGATCTACTTCTTCTGGTTTTGCTTCTAGATTGTACATCTTTGGCATAAAACTAACATTGTTGTTGCCAAGCCCCATTCCTAAGAAATGAAGTCTAAGTTGTTCTGGGGTATAATAATCTAGCAATTCTCTAGCCATTGGAGGTTTTACACTACCACTACTACTTGCTTTCTTATTGAGGAATAAGATATGCTTGTTGACAATGAGTTGTGGGATAGTCAAATTGCCATCACCCACTTCAATTGATTTTTCTTTTCCTTGTGTATTGAGCCACATAGCAACTTCTGCTGGCCCATAAAAATACATATTGTCTTCACCTAAGAATTGGTAAACCTTAGCATCTTTGTCGCACCAGTATTTTTCCCATTCTTTATCATCTTTACCGATGCTTTCTAGGTATGTTTTTGTAAAACTAATTGGTGCCCACAAACTCTCTGGCCATACCCAAAATGTTTGATCTTCTAATCCATCAATCACTGGAGTAGGTACACCCCATTCCAAGTTACCTGTTAGACGGAATGGCACAAGTGTCTTACCTGTACGATATCTAACACCAGCACTGGTCAACATATCACAAGCAATTTCACGATTGCCAAGCTCATCAAATACGATGGTAATAGAAGACTTATTGTTATCATCTTTTACAGTGTATGTAGGTAAAAGATCTTTTACTTCTTCCCATTCTGGTTGATCTTTCTTAATATAGATCTCTGGTTTTTTGAAAAACTCTTTGATTTCTTTTACCACATATGGTCTTGTATATTTTGCTTTTTCAATTGATGTAATCCACTCGTTAAGGATATCGATGTTGTCTTGCAAATTAAAATACCAGTTGGTAATTTCCTTTAATTCTGGTTTTTCCCCACTAAGAGAACTGATTGGATTAATAAGTTCTACTGGCATATATTGGTGACCAAGATCACATTCGTCAGCATATGCTTTTTCACTACTACATCCTTCAATTGGACACTTACCAATCACTTGTCTACCATTAAGCAATGTTTTGTGTTTTGGGTCATAGAACTGCAAAGTACTTAGTTTTGACAAAGCCCCTACTTCATGCAATCTTTTAATAATCCACTCACTTGTCTCTTTATGAATCTCACTTGCACGACCAAGTGCAGATGCTGCAAACAAGTTAGGCTCAATCTCATAGAGTCTAAATGTTTCTTTTTGATGTTCGTGATTTTTGGTAACAAATTCTTCTAATGTTCCGTTAAAAATACCTTGTTCGGTAAACTTACGGTGTTTTTCTACAATTGGAGAACCATAACAGTCTGTTCCTGATACAAAAACAACATTATCTTTTCCAATACGATCTCTTAAAAATCTAGCAAATGTGTCTGCATGTACCCAAAGTCCACCAATATGTCCAAAGTGCAATTCTTTGTCCCCATAAGGCATACCAGAAGTAACTACTGCACGTTTTGGAAATTGTGGTCTTGTATATTGATATTTTGGTCTATCTTCACTCATAATGATACCTTCTTATGTTTCAGCAATACCATATTATATATAAAATAATAAAAATAGTCAATAAATCTCTCTCACTTGCCACATGAAAAAACAAAAAGGAAGACAATTCTTCCTTTTTTTAAGTCTATTATAACACTTTTATGGTATTATAAAGTGCATTTTGCACCAACCAATTTTGAGAAAAATATTGGTTAACTGTCCAATAACTAACTCCTGCTAGATCATATTCGTCCACCAACTGCAATCTTGCCTTGATACTTTGTGCATTGTCAAACCAAACAATATGGCGCACACCTTGATCAGTGTATTCAAAAAATGGCGCTTGTGCTTCTTTATCATATTGAATTTCCACCATTTTTTCCACCGCAAGATTGACAGCTTCTACATTGGTCAAAATTCTCGCAGATGTACCTTCTCTATACGGCAAGGTCCAATCGTAGGCATAATTTGGCATACCCATCATAATTTTCTTTGGCGGTATTTCTGTTACCGCATAGTCCAGCACTTGTCTTACTGGACCAATCGGCGCAATTGGTAAAGGTGGCCCATTGATATACCCCCATTCATACGTCATAATAATGACTCTATCTGCAATTCTGCCATGCGCAGCATAATCATGTGCTTCGTACAATGTTCCTTGTTGGTCAGCACTTATCTTTGGCGCAACAGCAGTTGTGAGAATGTAACCATATGGATGAATAGCTTGACGAACCCTTTCTAAGAAAGCATTGTACGCTTCTCTATCTTCTGGATATAAGTACTCAAAATCCACGTTAAGACCGTAATAATTCTTACTTTGCATAGCATTTAGAACATTATTAATCAGTTGCTGTTGCACAGCCTCATCTGTTAATATGGTATGCGCTAGTTCACTACTAAACCCTTCTCCTTCAACAATATTGACAATGGTCATTAGTGGCGCTACCCTTTGTTGTCTTGCCATACGAATAATCCAGTCATCATTGATTGTACTTAATCCACCATTAGGCATAACCTCATACGCAAAGATACTGATGTATGTCAAGTTCGGCAATACCTTTTCTAAGACAGAGGCTTGCACTGTATCATAGACATATCCGTTGACTTCCATACTTCCTAATTTTTGTACCCCTACTGGGATATTGATGCGTTGTCCAATACCAATTCTGTCCGGATTAGCAATTTGGGGATTGCTCTCAACAATATCTTCTACCGTTGTTCCGTATTGCTTTGCTAATTGATACAAAGTATCGCCTCTCACTACTGTATGAATAATCATATCATGATCAATTACAATATTTTGACCAATAGTCAACATATCTGGATAAGCAATTTGATTATCTTCCACTAGTTTTTCAACCGAGACACCATATCTTTGTGCAATTTTGTATAGAGTATCTCCCTGTTGTACAATATGTATTATCACTCTTTCACACTCCTTTTAGCTTATTCTTTTATTGTATATGCAAAAGGCATGAAAAAAGGACACAAAAAGTGCCCTATTATTTTTTAAGATAGATTAAAGACCCATTTGGATACTATCTTGATTACCATATTGATAGTTTTTGATTTGGGCAAGCAAATCAGTAACTTCTTTTGCTAATTGTTCGTTAGATCCCATAATCACCATGAATCCTTGTGTAGCCACATCTTCCTCGACATAATCAGGAGTACCAAGCATAAGATCAGTTATCTCTTCTTCAATGTTACCAATTGCAATCAATTCGCTTGCAATTTCGTTATCCATTGCTTTAATAGATTTTTCCATCTCTTCAACTGTTAATTGTTTTACCATCTTTTATATCTCCTTACCTAATCTTTTCTTCATCCAAGTAGGATGCTTGCATGTCTGCAACATGAAATATTAATGCTTGTGGATACATCTCAAATGCTGTAGCAATAGAATAACTACCACCTTGCACTCTTTGATCAAATCCACCCATATGCCAATTGATAATCATGGCTTCTTCACGAGTTAATTTCATAAAACCACTTATAATATAAACACTTTTTTCACCGTGTCCATATGGTAAGTTGTCGGATACTGTATAATAAGGTTTTTGCACCCAAGTACCATCTACTTTGACGTTGCGCATCTCAACAGTATAGTACCCCGTTTTGCACACATCATGCAGTAGCGCACAAATTGTTGCACTTTCTAGTGAAAATGTATCTTGCCAATTGTCTCCATATTCTGATTGCAAAAGTTTGACAAATCGATGATATACATTAATGGAATGAATACATAATCCCCCAGCAAAATTGCTATGAAACTTAGTGCTTGCCGGTGCTGAGAAAAAGTCACTTTTTTGTAGCCATTCTAGTAATGCATCTGCCCCTTCTCTTTTGACATTTTCTTTGAATATGGATAAAAACAATTGTTTTGCTTCTTCCATGTTCATTATTTTATCCCCTGTTCAAATTGTAATTGTCTAATACTTTGTTTATATCCATAATATCGGATATGGTAATAATACCTAGTGGTTCTTCAAGCAAACTACCATTGTTCGTAATTAGGATACACAACAATTTTCTATTTTCCGTAAACATATTAAGCACTCTATCTAGTGTTACTTTACGGTCAACAATCGCATAATAGTTGTCAGTTGAAAATTCTTTTACAACATCTTCTATATTGGTGTTTTGCATATATTCTGTAAGATCTACTTTCTCAAAAACTTTCTTACCCAAAATTTCAATCAATTTTTGACTTTGAACAACACCAATAAGCATTCCATTCTTAAAAATTGGAATATTGGAAAACTTGCTTTTATAACTATATTCGATCACATCGATCAATTTTACATTATACTCAATACAACTAAGAACTTTGTTGCCTACAGTATTAAGTGCAAGTGGTGGTGTACAAATCAAACTTGCAATCTTTTCATATTCTTCCACAATATCATCATGTGGTTCTGCAATTGCAATATTTTCATTAGAATTGTGTACAATAGCATTACGTAATCGACCAAAATCAATTAGATCATCTTCATATTTTCTAACAATGCTATTGGTACGAGCAGCACGACGAACAGCTTCAGTATAACTGATGCTTC
>JAZSRJ010000061.1:0-5534 GCA_045538425.1 Clostridia bacterium
AAATGATGACTGTAAAATCCGACGATGTTGATGGTCGTTTTGCAACATACAAAGCAATCATTGATGGTACTCCAATGCCAGAACCAGGTGTACCACAAGCATTCAAAGTATTGCTTAAAGAACTTCAAGGTCTTGGTCTTGATGTCAAACTTCGTAACCAAGACAACAAAGTCTTCGAACTTAGTGAACTTCAACAAGATGATGTTGAAACATTTAGCGAAGTTACAAAACAAAAACCAGAAATCAGTGATGTTGATATTGAGTTTGGTGATGAAGAAACAATTGAAATTGAAGATGATGATGTTGAATTCTCTGTATTTGATGAATCAGCATTGTTTGATGATATTGATGAAGAGTAGGAGTGCGAAATAATGTTTGAATTAAATAACTTAGCCTCAATTCAGATTAGTATTGCTTCCCCAGAAAAGATCTTAGAATGGTCTCATGGGGAAGTCACAAAATCTGAAACAATCAATTATCGTACACATAAGCCAGAACCAAATGGTTTGCTATGTGAACGTATTTTTGGACCAAAAAAGAATTGGGAATGCCATTGCGGAAAGTATAAAAGAATCCGTCATAAAGGCGTTATTTGTGACAAATGTGGTGTAGAAGTTACAAAGAGTGCTGTTCGTAGAGAACGCATGGGACATATTACTCTTGCAACTCCTGTGACACACATTTGGTTTATGCAAAACATCCCATCTCGTATTGGTACATTGCTTGACCTAAATTCAAAACAACTTGAAAAAGTTGTATACTTTGTTAGTTATATCGTTATTGATCCAGGTAAAACTGATCTTCAAAAGAAACAAATCCTAAACGATTTTGAATATCGTGATGCTTTGGAAAAATATGGTGAAGGTAGCTTTAGAGCAAGTATGGGTGGTGAAGCAATTAGAGAATTGCTTGCTGAAATTGATTTGCATAAAGAAAAAGACAGTCTAACTGCTCAACTTGTTAATGCAAAAAGCCAAAAGAAAATCAAATTAACGAAAAAACTTGAAATGATCGATGGTCTTATCCAATCTGGCAACCGCCCAGAATGGATGGTTATGACTGTTATTCCAGTTATTCCACCAGATGTAAGACCTATGATCCAATTGGATGGTGGTCGTTTTGCAACTAGTGATATCAACGATCTATATCGTCGTATCATCAATCGTAACAACCGTCTAAAGAAATTCATGTCTATTGGTGCTCCAGACGTTATTGTACGTAACGAAAAGAGAATGTTGCAAGAAGCCGTAGACGCTTTGATCGAGAACGGAAAACGTACAAAAGCTGTTCAAGGTCCAAAACAAAGAGAATTAAAGAGTTTGACTGCAAGTTTGAGAGGAAAACAAGGTCGTTTCCGTCAAAACTTACTTGGTAAACGTGTTGACTACTCCGGTCGTAGCGTTATCGTTGTTGGTCCAGAACTCAAGATTTATCAATGTGGTCTTCCAAAAGAAATGGCACTTGAATTGTTTAAGCCATTTATTATGAGAAAACTCATTGAACGTAACGTGTCTCTTAACTTCAAGTCTGCTAAAAAGACTGTTGATAGCAAAAAACCAGTTGTTTGGGATATCTTAGAAGAAGTTATTCAAAATCACCCAGTACTACTTAACCGTGCGCCATCTCTACACAGACTTAGTATCCAAGCATTTGAGCCAGTGTTGGTAGAAGGTAAAGCAATTAAGTTGCATCCACTTGTTTGTGGTGGTTTCAACGCAGACTTCGACGGTGACCAAATGGCTGTTCACGTACCATTATCACTTGAAGCACAAACAGAAGCAAGACTTCTTATGCTTGCATCTAACAACGTGTTAAAACCTGCTGATGGTAAACCAATCCTTTCTCCAACACAAGATATGGTCCTTGGTAGTTATTACCTAACTGTAGAAAAAGATGGTGAAAAGGGTGAAGGCAAGTGCTTTATTGATGAAGATGAAGCAATCATGGCTTATGCTGATGGAATTGTTACTCTTCAATCTAAGGTTCAACTTAGAAGAAGCGCTATGTACAATGGTCAACTCGTAACAGATAGAATTAATACTACTGTTGGTAAAATTATTTTCAACCGTAATATTCCACAAAATATTGGAATTGTTGATCGTACAAAAAGAGAAAATGTTAACAAGTTTGAAGTTGATTATCTAGTAGGTAAGAAAGAACTTGGTGATATTATTATTCGTTGTTTTGACTCTCTTGGTACAACTGAGACTGTCAAAATGCTAGACAATATCAAAGCTTGTGGTTACAAATATAGTACCGTTGGTGCTATCACCATCAACGTGTTTGATATGTTGATTCCTGATGGAAAGAAAGGTCTTATTGCTGATGTTGAAGAACAAATCGCTCAAAATGAGAAATTTTTCCGTCGTGGTATGATTACTGAAAAAGAAAAAATTGATCGCAATATCGATCTTTGGAACGATGCTACTGGCAGACTTCAAAAGATGGTTATTGACAATATGCCTATTGACAACCCAATCCGTATGATGGCTAACTCTGGTGCCCGTGGTAGTGCCGACCAAATCAAACAATTGTGCGGTATGCGTGGTATCATGAGTACAACCTCTGGTCGTAAGATTGATATTCCTGTTAAGAGTAACTTCCGTGAAGGTTTAACTCCACTTGAGTTCTTCATTTCTTCCCGTGGTGCTCGAAAAGGTCTTGCCGATAAGGTACTTAAGACTGCAGACTCTGGTTATTTGACCCGTCGTCTTGTAGACGTTGCTCAAGATGTTGTTATTAGCGAAGAAGACTGTTTTGCTAGCAATGGTGAAAAGGTAAAAGGTAGTTTTGTATCAGCAATCTACAGAGACCAAACATTGGTTGCATCTTTGAACCAAAGAATTGTAGGTCGTTATACTGTTGGTGAAGTTGTTCATCCAAAGACAAAGAAAGTCATTGTTCCTGCTAATACAATGATTACCAAAGAAATGGCTAAAGAAATCGATGCTGCAGGTATTACAAGTGTTGAAATTCGTAACATTTTGACATGTAAATGCAGACATGGTATCTGTGCAAAATGTTATGGCCGTAACATGGCTAATAATGATATTATTCCAGTTGGTGAAGCAGTTGGTGTTATTGCTGCACAAGCGATTGGTGAACCTGGTACACAGCTTACTATGCGTACATTCCACACTGGTGGTATTGCTAACGCTGCCGATATTACACAAGGTCTTCCACGTGTTGCCGAAATTTTTGAAGCTAGACGTCCTAAAGGTGTTGCTTATATCAGTGAAGTTGCTGGTAGAGTATCTGTTAAGGAAGTTGCTGGTGCTGGTAAAGATGCTGGAAAATACTATGAAGTTACTGTTAAGAATAGTGATGGTGACGGACATTATGTTATCCCATCAGGTCTTATCTTAAAAGTTGCTAATGGTGACGTGATTGAAGCTGGTAGTGTTCTTACTGAAGGTAGTATTGATCCAAAAGATCTTATGATTACTCGTGGTATTAAAGCTGTTCAAGAATACTTACTTACTGAAGTTCTTTCTACTTATTCTTCTCAAGGTGTACACCTTAACCCAAAACACGTCGAAGTTATTATTAGACAAATGCTTAGACATGTTAAAGTTGAAGATGGTGGAGATACTGATCTTCCAGCAGGTGAGATTGTGGATATTCGCACTTATGAAGCAGAGAACGAAAAAGTTCTTGCTATGGGTGGTTGTCCAGCAACTGTTGTTAGACAAGTTCTTGGTATCACCAAAGCTGCATTGTGTAGTGAAAGTTTCTTAAGTGCTGCATCCTTCCAAGAAACTCCAAGAGTGTTGACAGATGCGTCACTCAAAGGTAAAGTTGACTACTTGTTGGGTCTAAAAGAAAACGTTATCTTAGGAAAACAAATTCCTGCAGGTACAGGTTTCAAGACCATGCGTGGTTTAACTTTTGTTGAAGAAGGGGCACAACAAGAAAAAGACAATACAATTGATCAATCTGTTGCACAATTCTTTGCAGACGGAGTAGAAGCATAAAAATATAAAAAAGTGAATCTTAAAGGTTCACTTTTTTGCTTTTTTGAAATTGCAAAAAATAGGTTGATATGTTTTACAATTCAAAAAGTTTGTGGTACAATTAAAAGAAGAAAAATGGGTATTTCGTCTTATTTTTGAATTAAAGAAATACAAAAATGGAAATAATCTAAAATGGAGAAGCTATGAAAAGTTATATTTATCCTGCAATCTTATATTATGTTCCGGAAGATGATGACTATATGTTGCATATTGAGGACTTAGATGTTTTTGCATATGGTGAGACAGTAGAAGAAGTGCAACACAATGCCAATGACTTGTTAGCTTCTTATGTCCAATTGTCTTTGCGTTTGTTAGACGATATGCCAGAGTCTACACCATTTGATCAAATGAGAAGAAAATATCCAGACTACGTGGTGTTGCTAGTAGAAGTAGTTGTTGATGAAAATACCAAAAAGGTTATTAAAAAACAATTACAAAAAGCCTAGAAAAATACGAGTTTTTTGAAAATTGGGTATTGCAATTTTTTGCAATATATGATATACTAGAATTAGTTATAAGGAGGAGAGTATGACATTCAGAGAATCAAAGAGTGATTTTTGGGCAACAGATTATTTGGCAATGGGTCACGTGATGGCACTATTTAACTCTGACTATGAAGACTGGGGTGATGCTCGTATTTTTGGCGTTAGCGTTAATAACAAGTGGGAGTTATATGGAATCCAAATGGGTGCAAAACCTGTGCAAGGATTTGAAATAACTTGTGCTAATGAACAAAAAATAGTAAGCGACAATAATTATAAAAAATATTTGTGTCAAAGTTTGTGTACAATTGATTTGGGGATGAGCCAACGAGATATTGAACAACTAGTGAAATTTATTCAAACAGAATCAATTGAATCTTATTCAAAAATAACACATCAAATATATGATTATGTTTTGAAAAAAGCAGATCTTAGAAAGGTATGTCAAAATATTAACGAGTTTATGCAAAAAGATTTTCAACGTCATGACTCTAATTACAATGATGTAGAAGGTTTTACAAAACACCTTGAAGATGATGTGACAAGAAGTAGGCAACAACGTAATGAGATCAATATTGAGACAACACTGAATGAGGCAGACAACTGTGCTGATTGTAGCGTAGATCTAGATGAAGTCGAAGTTAATGGATAACAGAAATTGTTATCCATTTTTCTTCTTATTTTGACTATTTTATATCTAAAAAATAGTAGAATAATTTTTGATAAATATGTTGACATTAGATAGATAATTTGTTACAATCATTACTGTATTATAGTGCGCCTTTTTTTGAGGCAGATAAGAATAGAATAAGGTGTGAAATTCTTCTTATCGAAGTTTGCCGGCTTTAATACAGTGCTACTGGGCAAACAAAAATCAGACAATGGTTATGGGTTGATAATCTATTGTCTACAACAAGACTTACAGGAGGAGAATTCAATGCCAACAATTGCTCAATTGGTTAAGAAGGGTAGAAAAAGAACTGTTGAAAAATCAGACGTTCCTATTCTTGATAAAAACCCACAAAAAAGAGGTGTTTGT
>JAZSRJ010000022.1:0-4807 GCA_045538425.1 Clostridia bacterium
CATTATTTTCTTCCATATTGCTATTTTCTTCATTATTATTAGTTATATTTTCTTGAGTGTTGTTGTCATCAATACTATTGTTATTGTCATTATCCATATTGTTTGTATTGTTATTTTCTAAATTGTTACCAGAAACATCAATATTATCGTCCACCAAAAACTCTTCGTCAATTGCGGTATTTTCTTCCATATTTTCTAGATTTTCATTATTTTCTTCTTTCACATTTTTGTCTTCATCTAAATTATTTTCAGTATCAATGTTGGCATTTGTCTCAACATCTTGATCTTCAACATCTTCTACGACAGAGTCTTCCACTGTATCATCTACTGATTGATCTTCTGTTGGTTGACTAGCAAAATCATCTTCCAATACATCTTCCGGAACAACACCCATTTCTTTATCAACTTCAGCATCTAATTCTACATTATCTTCAACTTCAGTTGTATAATCATCTTCTGTTTCACTATCCACAATGGTGTCACCCAAAACAATATCATCACCAATTTCTTGATTGACCATAACATCCATAATAATGTATTTCATTTGATCTAGAGTAGAGAGAGTATTACGCAAATAAGCAATTCTAATATCCAAATGATTGAGTATTCTCATATAATTGCTATTCATCACATCGATGCTTTTAGCAACACCATAGTTATAATTATTGCTAATATTAGAGATTTCATTTGATAGTTGTCCATTAGCATTTTTCAATCGATTGATAGATGTTTTGATATCATACACATAGTTATTGAGTGCCTGTAATTGTTGCATGCTGATATTTTCATTTGTCTTTAATTCTTCTACCAATCCTTTCATTTCGTCAATACTCTCTAGAATATCCTCTCTGCACTCACTAAGTGTATTATTCGCATTGACTACATTATTGGTCATTTGATATAGACCTTGTACACGTTGCATATATCGACTAACAGGTTTTTGTGCTTGAGCATCCTCTTCATTGCCTGGCGTGTATTGCATTTTATGAACAGTTAATGTATTGTTTTCTTCATTGACACTTGTACGAGTTACACAATAACCACCATCATCAGTTGAAGTGCAATCAGTACCACCAATACTATCAATTAATTTTTGCTCAAGTAATTTTTTTAGTATATCATTAACATTTTGGTCTCCACAATTGTAGGTGTACTCTTCTGTCGTACAACAACTTCCATTGCTTGAAGTATATACATCACATTGTTCATCAACACATTGACCACCAACACAACTATCTAATTGTTGTTTGATTTGCGAAACTTGTCCATCATATGGCATACGTGTCATTTTGTTAAGAGCAAAGACATTACCTCTGGCAGGTTCTGGTCTTACAGCCAGATATTGCACTTCATATTGTTTTGGTGGGGCATTTACTTGAACACCATCTTCAAAATAAGCCAAATCTTGATTGGCAAGATAACTATTGTCAATAGTATCCATCTTTTTGATTGTAGACCCCAATACGTTAAGATTTTTATTGATTTTTTCTGCTATTTTTGCTGAAGTGTCAGCTGTACCACACCCAGCAAGCATAATAACTGCCGCAGACAAAGATGTGGCTACTACAATAGATTTTTTCATAAATACCTCCAAAAGTTATCCTTATTGTGTGCAAAAGCAAAAAATATATTTATAAAAGGTTTAATTTTTTTTAATAGGGTAAACATTGACCTATAAAGGTGAATTATGAAAGATGTAGAAAGAAATAAAAAATATAATGAATATGTTAACGCCAAAATACCTAAAACAAAAGATTTTCCTACTTTGTTTTATGCTTTTCTTATCGGTGGCATTATTTGTATGATAGGACAAGGAATTTCGGATACATTAATGGCTATTTGGCCAAATATGTCAAAAGATACTGCCTCAACTTGGATGCTAATTATTCTGATCTTTATTGCAAGTTTTTTGACAGCCATTGGTGTCTATGATCGAATTGGAGAATTCGCTGGGGCTGGATCTATTGTTCCAATTACTGGGTTTTCCAATTCTATTACAAGCCCAGCAGTAGAATTTAAGCGTGAAGGGGTAATTTTTGGTACTTGCGTGAAGATGTTTACCGTTGCTGGACCCGTTATTGTCAATGGCATTGCAGCATCAATTATTGTTGGATTAATTTATCTATTTTTGTAGAGGTATATCATGAGTAAAAAAATAGGAAGTCGCACGATCAAATTTGAAATGCCTATTCATATTATTGGATCGTATAGTGTTGTGGGGAAAAAAGAAGGAGAAGGCAACTTCAAAGATTACTTTGATTTTGTTATTCAAGATGACAAATTTGGAGAAAAAACATACGAAAAAGCCGAAAAACGTATGCTACTAGAATCTGTTTTGGGAGCAGTTAAAAAATCCAAAAAGAAAAAAGAAGACGTCGAATTGTTTTTAGGTGGAGATTTGCTCAATCAAATTATTTCTGCTAGTTTTACAGCAAGAGAACTAGATTATCCATATTTGGGGATATATGGCGCTTGTAGCACAATGGCTGAAATATTAGGAATAGGGGCATCACTTCTCGACGCTGGAGCATATTCTACTATTGCTTGCGCCACAAGTAGTCATTTTACAACTGCAGAAAGACAATATCGTTTTCCTTTAGAACTTGGCAACCAAAGACCTCCAACAACACAATGGACCATTACGGGTGCTGGGGCGTCTATTTTGTCCAGTTCTGGTAATGGTCCACTGATCACCCATGCTATTTTTGGAAAAGTGGTAGATTATGATATCAAAGACGTCAACAACATGGGAGCAGCCATGGCACCAGCCGCAATGGATACACTGATACAACTTTTTAAGGACACCAATACAAGACCAGAAGATTATGATCTAATTGTTACGGGTGACCTAGGAAAATTAGGGTCCGAAATTCTTATGGATCTTATGGAAAACCAAGGGTACAAATTGGGGAAAAACTATGGAGATTGTGGTCAAATGATGTATGACAACAACCAAAAAACCTTTCAAGGTGGTAGTGGAGCAGGTTGCAGTGCAACAGTCCTCAACTCATTTATTATGAAAAAAATCAACAACAAAGAATATAAAAAAGTCATTTTTGCAGCAACTGGTGCACTTCTCAGTACCACCAGTAGTCAGCAAGGAGAAAGCGTTCCGGGGATTTGTCATGCTGTAATTTTGGAAGGAGAATAATATGTGGCTAATGTATCTTAAAGTATTTTTAGTCGGTGGTTTTATTTGCATGCTTGGACAACTGCTGATTATCAAAACAACCATTACAAGTTCTAGAATCTTGGTTTTGTTTGTTATGATTGGTGCAACGCTAGAAGCCTTCCAATTGTACGAACCGATTGTCCAATTTGCAGGAGCAGGTGCTGCTGTTCCTATCACCGGATTTGGCAGAAGTCTTGCCAAAGGTGTTATTCAAGCAGTTAGGGAAAAAGGACTAGTTGGTGTATTCACAGGTGGACTTACTGCCACCGCTGGAGGTATTGCCGCAGCAGTTATATTTGCTTATATTTTCTCATTTATTTTTAGTAGTAAAACCAAAAGATATTAGTACTATAAGTTAGATCTAACTCATATTATTTAGTATGGGAAAAGTCAAGATTGCACAACGTTTATCTAGATATTATCAAGCAAGGAAAAAAAAGATTGTTTTTCTTGCTTTTCTTTTATTTATTCTTCTTATTGTGTGGTATTGTGTCGTGGTCTTCATCAATCCCGTTATTCGAAATATGGTCGAAATTAAAGGAAAATCTTTAACTACTAGAGCCATCAACAGCGCTGTAGCTGATGTTGTCATGAACTCAATTGTCTACGACGATTTGATCAATATTATTACAGACGAATTGGGCAATATTAGTATGATTCAGGCTAATGCCATTGAAATCAATAATTTGTCCAAAGATCTTGCTCAAGTAACAGAACGTCGAATTGAAGAATATGGACAAGGAGGGATAACTATCCCATTAGGTACATTTAGCGGAATACCAATCCTTGTCGGTGTTGGACCTAATGTAAGACTTAAAGTCAATCCTGTGGGCTCTGTCTTTTGCAGCTTTGTATCCCAGTTTGTCTCAGCCGGTATCAACCAAACCAATCACAAAATCTACTTAAAAGTCAATGCCAATGTTGGTATTGTTATGCCCATGAACACTAAGAAGATCAATATCGAACATCAAGTATTGATAAGTGAAAGTATTATTGTAGGACAAGTACCTGAAGTATATCTATATAGTGACAATCTAGACACTCTACTAAACTTTGTTCCTTACTAAAATATTGCTTGTCAATTTCGTCAAAACATGCTACAATATCATCGTTGAATTAAGGAGATATGACGTATGTTTTTTGACAACGCTAGTACAACTAAGATCTTAGAAAGTTCTTTGCAACAATACGTAGACGCAAGTAATCACTATTTTTACAATCCATCTGCTTTGTATCAAAAAGGCGTTGCGACAAAAAATGTGATTGAAACTTCTCGCAATACCATTAAGAATTGCCTTGGGGCAAAACTCAACGACCAACTCATCTTTACTAGTGGGGCAACAGAAGCAGATAGCCTTGCCATTCTTGGTACACTTAGAAAAAATAGTGGAAAACTACTTTTTGCCGAAGGAGAACACCCAGCAGTTGATCAACTTGCCAAAGATCTGCAAGAGAAAGGATACACAATCGAATTTGTACAATTAACAAGTGAAGGAATTGTAGATATAGAAGACTTCAAGAAAAAATGCACAAAAGATACTTCTTTCATATCTATTATGCACGTCAGTAACGAAACGGGTGCCGTCAATCCTATTACACAACTCGTCAAATGGGCAAAATCGATTAACCCAACTG
>JAZSRJ010000068.1:0-22108 GCA_045538425.1 Clostridia bacterium
ACCCATATATAAAACTTGAAGCACTAGAAGATTTTGCGAAATCAATAAGTGCAAGGACTATAATTTATGACCATGCGGGGCATTTCAATGAAAAAGCAGGATACACAAAATTTACAGATTTATTAAATCTAGTATAATTCATAAAAAGGCACCCGAAAGTGTGTTTGGTTTGAGTGATTGTAAAAAGGCACCCGTTTGGCACCCAAAGTATGAAATTACACCCAACTGGTGTTAAAATTTCACAAAATTGTTGAAAGTGGCGAATTTTACAAACACTATGAAAGTTTAATCGCTTTCACAATAAGTGATGAGATGTGCACAATATGGAAAGGTTCAAGTTAAAGTACTTCGGAACTGACGGTTTGGGGGTTGGAATCCCTCCACATGCACCAAATAATTATAATTAAAACAATCAAAAGGAGATATAATGAAAATTTGTATTTTTACTGACATTCATGCAAATTTAGATGCCTTAAGCAAGTTAATGGATACAAATGATTTTAAAAATTCAGATGTAAAAATTTGTTTAGGTGATGCCGTCGTTATGGGACCATTCCCAAATGAATGTTGTAAGGCTTTGTTAGATAATAATTGTATTTGGTTAATGGGAAATCATGATAGTTATATTGCAAATGGACTTCCAGAAGAAGAATACAAATATTTTAAACAAGACAAAATTGACCACCAAAATTATATGCGTGAAGTTGTAGAAGATAAATACAAGCAAATTATGAAAAATTTACCAAAAGAATATGTTATCAATGCTGGTGATAAAAAACTATATTTTACCCATTACATGTGGGAAACTTGGGATAATGTTATAGATAATCCAGAAACCCCGACAGTAGAAAATATTTCTGATATTTTTAAAGAAGTTGAGGCCGATTATATATTTTATGGACACGAACATCATACTTCTCATTTTAAAAGAGATAATAAAGAACTTGTTTGTGTGGGGTCATTAGGTATGGTTTATCCTGGGCATTACACAATAGTTGATATTGTTGGAAACAATATACAAATTACACACAAAACAATTTCTTTTGACTTGGAAAAATATAAGCAAGACATATTATCCGCAAACTATCCACGAGCAGAAAAATATGTTAAATTTTTCAAATAGTGATTATTGAAAATACAATATAAATTCACAAAAAGGCACCCGAATGTGTGAAAGGTTTGACCACATGTAAAAGGGCACCAGTTTGGCACCCAAAGTATGAAATGGCACCCAGTGAGTGTTAAAATTTCACAAAATTGTTGAAAGTGGCGAATTTTACAAACACTATGAAAGTTTAATCGCTTTTACAAAAGTGGTGTATAATACAAAAGTTGGAGAGGTTCAAGTTAAAGTACTTCGGAACCTGGTGTTGGGGGTTCGAGTCCCTCGTGGAGCACCAACCACCTTACCAATGTGTAAGGTTTTTTATTTTTCTTTTCGGCAATTTTTTCAAAAAATTAAAATTAGGGTCTTCCAAATTGTATTTTGATATGCTATACTATCTATATAAGAGGGAGGAATACAAATATGACATTGGAAAACTTAGTGAATATACTCACTTTAAGAGAAAAATATATCATCACTTATATTGATCTTTATTCTGGCACATTCAACAACAACGAAGAACTACAAAATGCAATTGATGACTATGCTACAGGTTGGGCAAAGGGATTTTTGAAAGAGTATGGTCAACATCTAGAAAATGACCCACAATTACAACTTCAACTTCGCCAATATCTATGGTCTGTTGGTGCAGATAAAAAGCATAGTGGAAAAAGAGTTTGTGAGGCTTTGTACAAGCAACTTAACACCCCACAAGACAGTACAGACGATACCGAACCTAATAGATAAGGTAGTTGTATGAAAAACACACTTGCGTTTTTATTAGAATTAAGTCAGTTGCTAGAGATTGCTGTGCAATTAGAAGGTGTAGAACAAGAGCAAGCCATCACGAAAACCGCTATACTCTATCTCAAACAACATCATCTATCTATTGCAACCATAGAAGAAGCAATACCTCAATACCAATCCATACTACCTGGTATTGATGGTCTCACATTGCTACTGACCCATCTAAAAACAACAAAACAAATATAGTCATCAAGGAGCAAACAATGAAAGTAATCTTAAAAGAAGAATATACTGAAAAAGAAAGATTGACAGCCATTAGAGATGGTTATCATGGACTTGGCAACGAACTTTTTATCCTTTGCCAAAATCACGCAAAACTAAGTGGTGAATTAAAAGAAAAACTAACTGAAGAAGTTTGCATCGAATATGCTAGACAAAGCATCTACGATATGCTTCAAGATTTTTGGGGTGGCGAATTTGACTTTAAGGCCAACGATAGCAATGTAAAAGAACTTGCTGTTGCAATTGGTAGCATGAATGACCAAGAATACGAAAAATTGTTACAAGATATTGAAGCAATCGAAACCAAAATGCAAAATAGAATTGATGATCTAGAAAACGAAATGTCTGCTAGATAATTCCTATTCCTATATCACAAGGAAGTCTTATGAATGAGTCATAAGACTTTTTTGTTGTATTTCATGACAAACGATAGAATAATATGGTATACTTTTAGTAGTTATATACGAAAGGAGTAGTTATGAAAACAATCTTAATCGACGTTGATGATGTAATTTGTGATAACCATTTTGTCCCAGTAATTAATAAAATGTTGGGATCTAAGTACAAAGAAGAAGATTTTGATACCATAGATATTGAAAAAGAAGTTTTTAAGACAGAGGAAGAACGACAAAAGTTTAATGATTTTTACGTCACGGTCGACTCTTATTCTTTGGTCGACTTGAAAGAAGGCGCTTATGAAGTTTTAGAACGATTGAAAGCAAAACACCGTGTTGTCTTACTCACCAATGGTACACATTATGAAAGACAACTCGAGTTTGGTAGACAACTAACAGATAAGTACCAATTCTTACTCACAAAATTACCATTTTTACGCGGAGAAGATATTATCTTTAGTGCTCAAAAAGATTTGTTTGTGGCAGATATCATCATTGACGATAGAGCCCAAAATATGACTGGTAATTACGCTCACCGATTGATGTTTTCATGTTTTCACAATAGACATATGACAAAAGTGCAATTAGACAATCTTGGCATCACAAGAGTAGACACTTGGCAAGAGATAGAACAATATATTGATGCGCTTGATTAAGATATCGCATGTAACAAAAAATATACTAAAAATTCATTTTGAAAAAAAGAAAAACCCCCTATAACTTTAGGGGTTTTTTATTGTTATTTTTTACTTATTTTTTGTTGATTTTCTTTTGTTCTTATAACCAACTTATAGATTTCGCACACAACGACGACAATCAACGCTGTTGCCAATAAGATACATAATGTGCTATATGGTACTGTTGTGAGTTCTAGTAGATGACTAAGGCCTTCCACTTCCATGAATAGAATTTGGAGTCCAATCGATCCAAGTACGGATACGATAAAGAACCAATTGGATTTGTAAGAAAGTTGGAAGATAGAACGTCGTTCGCTACGACTATTAAAGGCATGAGCATTTTGTAAGAATACCATGAGCGCCATAACCAAACTTCTTGCTACGACAATATCTAGATGCATTGCTCGAGTCAACATCATCCAAGCCCCAAACACAATCAATCCAATTGTACCACCCATGACAACTACTTGGCTTACCATGGATTTTGTAAATAAGGACTCTTTGGTAGAACGTGGTCGTTCATCCATAATATTTGGTTCTGGTCTCTCTAAAGACAAAGACATATCTTGCAAACCATCTGTTACCACATTGAGCCACAATAATTGGATCGGTAATAGTGGTGTACCTGCCCCACAGACCATGGCAAAGACAAAGAACAATACCTCAGCCATACTGCAAGACAATAAGAAGTAAGTGATTTTTCGAATATTGGCATAGGCACAACGTCCTTCTTTTACCCCTTTGACAATAGAATTGAAATTGTCATCTAGGATGATCATATCTGCTGTTTCTTTTGATACATCTGTACCGCTACCCATAGCAATACCAATATGAGCAGACTTAATGGCTGGACTATCATTGACACCATCACCCGTAACAGCCACAAACTCGCCTTGACGTTTTAAGGATTCCACAATATGCAACTTATCTGTTGGGGTAACACGAGAAAAGACTGTTTTTGTTTTGACAAATAGATCAAACTCAGCCTCTCCTCGGCCAAAGGCTTTTTCCACTTCTGCCCCAGTGGCCACTTGTGCCATACTGTCTGCAATTTTGATATCTTGCGCAATAGAGAATGCAGTGAGTGGATGGTCACCTGTGATCATAATAACTTTGATCCCTGCACGATGACAATCCTTAATAGCAGATTTGCTCTCCGGTCTAACTGGGTCAATAAAACTAACCAATCCCAAATAGGACATATCTACCAAATCTTGGTCGGTATAGTCTTCTTTCTTTTCAATTTCTTTTACTGCAAGTGCAATCACTCTATAGCCACGTTTTGCTAGATCTTGATTTTGCAATTCTATCTCTTGTCGATCGATTGCCACCAAGTCTCCACCAATACGCATACGACTACTATATTCTAATACTTTTTCTAGACTACCTTTCACGGTACAATATCTTTTGCCGTCATGTTCAAAAAAGACCGCAGAATATTTGTTTTCAGACTCATAAGGTATTTGTTTTACAACACGGCATTCGTCTGTATTGATATGCATTTTAAGACCCAATACCTTGAATGCAATATCCATACTATCTCCAAAATACACCCATTCGTCCCCAGATTTGCTAATCGATGATTCGTTGTTGAGCACACCAAGGAGTGCAATATCATCAATACTTGCTAAGTATTTTGGATCATCGCATTCTACTTTCCCTTTATCATTGTATCCACTACCCGTGACGCCAAACTCTTTACCATCAGGAAGTGTGATGAGTTTTGCTGTTTGTTCATTGAGGGTAAGTGTCCCTGTTTTGTCTGTTGCAATCACAGTACAACTACCAAGACTCTCAACCGCATTGAGGTGTTTTACAACAACATTGTTTTTCCCCATACGATTGGATGCAATGGTAAGTGCCATGGTGACTGCTAGTGGCAATCCTTCCGGCATAGCTGATACAGCAAGTGCAATAACCACTAAGAAAATATCTTTCATTGGGTTGCCTTGCAAAAGCATAATTAAGAAGATCACAACTGCCACACCAACAATCAAGACACTAATTTGTTTTGAAAACTTTTCAATACGAATATTGAGTGGCGATTTTTGTTTTTTCACATTGTTAAGATTGGTCGCAATATGTCCAATCTCAGTATAAAGTCCTGTCTCTACAACCACACATTTTGCACGACCTGTGATAACAGAACTACCAGAAAACACCATACAACTTCTATCTCCAAGTGGTGCATTTTCTGCAACAATTTTGGCATCTTTGGTCGCATTGATGCTTTCCCCAGTTAGGAGTGCTTCATTGACAGTAAAATTGCTACACTCGATAATTCTCATATCGGCGCTTACCTTATCTCCACTCTCGAGATATACAATATCTCCAGGGACAAGTTGATGACTATCTACTTCTACTTTTTTTCCATCACGAAGTACTTTTGCTTTGACTTTAATCATGTTGGATAACGAACTTGCAACACGTTCAGCACGTTTTGCTTGCACTGCACCCATCACTGCATCAATCATGACAATACCCAAAATGACAAGTGCATCTACCCATTCGCCGACAATAAAAGAAAAAGCCATTGCTACAAGTAGGATAAGTACGATTGGATTAACAAGTTCTTCCAATAACATAAAGATGATTGATCTTGGTTTCTTTTGTGGAAGAGCGTTTTCACCATACTGATTCAGTCTATCTTGCGCTTGTTTTGAAGTAAGACCGCTCGTAGATGACTTTGTGTTTTCCAGTGCAACATTAGCACTGCTTGCATGCCAATTCACTTTTGGTCTAACAATTGTTGTCGATTTTTTTGCCATATGCATCCCCTAATTTATTGTTACCATTTTTATGACACTTATTGATTCAGTTGTCTATATTGGTAATGATTACTTTATTGTACATCAAATAGCATCTTTTCACAAACGATTGATACAAAATATCTCATCAAATTGATTGGAAAAGTATTTTCATATACACCAAAATATGTTACAATATAACCACTGACAAAAATAAGGAAGTACTATCATGCAATCGATTATCTGGAAAAATTATCAACCACAATACCAATCCATCTTTGATGGTTGGCAACAAAGAGAAGTACAACTGGGAGTGACTGGATTAGAAGATTATGTTGCTATCAAAGGCGAATCATTGGGAGATTATCTAACACTGATCTCACAAGATCTTGGCATGCCTTGTAAAGTGGCTTTTATAGGCAACGAGTTGGTTGGTTTTGTCTGTTATGAAGAACAAAGCGAAGGTGTGATTCATATCGAACTTTTTGGAATCAATCCTGATCTTCGTGGAAAATCTTATGCAAAGTTGTTGTTGCATTCTCTAAAAGAACAACTACAATTAAAACAATCTTTTAAGGAGCTCAATCTTTCTGTTCATGAAAATAACATTGCAGGCATCAAAGCCTTTAGCAAGATTGGAACACAGCAAGAAGAAAGACATAGCGACAACTATATAGATTTTGTTCTGTAGACATTGTTCAATTTCAAAATAAAAAACTTGCACGAAATTACATGCAATACATTATTTTTATGATATAATAATATCGTTGTTGAAATCAATCAACAAGGAGAACTTATGGAAAACAAACTAAAATACATATTACTAGACTTAGACGGCACACTCCTTCCTATGGATCAAGATATCTTCGTCAAAAGTTATTTTGGAAGACTTGCTAAAAAACTTGCTCCTCATGGATACGAGCCTGAAAAACTCATTGCTTCTATTTGGCAAGGCACAAAAGCCATGATCACCAATGACGGATCTTGCACCAACGAATCCGCTTTTTGGAAAGAATTTTCTTCTATATACGGAGAAGAGGTTGTAAAAGATATCCCACTATTTGACGAGTATTATCACAATGAGTTTTTAGGAGTCAAAGAGTCTTGTGGATATACACCACTTGCCAAGGAGCTTATTGATACACTCAAAGCAAAAGGCTACACGCTAGCCCTTGCAACCAATCCAATCTTCCCTGCTACCGCTACACGTCATCGTATTGCTTGGGCAGGTCTAGACGAAAAAGATTTTGCTCTATACACAACCTACGAAAATGCTAGATTTTGCAAACCAAATCTTGCTTACTATCAAGATATACTCAATGCCCTTGGAGCAAAACCAGAAGAATGCATGATGATTGGCAATGATGTAGGTGAAGATATGGTGGCGCATCAACTTGGTATGCAAGTCTATCTTGTAACCGATTGTCTTATCAACAAAAAAGGAGAAGATCTTGCACACTATCCTCACGGCACTATGCAAGAACTTCTTGACTATATCCAACAACGATAAAAGGAGTTATCTATGATCGAAATCATTGGCATTGTTGCTACCTTACTGATTTTGCTATCTATGTGTTTTAAGACAACCAACCGCAAAGGTGCAATAACCATGCGTAGCCTTAATATTGTCGGCAGTATTGTTTTTGTGGCCTACGGAATACTTCTTCCAGCCATCAGTACTGCCATACTTAACGGCGCACTCGTGGTGGTCAACACTATTCATTTGGTACAACTACTTCGCAAACACGATACAAATCATCAAGAATCATAAAAAAAAGACTACGATGGTAGTCTTTTTTTGTTACATTTCCCAAGGATATTTGTAACTTTTAGATTTTGGATCCCAAATTTTTTCTGTGCTAATCTCTAATTCTTCTTCTGTATCTTCCAACTCTTCTTGTATATCATCTTGGAATTTTTCTTGTTTTCTTACCTCTTCCCCTTTTGTAAGAGAAGCTTCTCTTTTAGATATATAGGCACTCTTATCGCTATATCTACTATTGTTGTCTGCAACAACATCCTTTCTAGCATCTTTTAGTTCCATATCTCGATTGTTTTTATTACCCATTGTACGATTGTTCATAAAATCACTTAGCATACTAGCAAATTTTAATTTTCCAATCTTCTTTTGGATTTCTGCTTTGATCACTTCTACATGATCAAAAGAATAAACTTTTGGCAATCGAGCAAGTGCAGTGCTTGCTAGTTTGATAAAATCTGGATGCTCACTTGGTAAGTCTAATATTTCGACTGGATGATAATACAAAGCCTCTTCCATAATATCACGATATCTAGGTGAATTGTAATCAGTAAAATTGGCTACAATGTTGGCACAACCACGTCTAGCAGCATAATAGACCAATTCTTCATATTGTTTTCCTTTTTGTTTTGAACAAGTTGCTACAATATCTCGAAAATCTCTAACCATACCCTCATCAATCAATTGTTTTGTAAGATAGGTATAATAGACCATTCCTTGATACAAGACCAGTCTCATATCTTGCAACTTATGATCTGGATGCGCCATGATATCTCTTTTGACCAGTTCACAGTACCCATCCATAGTATATTTTTTAGGATCAATTGAACCGATATCTAGTTTTCCAAGTTCGACTTTCAACAAGTCTTCATCCAACTCATACATATTGCTACGACTAAAATTGTGTAACATGGTGAATACATCTGGATCTAGATCCAACTCTTCTAGATATTCGATCGCATTAGGATGATTGACAAGGATACCTTTGACATATTCTAAGAACCAATCTTGTGTAGGATCAAGATAACGCATATTACTTTGATCTTGCTCGATAGCCAATTGCACAATCTCTTGATAATGCACCATATCTTTTGACAGATATGCAAGATTGACTTTTTCTTTCAATTTCCCTTTTTCAGTCATGTAGTAATAATAATATCCAAATTGTGCTTCTTTGTCTTGTGTGATAGCAATACGAGCCAATTCTTCATAGTCTATTACATAATGAGATATATACCGCAACGCTTTTGGATTGCGTGACAAAATAGAGCCATAAAAAGATTTGTCTACTCTAGTTGTATTGAGATAAGCAAGCAAATAATGAAAGCTTGAAGATTCGTTAACCAATGTCATCAAATCCTTTGCTTTTGCTTTTTGTGGATTGCTTAATATTTTTTCAACTTCTTTAGCGTTCATAAGCCACCTCTATAACTAAAGTATAATGATAAAGTCCCGTGTTGTCAAATTGTTGACCAAAAAATCTTTCTAGTTTCCTATTCTAGCACAAAAAAACAACAACTTGAGTTGTTGTCTTTTATTTTGTGTTGGTTGGGTTTACCAGCGACCGTCATCGCCACCGCCATGACCACCGCCACTGAATCCGCCTCCACTAAAGCCACCACCGCTACTGCTACTAGAACTTCTTGGTGCATGTGAATAACGAGCACTCGTAATGGTACGATTGATCATAGTATTCATACGAATAATACTAAAGGTTGTATATCCCGCATACCAATCTGGCATCTCAAGTGGAATATCTTCAAATTTTTCCATCCACACATCTGTAACATTGAGCGCATAAGCATAAGGTAGGATATCAAAATAATAACTTGGATTCTCATGAACAAGAGTCTCTAGTCTATCTTTTTCGGCACTTTCTAAGAAATTGCGGAATCCTAGAACTTTGCCATACATCTCATTAGCATATGGTGTACGTTTGTCCAAAACTGGAATGAGCAAAGCTGTACCCAATGCCCCACAGAATACGAGAATAAGTGGCGTAATATAGTAAGGAATATATTCCGTAATAAAATTACCAAGAACAGCTAGCAAGATCACAAATATGACACTAATGATCACAATATTTTTAATAAAGTTGGTTTTTCTACTTGTGGTGTTAAGCATACAAAACACAATTGCAGCACCCATAAAACAACACAAAACCAATACACCTGCTATCTCCATGAAGAATCTAGCTGGCATAAAAATCGCTATAGCAACGACAAGTCCCAACATGATAATAGCTGCATTCTTACAATTGCTTGCTTTCTTATCTTTGAGCGGATCTTTTTTAGAACGACTCGCCCCACGTTTTACTTGTTGGTCATACGTCAAATAGAAGGAAGTACTAAGGTCATCCTCCGTAACAATTGGATTCTTTGTCTTAGGATCTGTCAAAGAAGCTTTGGCAAAAAGACTAGACATGAATTTTGCTTCGTCTAGATTGTCCCCATCATATTCTTTGAGTCTAATCAATTGAAAACTTTCTTCCTCTTTTCCAAAAAGACCATCTTTCTTTGTTTCTTCAATCTTAATATATCCTTTATGTGCTAGATAAACAATGAGAGATGTAACACTTTCACGGGTGACTTTTCCTCTGTAAAAATAACCTGCATCATTGCTATTCATCCCTTCTGGAGGATAAAAACTCACTGGAGCAATTGGCGTATCATCACGTCCAAACAAGAACCACATAACAACCACCGCAACAATCAAAACAATTGGCAATACATAAAGTATCCACACCCAATTATCTTTCCAGTTGTCTGATGCACCAACAAAATAGCCTTCTTCTAAAGCAGTACGAATAGTAAGCGCTTGACCGGCTTGTAATACACCATCAAAATACCCTGAGATCACATTGTTGTTGACAGTATGATATACCCTTCTTGTATCTTCATCTGGATTGTACGAACCCCAAGTAAAACCAATAGGACTTTCGTCAAAATCTTTTGGCATCTTAATAGAGAATGTCACATTGTCAATGGTAGTACCCCACTCATCACCAATCAAATTGAAATACAGTTCGTCTTCCCCTTTGACCAAATCTTGTCCAAGATTGAGAGTATAACCAATAGTATAGACAACATTGTTTTCTAACAAGATATCTTCATGACCAATTTGGAGTTCAATGTCTTTACTGCTAGATGTTTTTTCATGGTAAGTGTACTTTTTCTCATTACCATTTACTTGATAATACAAAGTATTGAGCGAAAAAATGGTTCGATGTTTTGTCTTAGATCCATCTTCACGTAGTACGGTATATATGGTTGGAATTGTACGATAAATACCATGACTCGCAAGACTAAAATCAACCGAAATGGTCTCAACAATCGTAAATACATTGTTTTCTGCCACATCTATTTTGATATCATATGCTTCAATTGTGTATCCTGGATCATAAGCTAATACTGCTTTTTGTGGTTGAAAGCATACCATACCCAAACAAAGTAGTACAAGTACCAACAAAATCTTTTTTATGTGTTTCATAATTTATTTCCTTTTATAGCATATACCTTTTAGCTTAACAATATGTACTGATTAAGTTCAATCAATTGTTTTTCACCAAGGCTTTTTTATTATACCATCAAAAAATCCATTTTTCCAAACAAACTATTCTTATTTTTCTAAAAATATCATCACAAAACCATTCAATCTGTGCTATACTAATAATATGAATATATCTACCTTTTTGATTTTGTGTGGTGGTATCCTTTGTCTCATTCTACCACCTATCTTTATATCTACCTTAAAAGCAAAACCATTAAAGACAATCACTGTGGTTTTGTTGCTTGTTTATTGCGTCGTCTTACTAATAGGTGTATGGGGAAAATTAGATCTTGGATGGGACACCTGTTATGTTACATTCGATTGGACACATGAGTGGTGTGCAAAAACCATTCGTTGGGATATTCAGTCCATCACCTCTTTTGATCTAATCATCAACCTAATTATGCTCATCCCTGTGGGGATAGCACTCTATGTATTATTGCCAAAACACCAACTACTCTTATCCCTCCCTATTGGACTTATCATAGGTATACTGATAGAATGTAGTCAATTCGTTTTGCCTGTCTATCGTTCTGTACAACTCAGCGACGCATTACTCAACATGATCAGTGTCTGGTTGGGCGCTTGTCTTGGATGGGTATATTACAAAATAACAAATAAAAAATAAAGAGAACCAGTCGGTTCTCTTTTTATTCGTCGAATAGTTGTCGATTGGTCTCCCATATCTCTTTTAGTTTCGTTCTTTTTTCTTTACTAATTGTTGTTGGCAAACCATATTTTTCCATGACATGATGCGCAATAGAATACGTTTTGTTGCCTTCTCTTGTGCGTTTTTGAATAAAGAATTGCATCTTTTCCATTCCTAATGTGATGGAAGTTGGGAAAGAATATTGTGCAACATCTATCCTCATATCAATTAATTTTGTTTCACCATATCCAGCAAGTGTCCAATCAATGCAACTTAGTGGATAAATGACCATCTCTGTTGTGTCTTGAAACTTGTCTTCAAGGTAAAGCAAGATTCCACCATCTCTAATACCTGCCACCAATTTTCCTTTTTTTGTTTTGTAAGTCAAAAGTGGCAAAACAACGGTATCTTTATTAAGCAAATGAACGTATGTGAGCGCTTGCAAAATTTTGTTTTGATCTTTGGTATTGAGCGTGTTCCAAAGAGCCAAAATTTGTTTTTCTTCTTTATTATAATATTGATGCAACATTTTCCACAATCGATCTAAGCCAGTCTGTTGTTGGTTCACAACTTCTGCAATATCCTTTGGCGCAAATTGTGTTATCACTTCTTGCTTGAAGTCATCAATTGTGAGATTATCTGCCATCTCCCATTTCTTCATGAACAACATCCTCTGTTATTGGTTTTTTAGTTTTGTTTTTTTGTTCTCTAATCATCTCTATCAGTTGATTATTCTCTTCTAGATCTGGTACATAGTATGGTGATTTTACCTCTTTTCTAGTTTGTTTTCTTATTTCTTTTAATTCAGCTTTATACAAACTATCTGTTGAAAAATGTTCTGTATTATTTTTACTTTTTTTGTTGTGTTTTTTCGTTTCTTCCAACATGAGTTTCAACAATATATCTACTGGTCTATCTTGAGATTGCATAGTCTCAACTACTTGTTCTGCAGTTGGTTGAGTCTTAGTATCCAACTCTTTTACCTTAGCTGATTTTCTTCTATCATTGACAACCATCATGCTATTGACCATATATTGTGGTACTTCGTAAGTTGTTCTCATTGAAAATTCTCTATCCTTTTCTTTTGAAATGGTTTGAGCCACATCTTGCCAATCTTCGATATTAGGATATTGTACCATCTCCACATCTGCTTTCACTTTACCATTGTGCATATATAGATAGATATTGTATTCTGTTCTACCAATCATATTAGATGAGTTGATGCCATCGTTATCTAATTTGTATTGTTCATAAGACACTACTTGCACCATTTCTCCTCTTTTTAAGTCTTCCAAAATGATTGGAGCAATCGTGATCATCTTATGCTTTACATTGCCAGGATAATAGACAACTTCTTCACTTTTAGTTTCGCTTGCTTCTGCAGGAATGGTCACATGCTTTGATGGATTAGCAACTTCTTTTACAATACCAAGTGTACCGCGTTTTGTCACGCCAATATAATTGGTCTTGGTCTTCCATGGCATATACCAAACTCTTCCTTTATCGATACACAACACATTGTTGGTAAAAATATTTTCACTATCACCAGCAATCACAAGATTTTCTTTTCTTGGTTGGTTTTTGCTATTTAGCATCATTGTTGCCATAGCATCTTGTTGTTGTTTTGAAAAACTATCCAACATTTTTCCTAAAAAGTCATATTGTTTTGGCAAATAAATCTCTAACAAATCTAGTGTAAGATTGTGTTCTGCAACAACCAATTGCACCTCTGGTTTATTGGAACAAAAACATGGTTTTAACATAATACCCTTCCTTTATTTTTACTAATTTTATTATACTCCTCAAAGATATTGCTGTCAATACACAATTTTTCAATATCCATCAATCTTATTGACTTTTTTCGTCAATTGATATATGATACAAGTAAGATAAGGGGGACTTATGGCTAAAGAAAAAACAACACAACAAAAACAAGCGCCTCAATTGGCACCTACCCAACAATCTATCCTTATGCAACTAAAAACAAAAGAAGAAGCAACCTTTCAACAAATAGTATCTCATACAGACTATTTGAGAGACGTCAATTTTGTTTTACAAGTTTTTGATACACTTAGATCTCCAGAAAGAAGATATACATTACTTGCTCGTGCTGATCAATCTGTTTTTAAGAACGAACGATTTGTTTTGCAAATGCTCAGACGTACAACCGATCAAAAAATCTTTGTAGAAGAACTCCGAAAAATTGATTTTAACAACATAGAAGTCGCATTGACACTTGTAGATCTTGTAGGAAAAATCACATCACGCCAAATGGACGATCTTGTCTTTGAATTAAAACAAAATTTGTTCCTTGATCCACTACTTACTAAAAGATTCTTATACGATATGTTCAGTAAAAAAGATCTTGCTCATGAGGAAAACAGAAAAATAGAATTCATTGAAAAGATGTTTGACGCCATTCAAGAAGTCAATTCAAGTGTCTTACTTGACCCAGAGATCCAAAAATATATCTCTCAATCTTCTTTTGAAGAAAATGATCGAAAAACAATTCACCAAGCTGTAGCTAAGGAGATTATAGAAACAGTAGAAGAGAGAGATGGTGATGTCCTTACTCCAGAAGGAGAAAAAGCAATTACAGAAGGGCAAATGACTGTTACCCAAGACTTCAAACTTAATATTAATAAAGATGCACCTCATACTGAAAATATTGACCCATCAAAGCTAGTGCAAGATAGTTTTGTTACAGAGGCAAAAGAACTTATTGGAGAATCATCTCTTGCTAAAACTCTACAAGAAAAAAACGAAACACTACAACAACTGGCAGAAACATTGCAACAACCAGAAATAGAAGAAAAAACACCTGTCTCCGAATATTTCAAAGTTTTTGCGGAAGAAGCAATCGAAAATGTAACAACATCTATAGATCTAACAACAGAAGAAGGAAACCAATTTAGTGGTGCATTCTGGGATGCAGAAAATGTGTCTTATACACAATACAATCCAGATACGATTGATCTCAATGATGGTATTGTCTCTTTAAGTTCTGCAGAAGATGCTTTAGAACAAGCGGACGCAACTTCTCCTTTTACCTTCGCTTATGATTATCAACCAGAACAAACGACTTTACCAACATGGGATCTAACAAAAGATCTTCAAGCAGAACCAACCATTGATCCAGAACAACTAAACAACATGGATGACGCACAACAAGAAGAAGTCATTCAATCTATGGATGAAGAACAACTAGAAGAAATGATAGCACAGGATCAAATAGATGAAGATACAAAAGAAAAGATTGAAGAAGAATTGGAAGAACGCAACAACCAAATGACAACCAATTCCTAACACCCAACAACCCTGCGGGGTTGTTTTTTGTTGGCATCCCCCTGTTTTGTGTCAAATATTGCATCTTTACAAATGTTTTTTCTTGTGTTATAATAAAGTAACGAAAATGTGATGAGTGGAATTCTTCCCATCACACTCCATCCTTTTACAAAATCCATATAAAGGAGCCCCTATGAAACGATCAACTAAAAAAGCACTCATTGATTTGATCCAAAATAGTGCCATCGTCTTACTCGAATTAATCTTGAGTATTATCTGTGGTAGTTGTAGTGCTCTTACCAACACCTTACACGATCTCACAGATTGTACCACTACTGGACTTGGCATACTCACCCCAAAGATCAAAAAAGAAAATACAAGAAAATATAGTGTCTTATGTCTAGTAGCAACAAGTGCTTTTTTACTTGTTACTAGTGGTGCTATGTTGGCTTGGGGTGTCTACAAAATATCTCATACACATAGTATCAATGGTTGGGTTATGGTCCTAGCATCCTTGATTGGTGTCATCTTCAATGGTATGCTTGCACTACGCAATAAAGAAGAAGATACTATCGATCTTCATGTGCTAGAAGATGTAATTGGATGGATTGCCGTCCTTGCACTTTCTTTGATGGTTGCATTCTTTCATTGGTATGTGTTAGATGGTATTGTGACCATCCTACTCGCTTTGTATTACATTTTTCATATTGGACGCAACCTTTATGAAGTGTTCTTAGTCCTCACCAATACAACAACCGAAACCATTGTCGCAGAACCACGTGTTGCAGAACTAGTCTATACACAAGCACCAGCCTTACCAGAACCAGTGATTGTACTCAATCATATGGAACAACAACCAGAAGCAGTGTTAGAAGACGCTGAAGCAGAATCAACAATTCCTTGTATCCAAGACGAAATGAGTGATGCTATAGATATTGCACCAAATATGGAAGAGGAAGCACCAATTGAGGTAGAGACTTTGGTAGAGGAAACAACAACCATTGCCACGATTGACCTTGCTACTACAGACATACAACCAACAACAGAAGAGATCGTCGCTCCACAAGAAGACTTTGTTGTTGCGTTAGCGGAAACACCAACAGAACAACCAACAATCGTTGCGTTAGAGGAAGAACCATCTAGCACAACAATAGAAGATACTCTTCCAGAACAAGATCTACCAATTGTAGAAGAGATGGATCAATCAATTCAACTCGATACAACTCTGACCGATCAACCCGTCGAAATTGATCAAGCATTGATGGATGTTGTTGCCGAACTAGAAGACCAACCAATCCAAAACACGAATGAAAAAGTGCATGGAAAACTATCTTCTATTATGGGCAACCTTGACAATCTTCTTTCTACCCAAACACAACAAACAACAGAACCTATCCAATTGGAAGAAAACGTTGTGGAAGAAGAAAGTAAAGTAACAGACGAATATTTGCAAGCATTGTTTGACAATATCATTGCTAGAAAAGAAGAAAGAATTCGCAACAAACAAAGCAATTAAAAAAGCAAGGGCATCCTTGCTTTTTTTTGCTATTTTAGACCCGATGTCTTTTTCTCCAAATAAGGTAGATGACCATCACCAAAGAGAAAGAGGCAATCAGCCCACCAGCCATCCAGATAAGTCCAAAATCTTCTGTTTTTGACCCGAAGGCAATGGTGGTAATGTATTTTGTAGACAACGTATAACATTGGTCACTGGTAGCCCCTTGGATGCGTTGCCAATCACCATCTAGATATAGATAAGCATTGTCACCCACAACAGATTGGTCACGAATCACAATGGTGATATCTTCTTCTAGTTGTGTCACCTCTTGTCCATCAAGTGTGAGAGACAACACATAGGCTTTGTCTAGACTATACGCATCGCTACTCACATTGTCTACTGTATAAGACAACTGCAACATACTACCTTCTAAAGTATCCAACACCCCATCACTTAATAGTATTGTACATTGATCACCAACAAGTTCAAGTGATTGCATGCTTGTTTTTTGTGTTAGATCAACAGTAATACTTTGTTGTTGCATTGTCGAAGAGGCTTTGTATTGTGCTCGAACAACAAGCGTTTTGTCCACAAAACTTGGATACATTTTTTCCACTGTTTTACCGGACACCGCTACATCCCAACCACAAAATTCATATTGTATTGCACCAATGGTGATGTTGTCTGGATTGATCGCCCCAGCAATGGTGCTATAATAATTGTATTGTTGGCTTCGATAGACCTCTCCCATCACATAATAGTCTACAGTATACACAATTGCTTCTTCTATATATTGTGCAACATAGGTCGTATTATCTGTAACACTGGTCAAGCTTGGAGACCAATGAGAAAAGGTATACTTACTATATTTTGGAGTTGTCGTTGATTTTGTTGGTAATCCATATAGATCGCTATTATAACTTGGAATATCTCCATAGTGATAACTGGTTGTGTAGATTGCACCTGTGCCATTGCTAAACGTGATAATGTATTCACGATACACTTGTGTATAGACTGGATACAAGTGCATATCTTGTTGCACGACTGGTAAAGAAGAAGTATAGAGTGTGCTGCCATCTTGCCAACCATCAAATACATATCGATAAAGTTCGGTAGATGGTTTTGTTGGATAGCCACTATTAGGAATACTAGACCCGTACCCAATATGCATTGTCTTCCAGACATCTCCACTTTCCGTATACATCACAATACTATATTCTCGTGTTGTTTCATCAAAGATTGGAGTATAAACAGTATCTTCCGTCACAGCTTCTACTGCCGGAGACCAATGAGAAAAAGTATAGACATGACTCACCGTACGCTCTTTGGTTGGAAGATCATAAGTATTGGTATCAAAAGATGGTACTTGTCCTCTTTTGTACACTTCAGTATAAATAACATTGCCATTAGCATCTAACCAAGTAACTGTAATATCTTGTTGGATCTCAATGCTGGCAGTTAATGTTGTTCCGTAAAAATCAGTTAGTTGTGCAATATAATAATAAGTTTTACTTTGAATTGGATAAGTATAAAGTGCATCAACACCAATACCATCCATAGTTTTTGTTTCGACTAAAGTATCCGCTGTATCAATGGTATCATCACTAGACAAATACATCTTCATCGTCACATCATACCCAGTATACGTATAATTTGGCTCGTTTTCTGCTACAACTAGTGATGGTGTAAGAAGATGATATTCTTTTCCAATGGATTGCCCAACAGCATCGCTATAACAATAAACAACCGCATTGGCCAAATCTGTAAAATACATTGCATTGACACTTGTCACATACTTACTGAGCATCATGACTTCTACATGAGTACACCCACTGAAAGCATAGGCAGATGCAGTCAAAACATTTGGCAATTCCAATGTCTTAAGACTTGTACAATAAGCAAACACATAATTGTAGATAGATTGGACACTATCCACTTCCAAATCACGTAAATGTTCATACCCTTCAAAAGCATATGCAGGAAGAGAAGTGACTTTTGGGATAGAGATAGTCTCTAGATGCACACATCCATAAAAACTACGTGTCCCATAATACTCGTAAGCATAAGTACTAGTCTCGGCTGCTTCTAGTGTTGTTAGACTATCCAAATAGACTTCTTTCAACCCATCGCACTCATAGGCAATTAAAGTATAAGTTGTGTTAGGAAGATGGATTGTTCTTAATGTTGGACAATTGGCAACAATCCAATCATTTGGTCGAAGTACACTATCTTCAAATGCCACATCTAATGCCACGTCACTTGTAATACTCGTGATATTGCGTCCATAGAATACACGACAATCGTATAACCCTTTGACTGCAACACCACCAACTGTACTTGGTATCACAACATCTTCCACTCCGCCATTGTAAGCCGTAATATATCCGCTACTATTGATAGAAAAATTACCTTCACTAGAGGTTGTGCTATCCCCTTTATAATAATACGCTACCCCTAGATCACTATAAGCAACAAGTTGATCATTTTGATAACGATAGACCACAACACTTAGTTTTGTGCTTTCACGAATGGTAATAGGACCTGTATATGTTGTCCCTGTCTCTATCATTGGATAACTACCATCTAAAGTATACAAAACAACATCGTTTTCATTGCTTGTTGTGATGGATACACTTTTGTCAAAATCAAAATAACTTACTTGGTCAAAACTACCATAACTGAGTGTTGGTAAAGTAATACTCGTTGCAAGCGTACGTACTAGATTAGGTACACCATATCCATAGCAATCATCTTTTCCAACTGTACCATAATCATAAGCCGTTGTGATAATGCTAGACAATTGCGTATACGTTACGTCTTGACCATAATAAGTAGCCACCAAAGCTACCAACGCACTTGCATGTGGCGTCGCCATACTCGTCCCGCTAATGGCAATATATTGTCCACCTTCACTATCGGTATAGATAGTCGAGCTCCCTGAATACGTGCTTGGCACACAACTCAAAATATCTGTCCCTGGTAGACATAGATCAACTAACTCCCCTGTATTGGAATAACTATCCATAAAATATTGCCCATTATACAAGGTATCTTCTGTGTAAAAATAGTTGGGTGTAAGAGAGGTAATAGTCCATGCTTCTACACAATTGGACGGACTAGATTGTTCGACAAAAAAGTGCTCGTTGCCTGCTGCTACACACGTGACCACTCCTAAGTTCTTGGCTTGTGTGATCAGTGTGTTCATATTGGTCGCAAACTCATCATCTCCATAACCACCAAGACTCATATTGATGGCAGACAAATTGTATCCTTTCTCTTTGAGTGCAATACAATATTCTACTGCAGATAGAATACTCGCATTCGTTCCGCTACCGCTAGAACTGAGTGTTTTGATTGGAATAATCTTCACATTGTCCAATGTCAAATCCACAATTGTTCCGGCTACGTGTGTTCCGTGATAATGATCATCTGTCCATGTTGTCCCTGCAATATAGGATTTTCCCAATTCTTCTGCTATTCTACCTTCTAGATATGGATGATCACCATCTACCCCTGTATCAATCACTGCAACATAATTGGTGGTTAGATTGTCCCCATGTTTTGCTGTAATCGCTGATTGGTAGTCTTTGACCCCCAAAATATCTGTACCCCAAGAAAGAGCAGATGCTGTATCAATGGTAGTAGACAAGACACGACTTGTATTTTGTTGGTATTGTATCTTTAATGATTGGTCTTCTTCTAGGATAGACAAACATTGTTCTCCGTCCATCATCACGAAGTCGACTGCAGTATTGTTTTGGAATTGTTGTTGTGCTGCTAATGCATCTTGAAGGGTCTCATATTGTAAGACAGTGAGACGTCCAAAACCGCCTGCTCTAGCAATCGCGTTATTGTCGAAAATTGTCGAATTGCTATAGACAATAAGACGACTATGGATATCATATTGTTGTGTGATGTACGCCAAATCTTGTTCGTACTGCGTGAGATTGTCCCACGCAAAAAGAGACTCTTGTTGTCGTGGACCAACAATCACATTGAGTCCTGCCATCAAGAGCAAAAGGCAACTAAGAATGATATAGCGCAACTTTTTCTTTTGTATCATAATTTCCCTTTTTATTGACCGCAATCTTTTTTATAAAAAAGATTGATATTTCGTTTTCAGTATACCAAACTTCGTTCCATCTGGCAAGCAACTTAAAAAAGGATAACAAAAAAAGTAGGTCGCCCTACTTTATTGTGATGTAGTAAGATTTTCTTCTTTAGAAGGTGTTTCGGCCTTACTTTTCTTTTTATTGATTTTTTGTTGATAAGCCATTTTTCTCAAAAACTTTCTTGCTTTCTTTTGATCTTTTTTTCTTTTTTCTCTTTGTTTCATAATCAGTGCTTTATTGTGACAATATTCATGCAATTGTTCTGTGATCGCATAGATCTCTAGTGGCTTATTTTTATAATTGTATACTTGAAGTGTATCATACGTATAAAGCATAATTTTGTCATAAGAGTGATCAAACTTTCCTTTTGCTTGTTTGATCTTTTGTGAAATTTTGTCTACAGACACACCTGCCAAAGCTGTTGCATAGATAAACAAAAAGTTGTCATTAAACTTTTTATAATCTTGCAATTTTCTTAGTTTTGTAGAAATAGTATCTTGCAAGCAATCAAGTTCTGTATCCACATATTCTGGATTACGATGCTTTGCATAAAACATCAATTTCCCTTGGCGATTAAGCGACACTTTTCCTTTTAGAAGTGGCGGTATATTACGTGCAATATCTTCAATGGTCCATTGCTGCTTAATGGATTGATTGCGAAACAAATAAAACTTACCGACATAATTGTCTTTTAGACTCGTAACTTCCACACCGACTTTGCCATTCTTTGTTTTGCTAAACAATTGTATATCTGGCTTATCTGCTACGTCTGCACTATCAAATTTTTGATCATATAATTCGGTTAGTAAAAACATCGCAAAATGTTCGTTGTAATCTTTGTCATCAAGATTGTCTTCCCAAAGTTTGTCCATACTTCCCCTTTTTTGTTGCATCCAAAATACGCATTTTAATAATATTTTGACTATTTTATTAATTTCAATATATCACACAAAAGCACCAACTTGCAAGCAAATAAGTCTATTTGCATCCAAACTCTTACTTGCAATTTTGTAATATGTATGATATAGTATAGATACAAACGAGGTGTTACTATGTCACAATTGATTAATCCTATTATTAAAAGTTTGCCAGAAGATATTAGCAATTTCAAAATCATTGGTTCAGGCCATTTTTCTGTTTGTATCCAACTAGAGTCACTTCATCCACTAACAACAAAGAAAACAGTCCGTATTATCTCTAGTCAAAGATCAGAACAAGATATGAAATTGATTAGTGAGAAAAAAGCTCTTTTGAAAAAGCAAAAAGTCAATGTTGCTGAGTCTAGCAATATTGTATCTATCCC
>JAZSRJ010000089.1:0-3550 GCA_045538425.1 Clostridia bacterium
GTACAGTTTGGGTGGTATTCTGGGGTTAGGTATGTTGGCAATTGTTGGTATAGGAGTATACGCAGCTATAGATGAATGTTTTGATAATGATTGGAGAAAAAAAATAACCAAAGCAGAGAATGATTTGAATAATAGAATAACCGACCTCGCAGAAAAAGAGATGGTTGTTTCAAGTGTAAAATGGGAAGAACAGGAAAATGGAGAATATGTTGTAACATTCCTTGCTTCTTCTGATAAAGAAAAATTACATGGAAACACTGTTACAGAGTATTCTAATATTGTGCTTACTGCAACAGGAGAATCTGCTCAATCTCTTCAAAAATTAGACTTGACAGAAAAGAATGTATTAAAGCATTTGGGTTTGGATTCAAATTTTGGGATTAAAGTAGATATTAGTGCACCACAAAAAGGATATATGGATAATATATTGGTCAACAAAAAACTTTATCCATTAATGCAAAAAACGTTTGAAACTTTATCAGATGTAGTAGATAATTCTAAAGATATAGAAGTTGTAAAAATTGGTGAAGCTGAGGTTTTTAAAAAAGCTCTAGTACAATCCTATGCATTGACAAAACCAGAAGTTTTGGATGTGAATAAGTTTAGTCGACGTAGTATAGAAGCTAGACCTGACATGGTTCATTCAGGATTCGAAATTTTAGGTGTTTCGAATGTGTTTTACGATGAAGAGTCCAATACATCAGGATTTTATATAGATCTTGCAGAAACTACAGATGGTAGAATTTACGAACGAACAAAGATGTGTGTAACTGTTCCTGGTATTGAATGGAAAGATGAAGATGTCTATAGTGCATATACTACTTTTGACGAAAGTGTTGCAACTCTTTTTATTAATGATAGTATTACAACAGAAGATATTATTACTTTTTAGTAGTAGGCAATCGCTCTAATGATAGAGCGATTTTTTATTAAACCATATCCAGTGCCCAACAATCTCTATTTCAAACGTTTTGTATGGAAAAACATGGATTTTTGGTTAATTTTTATCTTGACATAATGTATTGTTTTGTATATAATGAGTAAAAAAGGAGGATAAGAAAATGTACATAAGTGATGATATTGGAGAAGGATTGGCGTATGTTGTTTTTGGACCGATAGGCTTGATGGTTGTAGGCAGTATAGCTGCGCTTATTATGACAGGGGTAGAAGAGTCTTACAACAACCCAAGACAAAAAGAACTTACACAACAAATTATGCAACTAAATGAAGCTGTAAGTAATAAACTTAAACAAAATATGCAAGTTAATAGTGTTAACTGGGAAGAAAAGGAAAATGGGGAATGGAATGTAACATTTCTTACTTCTTCTGATAAACAAAAATTTAGTAATAACACTATAAAAGAATTTTCAAATGTTTCTTTTGTTGTGTCAGGAGAATCTGCAAACGCATTGAAACAAATTAATGTGAAAGAAAAGAATATATATAAGAAACTAGGATATGATTCTAAGTTTGGTATTGTTGTTGATTTTAATAATTTAGATGGGTTAGAGATGCTATTTAATAAAAAACTATATCCATTTATTCAACAAACATGTGAAACATTGACAGATATAGTGGATAATTCTACTAGTGTAGAATTAACGACAATTGGTGAAGTAGATACCTTAACAAAAGTTTTAACATCCTATTATTTGAGTGGCTTGGAGATTGACTATACAGACTTCAAGAAAAATCTCAAAATTTTGAAAGTTTCCGATGTCAATTACGATAAAGAAACGAATGAATCCTATTTTAATATAGATTTTGCAGAAACTATTAATGGAAGAACTTTCGAACGTAAAAATGCGGTAGTTAGTGCTTCAGGTATTAATTGGACCGCGGAAGATATTTATCATTCATTTACAACATATGATGATGGCATTGAATTTAGTATGGTGGAAGATACCAATACAGACGAAGATATTATCTCTTTTAATTAATATAAATTGCTCTTTTATTAGAGCAATTTTTTATAAAAACCACGATTTCTCGTGGTTTTTGTTTTTAAAATCCAAGTTCTTCTTGACTTTCTTTGACAGCTCTAGCTTCTTGTAAAAGGTTGCGATAGATATCATCATCGCCAAAGACAACATTACGTTTACGTTGTGTTTGTGATGCAATTTTTTGCACGGTCATTATAGTTGGCTCTTCCATATCAATTGCGGGTTGTTGGTAGATCTTAGAGATTTTATCGTCTGTAATCAAATAATGTGATCCACGCGTGATACCAATTTCGTCTTCCATAATTGTAGGGCAGAAGTATAATTGGTCGTCTATTTTTAAGTATTGTTCGCCAAATAATCCTGCATCGGCTAGACTATATTGATAAATACCATTTTCGTCTAGATAGTAAGTAACAGTGCCCCAAAATTGATTGTCTTTACCAAACAAGTATAGTCCACTTTTGCAATGGTTGAAATCAATAATGGAAGTATTGGCATTGGCTTGTAATTGTTTTGTTTCGTATCCAGCAACTACTTTGTCACCATCAGTCAAGGTTAGTATTGGATTGTCTAGATCAAAGCGAATAAAAGTCCCGACATAAGTAGTAACATTGTGACGATTGCCATACAATTGTAATTGTAAGTTATAGATTTGATTGGTAGTTTTATCTACCTGTTTGATGTCTTCATCCAATTTTTCTTGTAACACATCTCTAAAGTTTTTCATATTTTTCTCCTTTGTTTTCATATCCTACTTAGATTATATCAAGAAAATATGGCTTTGCAAAGCCTTTTTTTGCAAGTTTTTGAAAATGTTTTTTCTAAAGACTCAATAACATGGTATACTATAATGGGAGGTATGAGATTATGATTGGTCTTAGTAAGGATGAAGTAAAACTTTGCCCATATGATTCAGAATGGGCACAACACTATGAAAAAGAAAAAGTTATCTTAGAAAAAGTGTTGGAAGGGATAGCTCTAGATATTCAACATGTTGGAAGTACTAGTATTATAGGATTATCTGCGAAACCAATTATTGACATTGCGGTGGCTGTCAAAGATGAAGAAGTGATGAAAAGCACGATAGATATTTTGGCAAAAGCTGGTTACGATGTTAAAGACTCTATTGCTGAAAAAGGAGAGGTGCTTGCGAGAAAAGGCTCTCCAGATTGTCGAACACATTATATACATGTAGAGGTAATCGGTACTAAAAAATGGGTAAATCATATTTTGTTTAGAGATTATTTGAGAAAATACCCAGAATATGTACAACAATATCAAGATATTAAAGAAAAACTTTCTACTCAGTTTGCAAATGATCGTAAAGTGTATACAAAAAGTAAAAATGATTTTATTGAAAAAGTGATGATACTTGCAAAAGAAGAGTTTGGTGTAAAGTAAAGAAAAAGCAACCTTTTCGGTTGCTTTTTTATTGATAAGAAGAACATCAATCAATGTTTTTGTGAATAATACTTGCAAAAAATTGCAAACAGTGATAATATAATATTGCAAAATCATATGGAAGGGTGTCTGAGTGGTCGAAAGTGCAATCTTGGAACGGTTGTGTACGGCAACGTACCGCAGGTTCGAATCCTGTCCCTTCCGCC
>JAZSRJ010000095.1:0-2905 GCA_045538425.1 Clostridia bacterium
AGACCACTTCGTCCATTATTCCCAAAAGGATTTTTCCATGATGTTATTGTTGTATGTACTGCATTATCTGTAGATTATGATATTGCACCAGAACCAATTGCTATGTTTGCAAGTTCTTGTGCACTTTCTATCTCCGACATTCCTTTTGGCGGCCCAACAGGTAGTGTTGATGTTGCTTATGTAGATGGACAATATATCATCAACCCAACAGTTGCTGAAAGAGAAGCAAGTCTTATTGATCTTACCGTTGCTGGTACAAAAGACGCAATTCTTATGGTAGAAGCTGGCGCTAAAGTAGTTAGTGAAGAAGTAATGTTAAAAGCAATCATGTTCGCACACGAACATATCAAACAACAAGTTGCTTTCCAAGAAGAGATGGCAAAAGCACTTGGTGTTGTAAAATCTACTGATGTTGTGTACTACGTTATTCCTGAAGAATTGACCAAAGATGTAAAACAATTTGCTACTCCTTATATCGAAGAAGTTATGTCCTTTACAGACAGACACGAAAGAGATGCAAAAGAAGAAGAAGTGGACGCTATTGTACTAGAACACTTTGCAGAAAAATATCCAGAACAAGAAAGAGAAATCTTAGATGTTATGTACAAGATTAAAAAAGAAATTATGCGTTCTAAGATTATCAATCAAGGTGTTAGACCAGACGGAAGAAAAACTGACGAAATTAGACCAATTTGGTGCGAAACAAAAGTGTTGCCACGTGCTCATGGAAGTAGTGTATTTACTCGTGGAGAAACACAAGTTATGGATATTGTTACTCTTGGTACATCATCTGATGCTCAAGAAATTGAAGGACTTAACCAAGAAACTGAAAAAACATATATGCATCAATACAACTTCCCAGGATATTCTACTGGTGAAGCAAAACCTATGAGATCACCAGGACGTCGTGAAATTGGTCACGGTGCACTTGCCGAAAGAAGTCTTGTACAAGTATTGCCAAGCCAAGAAGAATTCCCATATACAATTAGAGCTGTCAGTGAAGTTTTAAGCAGTAATGGTAGTACATCTATGGCAAGCGTTTGCGCTAGCTGCCTATCACTTATGGATGCTGGTGTTCCTATTAAAGCTCCAGTTGCAGGTATTGCAATGGGTCTTATCAAAGACGAAGAAAGCAATAAAGTAGCTGTTCTTACAGATATCCAAGGTCTTGAAGATTTCCTAGGAGATATGGACTTTAAGGTTGCTGGTACAAAAGAAGGTATCACTGCTATCCAAATGGATATCAAAATTAAAGGTATCGATGAAAATATTCTTCGTACTGCACTCGAACAAGCTAGACTTGGTAGACTTCATATCTTAAAGATTATGACTGACGAACTTGCAGCACCAAGAAAAGAATTGTCTCCATATGCTCCAAAGATTGTATCATTTAGCATCAATCCAGACAAAATCAAAGATGTCATTGGTAGCGGCGGAAAAGTAATCAACAAAATCATTGATGAAACTGGCGTTAAAATTGATATCGAAGACGATGGTCTTGTTATGGTATCCTCAACTGATCAAGCAATGATCAACAAAGCAAAAGATATTATTCTTAGCATTACTGAAGAAGTAAAACTTGGTAACATCTATAGTGCAAAAGTTGTTAAAATTATGCCTTATGGTGCATTTGTAGAATTTGCATTCAATAAAGATGGTATGATTCATATCTCAAAACTTTCTCAAGAAAGAGTTGAAAAAGTAGAAGATGTTGTTAAGATTGGTGACGAACTAGAAGTTGAAGTTATCAAAATCGACGAAAAAGGCCGTATTGATCTAAAACTAATTGCAAAACAACAATAAAATACTAGTAGTTGACTTATCGTAGGTAAGTCAACTTTTTTGTTCTGTTTTTCAACTTAGTAGCATATGATACACTATGAAATCAAAACAAATTTTAAGTAATATTGCCATATTTAGTATGTTGTTAGTTTTATCCATTATTACATTAAGTATGGATACCAATTATATTGCAACAAGCAACACCAATCAAGTTGTTTATTATGGTAATCAAAATAGCAATAAAGTATCCATTATGTTTAATGTGTATTGGGGGACAGAATATCTCGATGGTATACTAGACACTTTGAACCGATATGGAGTCAAAACAACCTTCTTTGTCGGAGGGCAATGGGTCGAAAAAGAAACAGAATACTTAACAAAAATTATCGATAACGGTCACGAAATAGGCAACCATGGATACTTTCATAAAGATCATGATCAATTATCACGACAACAAAATTATGACGAAATCTATACCACTCATCAATTAGTCCAACAATTGGGTGGGGTAAGCATGACATTATTCGCACCACCAAGCGGAGCTTACTCAACAACAACCATAGAGGTAGCAGAACAACTTGGTTACAAAACCATTATGTGGAGCAAAGATACAATTGATTGGAGAGATCAAGACAGTGATCTTATCTATACAAGAGCTACTAAGAATTGCAAGGGAGGAGATCTAATCTTAGCACATCCAACAGCTAAGACACTAGAGGCTTTACCAAAAATCTTACAATATTATCTTGACCACAACTTACAAGCAACAACAGTCACACAATGTATTACAATATAAAAAGAGGGCAGAAGCCCTTCTTTTTTATAGTGTATTAATTCCATTATTAACCGTCCCACGATTGACCATATCAATAATTGTATTATATCCGTAGGTGTTAATATTCTTATCATTATCATCATTTGGCAAACCATTAACAGTTGTGCTTCCATGGCCAGGAAGACCGTTGCTTAAATTGTTTTGTGTAATAATTTCGTTTTGAAATGTCCCATTAGGCACATTGATATCGTTATGGTTTTGACCAATTTCGTATCCCATTGGATTCGTCCCGTTCACAACACTATTACCAGTAGTGGTGTTATCATTTACTAATTGATTATTATTGTT
>JAZSRJ010000087.1:0-5446 GCA_045538425.1 Clostridia bacterium
TTGGCCTCCGACTTCTTTGCATAGACATTTGGAAAGAATGTAAGATCAATAGTTCCATATAGATCTTCCAATTTTACAAAAGCCATTTCTTTGTTGCCAATCTTAGTCAGCAACTTTTTCACTTCGGTGATCATACCACCACAGGAGACTTCCATACCTTCGGTAATTTGGTCATATTGTTGTTCTTCCTCGTCTTCAATATTTTCTTGTCCTTCGTTGTCTACAGGTGCAAGCATATCTCCAGTAAGATTGAAAGATTTGAACTTCTCTGCATATTGATTGAGTGGATGTCCGCTCAAATACAGACCAACAACTTGTTTTTCTAATTTTAGTTTTGTTTCGTCATCAAATTCCGGAATATTAGGATAATCTACTTGATTGACAACATCTTCTTTTAAGAAAGTATCAAACATTGAGAATTGTCCAGTCGCTCTATTTTTCTTATCACTCACCATTTGGTCAATAATCTCTGGATAGACTCGCATTAATTGACTTCTATGTTTTCCAAAACAATCAAATGCACCACTTAAGATAAAACTCTCAATACATCTTTTATTGACAGCCAAGTTTTCTAGTCTTCTAATAAAGTCTTGTATATCCTTAAATGGACCGTTAGTTTCTCTTTCTTTGACAATATCATCAACGAGTGCCACACCGACATTCTTAAGCGCTCCTAGACCAAAACGGATTTTGCCATCTTTGACAGAGAACATGGTTTGGCTTAAGTTAATATCTGGAGGTAAGATCTCAATTCCCTCTTCTTTACAATAAGCAACATAGTTCTTAATTTCGTCCATATTGGTAATACGGTTGTTGAGTACTGAAGTTAAAAATTCTGGCTTATAATAACATTTTAGATAAGCTGTTTGGTAAGTTACATAACTGTAGGCTGCAGCGTGTGATTTGTTAAACGCATACGAAGCAAAGTTGGCCATCTCGCCCCAAACTTGTTCTGCAATCTCTGTAGGTACACCTTTTTTTGCACTACCAGCCAAAAACTTTTCTTTTTCGGCAGGCATCTTATCTTTTTGTTTTTTACCCATAATACGTCTAACGTTGTCTGCTTGTCCTAGAGTATAGCCTGCCATATCTTGTACGATACGCATAACTTGCTCTTGGTACACAATAACACCGTACGTTTCCTTTAGAGTTGCTTCCAAAATTGGATGTAGATAGGTAACGTCTTGTGGGTTGTGCTTATTGTGGACATATCTTGGAATAAAGTCCATTGGACCTGGTCGATACAAACTAACCCCTGCAACAATGTCTTCTAGACAAGTTGGACGGAGTTCTTTCATAAACTTTTGGAATCCACCAGATTCTAGCTGGAACACTGCTTTGGTGTTGCCAGTAGACAATAATTTGAAAACTTCTGGGTCATCATAATTACTTTTATCAAAATCAATCTCTACACCATGGTTTTCTTTGATATATTGGATAGCCATCTTGATATCAGACAAGTTGCGAAGTCCCAAGAAGTCCATCTTTAAGTGTCCAAGATGCTCCATTTGAGGACCTGTATACTGTGTCGTAATATCATCACCATTACGAGATAATGGGATCATATTTTCCAAAACATCTGCCCCAATAATAACACCACAAGCATGAATACCTGTTTGGCGAGGCATGTCTTCCAATTTGTACGCAACATCCACCACTTTCTTGATATCTGGATTGTTGTTATACATTTCAACAAGTTCTGGCACTGATTGGTCAGGCTCATCAGGTTTTCGATTGATCCCAAACGCCTTTTGAATAATATTTGGTCTACCAATGGTATTAGGGATCGCTTTGGTTACTTTATCTGTCTCCGAATATGGCACACGCATTGCACGACCAACGTCTTTAATCGCGTTTTTTGCAGCCATTGTACCATAAGTCACAATCTTAACAACACGATTGTCACCATATTTTCTTCTAACATAATCAATAACTTCTTGTCTTCTACTATCTTCAAAGTCGACGTCAAAGTCTGGAGCACTAACTCTCTCTGGGTTAAGGAAACGCTCGAAGAATAGTCCATACTTTAATGGATCAATATTGGTAATCCCAATAAGATATGCGATAATAGATCCTGCACCACTACCACGACCTGGACCAACAGAGATCCCCATATTACGTGCAGCATTGATATAATCCCAAACAATCAAATAATATTCAACGAAGGACATCTTATGTAAAATAGAAAACTCGTAGTCAATACGTGCCCTAATTTCGTCGGTATACTCACCATATTTTTTCTTGACACCTTGGTCAATTAGTTTCCACATAAATGTTTCTGGATCATCACCCGTCTCTGGAATATATCGAGGAAAATGATAATGACCATACTCAAACTCATAATTACATTTGTCTGCAATCTCTAGTGTACGATCAAGTGCATCTAAGTCATTAGGCAACACTTCTGCCATCTCATCATAAGTCTTAAAATAAAACTCACTACCAGTCATACGCATACGATCTGGATCATCTACTGTTTTACCTGTTTGGATACAAAGCAAGACATCTTGTATCTCAGCATCTTCTCTATAGATATAATGGACGTCGTTGGTCGCAACTGTCTTGACATCATATTTTTTAGCATATTCTCTTAAGTATTGGTTGACAAGCAATTGTTCTTCAAGATAATGGTTTTGAAGTTCTAGGTAAAAATCTTCTCCAAACATCTCTTTGAAATAGACAACCAATTTTTCTGCTTTTTCAAAATCATTTTGCAAAATGGCTTGAGGAATTGGTCCAGCAATACAAGCACTCAAACAAACAAGTCCATCATGATATTGCTCTAACAACTTATAGTCTATTCTAGCTCTTCCATAATACATTCCTTCCTTAAATGCAAGTGCATTGAGTTTTGCTAGATTGAGATATCCTGTTTCATTCTTGGCAAGCAATATTAAGTGATTGTTTTTCACACCTGGAACTTTTAATGTATGATCATCCACCAAATAAAACTCACATCCAAAGATAGGTTTGATCCCCACTTTCTTGCATTCATCAAAAAAAGTTACCGCACCATACATATTGCCATGATCAGTCATTGCAATAGCTGGCATTCCATATTCTTTCGCAAGTTTTACAACTTTGCCAATACGGGCAGCACCGTCAAGCATACTATACTCTGTATGCAAATGTAAATGTACAAATGGTTTCATATGATTTTCCTCCTTAGTTGCTATTACTCTACCCCAAATCGCATAATTAGTCAAACAAATGTTTGATAAAAATTGAGTTTGGAACAATTGCACAAACTGAAAAAAGAGTTATTGTCAATTGACAACAACTACATGGCATTACCCTTTGTAAGTACCATCCTTAATGCTTTCAGCAATCTTTAATATTTTTTGAAAACGATGGTTAATTCCACTTTTTGTAACAGGCTCGTAATATAAATCTTTGAGTTTGTCTAGTGGTTGGTCTGGATTGGCAAGACGTATAAGACACAACTCGCAAAGAGGTTCGCTTAGCGCCTCAAGACCAATGGTATTCTTAATCAATTCTATTGCTTCTAGTTGTCTTACACTTGCGGTTACTGTCTTTGATAAATTGGCACTAAAACAATTGTTTTGGCGATTGACAGTATTGCGTAATTCTCGAATAGCCGCTTCATTCTGTAATTGTAAAACAGAACGTGTTGCGCCAATCAAAGCCAAAATATCGCAAATCATTTGGTATTCTTTGATATACACAATCGGGCTTGATTTTCTAACAGTCATCTTTGCCACAATATCTTTTTTCGCAAGTAGATCAATGAATTGTTTTGCAAGTTGTTCGTACGCAAATACGAATTCTAAGTGATATCCACTCGTATTCTTTTGCATATGATCATAATTCTTAATAACAATGTTGCTGGTAGCACATCCTACAAAAGCCCCTTTGATATAACTTACTTTACAACAATCATCCTCTATCAGGGATTGTTCGATACCATCTTGAATGACACGACATCCATCTTCTAGCCCTAATACACCAAGATTGAAAAGTAATGATTCGGCAATATCTGTAGGGAATACAATTTTGATTCTTGGAGGTTTTCCCATGCCAGCATCTACATATTCTTTGAGTGGCGTAACACCATAAAATTGTTTGGTCATACTAGATACTTTATCGTACAAAACTTCTAGATCTGTATAGACTTCCACAACCATCCCTTTGCTACTCACTCCTAGTTGTCCAGCTGATTTGATTAGTCCGCTTAAAAAAGCCATTGTACAACAATCGTTGGACAATCCTTGTGCTAGCACTTCTAATTTTGCATCAGTTGAAAATGACATATTATCTCCTTGTAAAATCTGGTTTTTTATTCAAATTACAAATTTGATCATGATTGAGATGTAAACGTTCTATGAGACTATACGCATGATCGTTGCGCCCTACTTTATCTGCTTGATGCGCATCACTATCGACAATAAATTCCACCCCTACGGCTTGCATGCCAAGCAATTCTTCATCGGTAAAGTCAATACGCTTGCCATTAAGTTCAATTTTGACATTGTGTTGTTTTGCCACTTTCGCAAGTTCTACACAATTCACTTCACAATTGGCATACTTAAGATGTGCCAAGATATTGATTGGATAACGCTTGATGGCATTGATATACGCTTGTGTATTCTTTTTAATTCTTTTTTTACTAGGTTTACCAATACGGAAAGTATTAGGAACAAGGAATGTAAAGAATGACTTAAAACTTGTCCAGAATAACTTGTGGTAACCAAGCACCACAATATCACACTCTTCCAAAACATCTTCCGGAATATCAATTGTCCCCTTCTCGTCCAACAAATTGGCTTCCAATCCAAGTAAAATATCAATATCATAGATTGTACGCAATCGTTCGACTTCCTTTTTCATAACATCCCAGTCTTTTCTTTTTAATGGATTGGCTACATGCTTAAAACTATGCTCTGTAATAGCAATTTGCTTCAACCCTTTTTGGACTGCCATCTTCACATTTTCTTCAATGGTACTTTTACCATGAGTAAAGATAGTATGTGTATGATAATCTCCGTATAATTTCATCATTCCTCCACAATAACAATCTCTGGCATCAGTTGCACATGATGTACTTGTAAAAATCTTTCTTGTATATATTGTATCAAATCTAAAACATTTTGACTACTTGCAGAACAAAAATTTATTAAAAATCCTGCATGTTTTTCACTTATTTTTGCTCCACCAATTGTGCAACCTTTTAATCCCATTTGATCTATCAAATAACTGACTGGTTGATTGAGTTGTGGATTTTTTCGAAATACAGATCCAGCACTTGGATGTGCTAGGTCTTGTCTATCAATTCGTTGTTGCATAAAAGCATCCATCTTTTCTTTTATCTTGTTTTCATCCCCTTTGGGCAATCGAAACTCTGCACGCACAATAATCCAATTAGGGTGCTCTTGAAAAATACTTTTGCGATATTCAAAACCACAATCTGCTTTCTTTCTATAACAAA
>JAZSRJ010000070.1:0-14171 GCA_045538425.1 Clostridia bacterium
AGTCAGAGGTCGCTACAAACCGAGTAATGGTATTACATGCATAATCATATCATAAAAAAATCAAATTGTAAAGTTAATTTTTAATATTTATTTATTTTTATTTAGGAACAAATCTCTTTTTCTTTCGATCATTTGGTCTACTCGAGCAATATAATCTGGTAAGTTTTTTACATTAGGACAGCGTTCGATTCGATTGCTTGCTCCAAATAAGCGTTTGCTAATCGCGTTAGCGCCTACGGCAATGACGGAAGCGACTTCTTCCATACTATCAATATTGAAGATGCATTGTTTATTGTCTAGGCAATAACCAATATTTTCTAAATTGCCAATCATATTTTTTTGGCGATAAAGATAATATGGATGATATCCTGCTTTGGTTAGTTGATTGTATGCGTAATCTACCATGGCAGTTACAGTATCCTGATCCCCTTTATTGCCTCCTTCTTGTTGTAATTGACTTGTTCGTTTGACGGACAACGTGTGTACAGTAATATTGTCAGGATGAAGACTGATAGTTTTATTGATTGTTCGTTTGAATGTAGTGAGGGATTCTTTGTCAAGCCCTGCGATAAGATCCATGTTGATATCAAACGGATAATTGAGTGCTAGTTGATACACTTCGATCAATTGTTCTGCAGTATGGTTTCTTCCAATGGATTTAAGTGTTTTGTTGGAAAATGTTTGAGGATTGATGCTGATACGTGTTACATGGTGTTTCAACAAAACATCTAGTTTTTCTTTGGTAATCGTATCAGGTCTACCACATTCTACAGTAAACTCTTTAACTGGATATCCAATGTGAGATAGGAGCCTGTCAAGTTGATCAGCAGATAGACTGGTTGGAGTGCCGCCGCCGATATAGATGGTTTTGACAATATAGTTACCTTCTGCAATCATTTTCTTAGTTGCTTCTAGTTCGGTAATTAATGCTTCTAGATAAGGTTCTAAAAGATGTTGGCAATTAGCAAGTGGTGCTGTGATAAAACTGCAGTAATAACACTTCGATGTGCAAAATGGAATGTGGATATATAAGTCAATGAGCTTGTCGTTGTGTTCAATCATCTTTTGTTGATTAATGATTTCCAAACACAAATTGGCTTTTTGTTCGGGTACGTAAAATTGAGAAACCAATTGTTGTTTTGCTTTATATGGGTTTTGGTTATTTTCATCAATAAGTTCGTAAAACAACTTAGTTGGTCTTATTCCGGTTAGGCTTCCCCATGCAAGTGTCTTATTAAAATATTGAGACAATGCTTCATACAAAGCAAGTTTTGCAAAGCGTTTGTAGTATCTTTTTTCAAAAATTGCATTTTTTGCAACAATGGTATTTTCTTTATTAATTAACAGTTTATTGTCAACAAATACTCTATTATTGACAATATTGTTACACATGATTGCTTCGTGTTGAATGGTTATGTCAACATCTTTTAATTGTAATTCGTTTTCAAAAAACTCGATTAATCGTACAAGTTCGTCTTGTAAAATTTCGTCATTGGTTGTTAACTTCATCTTATCACCTACACTCTGGTAACATCTGTTACAAAATCTAATGCTCTAATTTTGGATATTAAGTAAGTCAAATCATTAACAGATTTGATTTCTATAGAGCAATGAATAGCACAGATATCATCTTGCAATTTTGTATATAAGGATGTGATATTAATTTTTTGATCACTAATCTTTTTTGTGATTTCGGTTAGTGCACCAGATATATTGATGCAATAAACGACAATGCTAGCAATGTAAGAATGTTGTTTTCCTTCTAAGTTCCATGTACAAGGAATCAGTCTTTCTTTTTCGTATCCGTTAAGAGTAGAACAATCTGCCCTATGGATTGTAACACCTTTACCACGAGAGACATATCCAACAATATCATCTCCTGGTACTGGTGTGCAGCAATGAGCAAACTTGGTCATGATCCCTGAGAATCCGTGAACACTAATTTGGTCAGTATTGCTAGATGTTTTGACTGCCTTGATGGTTGGCTCTTTTGGTTGATTTTGTGAAAATAAGTTAAGAAGTTTTCCTAGTATTTGATTGGTAGACAATGTGCCTGCTCCAAGAGCAGCATATATCTCGTCCAAATTGCTAACTGCATATCTTTCAAAGACATCATCTAGGTATTCATCTTTCATGTAGTTGGAGAGTAAGATATTGCGAGATTTTGCACTTGCTTCCAACATACTCTTACCTTTTTTAATATTTTCTTCTTTCATTTCTTTTTTGAAGAAAGTTCTAATACGATGGCGAGCGTTGTTGGTTCTAACAATTTTTAACCAGTCACGAGATGGTCCTTTTGAATTTGGGTTAAGGATAATTTCAACCATATCTCCATTTTGTAATATAGATGAAATTGGTTGCATTTTACCATTGATTTTTGCTCCCATACAGTTGTCACCTACTTTGGAGTGAATAGCGTAAGCAAAATCAATTGGGGTACTTCCCTCTGGTAATTTGATGACTTTTCCTTGTGGTGTTTGGACGAAAACATCCCCACTATAAATATCTACTTTTAATGCTTCAAGCAATTCTTCATCAGATTTTTCTTTGTGCATGTCCATAATGGAGCGAATATAATTGATTTTTTTATCTGATTCAGAAGATGCAGAACGTTTTTGTTTGTATGCCCAATGGGCAGCGACCCCGTATTCTGCATAAAGGTTCATTTCGTGTGTTCTAATTTGGATTTCGAGTGGGTCTCCATTCTCTACAATAACAGTGGTGTGCAATGATTGGTAACCATTTTCTTTTGGATTGCTAATATAATCCTTAAAGTGATCAATTGGAGCATAAATACCATGTACACGACCAAGAACAAGATAACACTCTTCAATAGTTTCTACAATAACTCTAACAGCAAGTAAGTCAAGGACTTTAGATAATTCATGTGTCTTGGATTGTATTTTTTTATAAATACTAGATAATTGTTTTTGTCTGCCTAATACTTTTACGTTGTTTAGGTCATACACAACTTCCTGATTCATGCGATTCATGGTAAGTTGTAGTTGTTGGTTTCTTTCTTCCCTATTTTGGCTAAGAATGGTATGCAACTCTTGATAAGCATTTGGCTTAAAATAATGAAATATTTTGTCTTCTAAGATATTTTTCAAATATGAGATACCAAGCATGGCTGCAAGTGGCGCATAGATATCATTGGCATTGTGAAATGTTTCGTCAATGGTTGTATCATCAATCAAAATGGCCGTATTTGATACTTTATAAGCCTCAATTGCCAATTTTAAGAGAATAACTCTAATATCTTTTGCAAGAGCGATAAACATCTCACGAAGTCCGTTATTTTCTTGTTGGTTGTGATTGATATTGATCGTGTCAATCTTTTTCAATCCAAGTAGAATTGTTTTGACATCTTTTGAGGATAATTGAGAGACGTCATCATATGAAAGACATTGATAAAAGACACAGGCATAGTAAAAAGCACCAATAATAGTTGCAAAATCGGTGTTAATTTTTAATAAAATATCTGTAATTCCTAACCCTAATCTCATAATAGATTCTTGTTGGTCAGGATATTGTTTTTTTATGTCTTCAAGCAAGTCAGCCATAAAATTAGCTGATGTTTGATCAAACTTTGATTGTATCAAAGATAAGAATTGAGTCATATTATCTCCTTATGATGAGTGTAAAATATGATGAACAAATTGATAAATTGCAGATGTGTTGAGTGCTTTTTTCTCAGATTGTAAAATACTAATTTGATTGTTGTCTATCTTCACAAATCCTAATTCTTCAAATACGCTGATAATAAAATAAAATTGATGATAACGATAATTTTTGTATTGAGGTAATAATTTTTTTACCTCTTTGAAATACTCTCTAAGATCATTGTAAGTTTTTCCATTAGTAGACAAACTTTGGATTGCTTGGTGAGTATAGGCAAAAATATTTCGATCAGTGGATAGATGATCAAAAATAGGCATTGTACATTCTTCCTGATTCACAATCACCGTCTTCCCTTCAAATTTTGTTAAGTATTGAGCAATAATGGGTTTGTCTAGCATAATAATTGTATGGTAATTATGAAGATCCAATTCTTCTGCTGGTTGAAATACGATGGTATTGCTACCAATAGAACTAAGAGGTTTGGAATAAGCATATTCTATTGGTTGGGTAATTGTTTTGCAGAAATACTGATAATTCTCTAATTGAAAACTCAAAATCAATATTCCGTTATTAGGCATATTGTTATATTGTTGAATTATTTCATCTAGAGTGTTGTATTGAGGCTCAAAAGATTGTTTTGTGCTCAAATATTTTAACTGCTCGATATATTTTGCAAAAATCAAATCGTGGGCGATATCGGTGCGATTTTGACCAAATTGAATGTTTTTTATCATAACTTGGATGGTGTTTTTTGATCCAAATGAATTGATAGCAAGATCACCTAAGATATTCTTTTCGCAATTGCTCGTTAATTGAGGTAGATATTTTTCCCCCTGATAACAGATAAAGTCAATACCCGCATGATGTCCTTTAATATGTGCAGGAAAATTCTTCAAAGAGGCAAAAGGAACAGAATCTACATTGATCTTAAACATAGGTTTTTCATTGCCAAATCCATATGGTTGTAACAACTCTAATTGAGTCATAAGTTGTTGATTGATTTCTTTTAGGCTTAAAACTTGATCATAATAGACAACGTTGGATTGTGTTTGTTTTGGTTGATGTAGAATTTTTTCGTTAATCAATTGTTTCAAAATATCAAATTCTTCAGGTTTTATAGAATATCCACCAGCTTGACTATGTCCGCCAAAACGAATAAAGTGGTTTTTAAGTTCGTTCATGAGTTTGCTAACATCCACATTCTCAATACTACGAACACTTCCCTTTAGTTCTGTCCCTACTTGTGTCATAAGAAATACAGGTTTTTGATACAATTCTACAAGACGAGAACAAATAATGCCTAGTACACCACTATTCCAATTGTTGCCACACAAAACAATAGCGCCCAATTGTGCGATATTTTCTTTTTTCAAGATTTCCAAACACTCATCATAAATCATATTACCATCTTGTACTCTTTTGTCATTGAGCTCAAAAAGTTGTTTGATAGTGTTTTGAATTACTTTATCATTATTTTCTTCAAAAAGTTGGTAAGCAATACTAGGATCTCCCATTCGACCCGCTGTATTGAGTTTTGGTGCCAATTTCATAGAAATATCTGTAGATGTTAGTTGTTTTAACTTTAATTTTTTGATTAACGCCAAAACGCCTTTTGGAAGTTCTTGTTGTTTGCTAAGACCATCTACAACAATCGCTCTATTTTCATCAATGAGTGGAACAATATCTGCGACAGTTGCTAGTGCACAAATATTGGTATATTCTAATGCTGTCTTAATACCTGCCATAGCTTGAACAAGTTTTAATACAACACCAGCTCCACATAGTCCATTAAAAGGATATTTTGATGGTATTTTTGGATCAACAATTGTGCAATTAGGCAACACATCTGGAAGTTCGTGGTGGTCTGTTACAACTACTTCAATGCCGAGAGATTTTGCATATTCAATTTCTTGATAACAACTAATACCGCAGTCTACAGTAATAATAAGATCTGGTCTAAATTGAGTCCAAATTTTATCAATTGTATCCATTGTCATACCATATCCATCAATGATACGATTTGGTAAAAAATGAGTTACTTTCACATTGAGACTAAGTAAATATTTTTCTAAGATTGCTGTGGCACATATACCATCTGTATCATAATCTCCAAGAATGGTAATGCTATGACCTTGTTCAATATGTTTTTTGATGATATCTACAGCATCTTGCATACCACTAAGTAAATATGGATTGTATATTTGGCTAATACCTGGACTTAAAAACTTACTAATACTTTCTTCAGTAGTATAACCACGTGCAAAAAGCAACTCCATCACTTTTGGAGTTATACTGAACTTTTGACACATTTTATCGAAATAAGATTTGTTTTTTATCACAAATTGTTTCTTTTGAAAATCCATAATCATCCTTACAATGAAAAAAACATATTTTTAGAGCATTTTGTCCCAAAAATATGTTTTCCCATTTTATGAATTGGCTACATCTTCTGTTTCTGAGATTTGCTCTTCTGCCGTTTCATTTTCTTCTTTTAATTCAGTTTCTGTTTCGTTATCTTTATTCTTTTTCATGAGTCTTCTATCTTTGGATCTATTGTACATAAGTGCCCATAGAGATGGTGATAAGAACATAGAAGAATATGTTCCTGCGATGAGACCAAAGATGATTGGAATAACGAATTCTCTAATATCGGCTACACCAATAAATGCAAGTGCTACTACTGCAACAAGTGTTGTGGTAGCAGTTAACAACGATCTACTTAGTGTATCTTTGACAGATACATCAACCAATTGTGCATTGGTACTTTTAGAGTAGTTTTCTTTTCTAATATTTTCTCTAATACGATCAAAGATAACAATTGTATTGTTGATAGAATAACCTACAATAGTAATAATCGCTGCAATAAAACTGCTATTGACTTGAATACGGAAAATAACAGTACATGCACACACAATAATAACATCGTGTAACAAAGCAACAATTGCTGAGATACCGCTATAAAGTTCGAATCTAAATGCGATATAGATTAAGATAACAAGTGTTGCAAGACCAACAGACAACAATGCATTGGTGAGTAGTTTTGTGCTGGCTGAAGCCCCTATTCTACCACTATTGGTGACTTGATCATTAGAAAAATCTAATTTGGTTACAAGATCTTGTTTGATTGTTTCTGCTAGTTCTTCCATATCAACGCCATTGATATCTTGGTATTTGATTGTAATGGTTGGAGTAGAAGAATCTCCAGCTTTTTGTAAAGTGCATTTTTTCACGTTATGAGAAGCAAATACATCTTTTACGATATTTTCTTTTTCTTTATATTGGTTAGTAGTTACCTCATCTCTAAATGAGATAGACATAACATTGCCACCAGTAAAATCTAAACCTAAGTTAAATCCCATAAAGCACATCATAATGAGACCTACAAGGAAGATAACAATCGGTGCGATGACGAAGTATTTAGCATTTTTTACAATGTTAAAATCTTTTTTAAGTAAGTTGGATAATTTAGTTGATTTCATCGACACCCTCCTCTCTCTTTAATCTATATGCTTTTGGTTTGTTGCCTACCAAGTGATAAAAATTGGTTAGTAAGAATCTTGTTACAACAAGTGCACAGAACATAGATGCAATAATACCAATAAGTAGCGTCCAACCAAAACCTTTGATAGCACCAGTACCAAGTAGTAACAATACAATAGATGCAAGTACTGTTGTGATATTACTATCAAGGATGGCTGCCATAGATTTTTTGAAACTAGATTTGATGGATGCTTGAATACGTTTTCCTGATTTGTATTCATCTTTGACTCTTTCAAAAATCAAGATATTGGCATCAACTGCCATACCTAGACCAAGAATAATACCTGCAATACCTGGTAAAGTTAGTTGTACTGAAGGTACAAGAGCGAGTGCTGCAAAAACGATAATAGTATAGATAATAAGTGAGAAATTAGCTACAAGTCCCATCCATCCATATACTGCAATCATAATTGCAAAAATAAGAACTAAACCAATCACACCTGCAATAAGGCCTAGTTGTAAAGCATTGCTTCCAAGAGTTGCGCTAACTGTGCTCTTTTCAGATAAACTTAAAGTTACACTATATGTTCCACTCAAAATCTTCATTGCATATGTTTCAGCTGCTGTTTGGCTGTTCATATTACCACTAATGAATGTTTTGCCATCTGTAATAGTGCTACTTACAGTAACTTCTTGGAACTTTTCTCCACCCAAATAAATATAAAGGCTTTTATTGAGATAATCCCTTGTCAAATCGCTAAACAATTTTGTTCCTGCATTGTTGAATCTAACACTAACACCCCATTCATATTCTCCGCTAGAATTTTGTTGTTGGGTTGCTTGTACTTCTTCAATATGTTTTCCAGTAATCACAGCTTCAGCAGTTGTACTGTCTTCTGTTTTGATTTCAAGTAATGCTGGTTCTCCAATAACGTCCAAAACTTCATCTGGATCATCAACATCTGGTACTTCAATACGGATTTGGTGATCTCCTTGTTTTACAACAGTAGCTTCAGAATAATCAGCTGTAATCAAGTCAGATAAACGTGTAACTGTTGCGTCTAATTGACTTTCAAAATCGCCACTACTATCATCATTCATGGTTGCGTCATAGACAGCAACAACTCCACCTTTTAGATCAAGACCAAGTTGGATGCCTTTTGCAAAACCAGTAAAATAATAATCAGTAAATGGAATTGGTAAACTACAACAACATAGCACAATGCCAATGATTGTAGCAATAGACATGAGTATATAATTACGTATTGCTTTTTTCTTTTTCATTTAGTCAAACTCCTTACTCAATAAGTATATAAGAATATGGACACAATGTCAAACAAATATTCCTAAAAAAGGAAGAAAATGCAATAAAAAAGGAGTGTTAATACACTCCTATTATGATGAAAATTTATTTTTGCAAATTGACAAACAAAACACCACAAATTAGACCAATGAGACTAGAAAAAACAATGTCTACTATAGTTGAAAATCCAAAGTTAAAGGTTGACCCCAAAATGGAGAATAGTAAAAAAGCGATTATACTAAATAAGAATCCAATAGCAAGACCTTTTAGCCACCCTTTTTCATTATCCCCTTTTAAGGATACTTTTACACCGATTAAGATACAAACAATTTTGATCACTTGATTGATTGGTTTGATCAGCCAGTCACTAAGTGAAGTAAAACGAATTACAATAGCAAAAAGCAAAATAAGGACTAAAGCAATCGATATAGCAGTCAGTGTCCCCTTGATAAGTTGGGATACAAAATTCTTTTGATCGCTGGATACTGTAAGATGTTTTGTTTTCATAATTTCACACTCCTTTGATATTGTACTATATGAGGACAAGATGAAAATTATGATAAAAAAGATATGCAATATTTCAGCATATCTTGAATTGATTATTCAGCTTTTTTAGTTGCACTTTTTTTAGTTGTTTTTTTCGCTGGTTGAACTGCTTCTTCAATGGTAGAAGTAGTTGTTTCTTCTACTGGAGCGACTTCTTCTGTTGTTTGTTCAACAATTGGATTGCCGTCAGCATCAAGTACAACAATCGTACTTTGGTCAATACCACAAATAGCATTGATATGAATTTTTTCATAGCTAAAATGTTTTTCATCACCAGTTTTGATGACAACTTGTACACCATCAGTTGTGTTGGTTAAGCTAATAACTTCACCATATACACCATGATAAGTAAGAACTTTTGTGCCTGGTTTGATTTCATTGTTTAGTTTTTGTCTTTTTTGTTCATCATTTTTCTTTCGGTTGTAAGAAATAAAGATAGTACCGATAAGCAATACTGCAAGCAAAATAATCAAGCCATATGATGATAAAAAGTCATTGGCAGATGCTAATAATAATGTTTTCATATATCCCTCTCAAAATTAATTTACAATACTAGTATACCAAAAAAATACTAGATTAGCAATCTAATTAAACTACAAAATGGTTTCTTTGAAAATTATTTCGACGCATTTTGCGTTTTTTCGTTTTGTGTAGTGCCATTGTATTTTGCATAAAATTCTTCTCTAAAATCAAGATATCTATCTTTCCAAATGGCTTCTTTTAGTTGTTCGGTTAGATGAATCAAAAAGCGAATATTGTGTATGCTAAGAAGTCTCGAACCTAAGATTTCGTCTGCCATTACAAGATGACGCAAATAGGCTTTTGTATAGTGCTTACAACAATAGCAATCACATTCTGGATCAAGTGGTGAAAAATCTTCTTTGTATTTAGCATTTTTAATAACCACTTTCCCATGGGATGTAAAGGCAAAACCATGACGAGCAACTCGAGTTGGTAATACGCAGTCCATCATATCAATTCCACGCATAAAACCTTCGATGAGACAATCTGGACTACCTACTCCCATAAGATAATGAGGCATATTTTCAGGCAGATGTGGTTTTAAGATGTCAAGCATTTCGTACATTTCTTCTTTAGGTTCACCAACAGACAACCCCCCAATTGCAATTCCGTATTTTGCATAAGGTTTTGTTCTTTCCAAACTTTCTAATCTTAAGTCTTTGTAGAAGTTGCCTTGTACAATTGGGAATAATGCTTGATCATCATTTTTGTGGTGTTTGTAACAACGATCCAACCATCTAAGAGTACGTTCCATAGCCAATTTGCTTTTGTTGTAATCTGTACCATAAGTAGTACATTCGTCAAAAGCCATAATAATATCTGCACCGAGATCTTCTTCAATTTCCATTGCTTTTTCTGGAGTAATATACAATTTTTCTCCACTAAGATGAGAGCGGAATTCAACGCCGTCTTCGGTTACTTTTCTTAGTTTGCTCAAAGAAAAGACTTGGAATCCACCACTATCCGTTAAGATTGGCTTATCCCAGTGCATAAATTTATGTAATCCACCAGCGCGTTTTACAATACCTTCACCAGGTCTAAGATGTAAGTGATATGTATTGGACAAAATAATTTGGCTACCGATTTCCTCTAATTCTTCAGGTGTTAGAGATTTGACAGTTGCTTGAGTTCCTACAGGCATAAAAACTGGAGTTTCAATAACACCATGTGGTGTATGAAAGCGTCCAATTCTAGCACCACTTTGCTTACAAACTTTTACTGTTTCAAAATAAAATTTTTCTTTTTCCATAATTCCCCTGTTGTTAATGATCGTGATAGTAGTCTATCAATCAATGAAAGAGATGTCAAGTCTTATTACAAAAGAAGTGTAGCATCACCAAAACTAAAGAAACGATATTTTTCTTGTACTGCAATATTGTACATGTTAAGCGTATTGTCAATACCACAAAAAGAACTCACGAGCATAATTAATGTGCTTTGTGGTAAATGAAAATTAGTGATCACGCCATCAACAATTTTGAATTCGTATCCTGGATAAATAAAGATGTTGGTATCTTTTTTACAAGGTTCAACTTTTCCTTTTTCTGTTGCTGCACTTTCTAATGTTCTAATAGAGGTTGTACCAACAGCAATGACACGTCGACCTTCTTGTTTTGCTTGATTGATAACATCTGCAGCTTGTTGTGTTACTTCAATATATTCACTATGCATTTCGTGATCTAAGATATTTTCTTCACTAACTGGTCTAAAAGTTCCTAGTCCAACATGCAATAATACTTCAACAACTTCTACACCTTTTTCTTTGATTTTTTCTAATAATGGTTTTGTAAAATGTAGCCCTGCAGTTGGTGCAGCACTGCTTCCATTGTATTTAGAATAGACAGTTTGGTATCTTGTACCATCCTTCAATTTTTCATGAATATAAGGTGGTAATGGCATATTGCCTACTTTACTCAAAATATCTTCAAAGACTCCATCAAACAAAAACTGAACAATCTTACCACCAAATTCTGTATTGTCCAATACTTTGCATGATAGTTGGTCGCTAAATTGAATAATAGTACCAATTTTAGCACGTTTTCCTGGTTTCATTAAGACTTCCCAATCTGTTAAGTTGAGTCTCTTTAACAAGAAAACTTCGATTTTTGCACCGGTTTCAATTTTTGTACCTAGAAGTCTAGCCGGAATAACTTTGGTATTGTTGATGACCAAAACATCCCCTTTTTGCAAATAATCTATGATATCATAAAAATGTTTGTGCTCAATACGATTCTCATCTCTATGATAGACAAGCATTCTGCTATGGTCACGAAGTTCGATTGGAGTTTGTGCAATGAGTTCTTCTGGCAAATGATAGTCATAAGTACTAGTTTTGAGAATGTCCATTGTTGTCCCCTTCAATATACATATTAAGATAATTTTGTCTTTCAAGACTCATAGTTTTCCCTAGATGGCGATACGCATTTGGAAGACAGACTCTTCCACGAGGAGTACGCGCAATAAAGCCTAATTGAATGAGATATGGTTCGTACACATCTTCAATGGTATTGCTATCTTCACCAGTAGCAGCGGCAAGAGTATCAAGGCCTACTGGTCCACCATGGAACTTATCAATAATGGTAGATAGCATCTTTTTATCATTGTAATCAAGTCCCAATTCATCAACTTCAAGCATGGTAAGAGCTTCTTTACATATTGGAAGTGTAATAATACCACTACCTTTTACATCAGCAAAATCTCTAACTCTTTTTAAGAAACGATTGGCGATACGAGGTGTACCACGACTACGTCTAGCCATCTCAATGCTTGCATCAGGATCGATGGAGATACCAAGTTTTTCAGCATTGCGTGTAATAATAGTAGATAATTCTTCAGTAGAATACATCTCTAGTCTACATACAACACCAAAACGATCTCTAAGAGGTCCGGTTAGCATACCGGCTTTGGTTGTTGCACCAATTAAGGTAAATGGTTGCAGTGGCAATCTCATGGTGCGCGCACTTGGCCCTTTTCCTAAGATAATATCTAGCGAATAGTCTTCCATTGCTGGATACAATACTTCTTCTACTGCACGGCTAAGTCTATGGATTTCATCAATAAACAAAACATCATGTTCGTTAAGATTAGACAAAATACTTGCTAGATCTGCCACTTTTTCGATGGCTGGACCAGAAGTTATTTTGATTGAACTACCAAGTTCATTGGCGATAATATGTGACAAAGTTGTTTTTCCAAGTCCTGGAGGTCCATATAAAAGAACGTGATCTAGAGCATCTCCTCTTTTTTTCGCTGCTTCAATATAGATCTCTAGGCTTTGCTTTACTTTGTCTTGCCCAACATAATCACTCATGGCTGTTGGACGTAATTTGTTTTCTACATCAGTTTCATCAACAAGTCGTGTGCTTGTAATGAGTCTATCATCATTTTCTTCATATCCTATCATAATTCTATCCCATATGTCTTAAAGATTTTGCAATGATTTGTTCTGCACTGTCTTTGTCAGTTGCTACAGATTTTACAATTTTTGTTGCTTCTACTTTGCTAAGCCCCATATCAACAAGTGCACTAATTGCTTCACTAACTGCTGGTGTTTCGGCAGCCATAGAGACACTCACAGTAGTCATTGTACCACCATCGATAAGTGGCAATACATCCACTTTGTTTTTGAGTTCTAGAATAATACGTTCAGCAGTCTTTTTACCAATACCCTTGATATGGCTAATAGAATTGCTGTCTCCATAATAGATAGCATTCATGAGGTCGTTTAGTCTAAGTCCTGACAATATTTGAATTGCAGTTTAGTTACCTAGTCCACTGACTGTTGTTAGTGCAAAAAACATCTTTTTCTCTTCTTTGGAAGAAAAGCCAAACAATTGCATAGCATCTTCTCTCACATGTAGATATGTATATACTGTAGCAACATCTCCAATTTTTGGTAACATGTCTAAGGTATAACTACTACAAAATACTTCGTAGCCTACTCCATTACAATTGATCACTAGAGTATCGATATCTTTTTCTTCAATAATTCCACTTAAAAATGCGTACATGGTTGTCTCCTATTTTATATTGGTATTGGATAATACAAGGCTTGTTTGGGCATGGCACAAAGCGGCAGCTAGTCCATCTGCAGCGTCATCTGGTTTTGGTACAGCTTTGAGTCTAAGTATGGTTTTGACCATATATTGAACTTGTTGTTTTTCTGCTCTACCATATCCAGTAAGTGCTTGTTTGATTTGGAGTGGTGTGTATTCAAATAATCTTGATTTGCCAAGTTTTTGCATACAACAACATAGTGCTACTCCTCTTGCTTCCGCAACAGCAATACCAGTTGTAATATTGGTATTGAAGAACAATTCTTCCATTGCAACATGATCTGGTTGATATTTTTCTATTAAGGCTGTCATGCCATTATAGATCTCTTCTAGTCTTTCTGGCAAGGTATGTTCTTTTGGTGTATTGATAACACCATAGTCAATAAGTCGAACTCCGGCTCTCGTTTTTTCAATAACACCAAAGCCAACAATTGCAAGACCTGGGTCAATTCCTAGTATGATCATAATCCCCTCACATGTAGTACTAATAAAAGTATAACGATATACTAAGAAAAAGTCAAATCATTAGAACAATTGTTTTATAAAAAAAGATTGGATAATTCCAATCTTTGTCTTATATCTCTCGATCAAGTCGTATGCCATCAGCAAATTGACATGGTCTAGTACAATCAAAACCTGGGAAA
>JAZSRJ010000028.1:0-5662 GCA_045538425.1 Clostridia bacterium
TTGTTTTGGGAGATAATCGTGGTAGAAGCAGTGATAGTGCTAGTGTTGGTGCAATATCGTTAGATTGTCTTTGGGGACGTGTAGATTATGTTACACCAAAGGGGCTCAATTTCTTTGTGTTTTTAGGACAACAATTTTTCACGTTTGGAAAAATTCGATATACATTTTAGGGGGAGAATATGAAAGCAAAAAAAGTGTTTTTGATCATCAACTTTGTGATTACACTATTAGTGGCATTGACTTGTCTTGCGTATGTTGTGGCCAATTTCGTTGTTTTTGATTGGATATGTGCACGAGCAACAGATGTTGTGATGTGGTTTGCCAATCGTGTTATGACACTAGATGTGTTGAGAGAAGATATTGTAAGTGGTGTTGAAGTAGCAATGCTTGCTATTGCATTTGTAACACTAGGGATTTTTGGATTGAAAGTTATGTTTGCCGTTATGCAAATCAAATATTTCAACATGAATTATACAGAATTTTATACACATCGAGTGAAGTATCTATTGCTAATTGTGGCACATACATTTACGGGAAGTTTTTTCCTAGAATGGTTAATTATGATTGTCGCATTATTGTGTAAGACAAGAGAAGAAAAAGAACTCGAAAAAGACTTGAGGACAGGATCTATTGGTGATGTAAAATCTGCTGTATTTGATGGTACTGGTATAAGTGGAGATAGTGGCAACAATCTACTATACAATGCTGGCCCTGCTACTATGGGGAGCACCAATTATTACCAACAAAAGACAGATGAAAAAGCACGTAACAATGCCATGGACTTATGGCGTAGCGGTGCAATTAGTGAAAGACAATATCAAAAGATTATTAAAAAATTGGAAAGAAAGAAAAAATGAAGTTGACATATAAAAAATGGCTATGGAGTGCCATTATTGTAAGCGCGATTGGTATTGTGTTGAATATCGTATCTATTGTGTTGTTGTGGATAGGTGCAAAACAAAATAATTCTACACTACAATCTGTTATACCAGATATCGCAAGTCTATATGGTAGACAAAGTATGACCATACAAGAAGTTGTCCAACACTTGATAAGCAATTTGGTTTTATCCACCATTGCTTCGGTCTATCTATTGATCGTATGTATTAAAGATGTTAAGATGACAGTACAACAATACAGCAATGTCCGTCACGGAGGTTGGGTCACTACCATGATCGTATTATTCTTAGGCGGAATTGGTGCATTGATTGGATTTGTCTTATATGAAGTAGCGTGTGTGAAAGCGTATAGACAATTAGTAGGGATGAGTCAAAAAGAACAACAACTATTCAATGCTAAAAGTTATGCTGAAAAATTAAAAAGCCTTAGAGATAAGGGAGAGATATCTCAAGAAGAATTTTTGGAACGTATTGGTGAACTAACAAGCACCATGGATACACTAATGGAACAAACAAAGGAGAACAAAAATGAATAATATTGTATTTGATTGGAAGAAGTATGAAAACGAGTTGTGGTTACGACCAGCAAAATTATGCTCTTATCTTAGTGAAAGATGGCAAAATTATGACAAGAAAAAAGTATTAGATTTGGGTTGTGGATTGGGTCGTAATAGTATCTATTTCGCAACAAAAGGATTTGATGTTACTGCAATTGATATCAGTGATTATGCCATCAGTTATACAGAAAAACAAGCGCAAGACAACAACCTAACCATTGATTGTAGATTAGGTGATTTTATGGAGATGGATATCGAAGATGATACCTATGATGCTATCATTGTGTACAATGTTGTATTCCAACAAAACACGGAAGCCTTCAAAAAGTTGATTGAGAAGATCAAAAAAGCATTGAAAGTTGGTGGTGAATTGTACATTACTTTGATTAGTAAAGATACACTCGAATATGTTACCGCTAAGAATGAGAATCGTGCAGATCGTAATACTGTTGTCAAATTGGACGAGTATGGTGAAAAGAATTATCACTTCTTTGTAGATATCTGTGATATTATTGAATATTTCCATGGATTCCGTTTTGTAGACAATCCGGTAGAGAGAGTTGTCTATGATTTGGAATGTATTGGTGGGGCATGTGCCATTGATAATAAGTTTGGTCAACAACTTAGATGTCGCAACAGTCATTTTGAATTATTGGTCCAAAAAGTAAAAGATTAATAAAAAACTCCCTGTTAGGGAGTTTTTTAATCTTCTATTTCGTAATAATAGTCACTACTTTGTGTTGGTGGTAGTTTTTGATCTTTTGCAATATCCACCGTATAGTAATGATTGCCGTTGTTGTCTACGACATTGTAAGTGCCATTTTTTGGTGCGTATTCACCTGGTTGTAATTGCATAGCACACCTCCTTATAAGATACTTTACCTTATGCAAATTCCCCGAAGTTATACGAAAGAAAAAAGAGCAATAGCTCTTATTTCTTTTTGTTGTTATTTTTCTTCATTAAGTGATTGATGCCTGCAACATCCAAAACTGGAACACTAAAGCAGATGCCTTTACCTTCTTGTGTAAGACCGCTATGTTCAACAATAGCATTCATGATGCGTTGTTTGTCTTCTTGATCAACAAGGGTCAAAATCATTTCTTTTTCAGGTTGGATAGAGACACCAAGGATGCTATCATTTTCATAGTCACCTGTACCACGTCCATGTACAATAGTGCCACCACTTGCACCAGCATTTCTTGTTGCTTCTACAACATAATCAGCAAAACCACGATTCACAATGGTTATAATTAATTCATAATTTTGTGTTGTGTTCATTTTCTTTCCTCCAATTGTTGAAATAATCGGCTATCCATACCAGTGAGTGGTAGGGTAAATACAATACCTTTATTCTTTTCATTGAGTTCTAGTTCTTGAGTAAGTTTTGTCAATATATCTTTTGCTTTGATGCTTGGAATCATAGTCGTAACGATCATTTTTTCTACAATACCAAATCCAAAGAAATCAGAAATACTAGATGGTGCAGTACCTTTTGCTTTAGAGATCATGGTTTTTTCTATATGATACAGTTCTAATAATTCTAACAACTTATCTTCTGTTTCTTGATCTTCATTGATAATCATAACCAATGCTTGATAGGGACAAAGTATCTTTTTCATATTTTCTCCTTACATTAATAATCAAAATGAATGATGGTAATTTTGTCTGTTGTTGGTGCAACTTTGACTGTTCTTCTATCACGTGTGAATTTCGCTACAGCACCTAAGATTTGGATAACTAAGATTGGTGTGGTAGCAATCAAGGATACTGTACCAAATGCCCCAATCATTGGATCTGCTCCAAAAGCGGAAGCAATACCAGCGACAAATGGTAAGAGGAAGGTTGCACTCATAGGACCTGATGCAATGCCACCGGCATCAAACCCAACAGCAGTAAAGAGCTTAGGATTGTAATAAGATAAAGCAAGACTAATTGCAAAGATTGGAAGCACAAAGTACAAAATGTTAATCGAATAGGTTGCACGAATGACTGCAATTAGGACACTACATGCCACCCCAATACTAAGACTTGTTTTTAATACTTTTCGATTGATTGTATTACCAGAGACATCAGCAACTTGTTTGGTTAGGATATGGACAGCAGGTTCGGCTGCAACAATGACATACCCCAAGACAAAAGCAATAGGGTAGATCAACCAGTTGAAGTTGCTACTAGCAAGTTTTTCTCCAAGTAATGATCCAAGATCAGAGAATCCTACATTAACACCCGTCATGAATATAGATATACCAAGGTAAGTAATCACAAGTCCAATACTAATTTTGGCAACTTGAATTTTTGGTAATTTCATCAAAGTGAATTGGAATAAGAAGAAGATGGCTGCGATTGGTAAAAGCACAAGTGCGACTTCTAAAAGAGAATGTCCAAAACTAGATACATAATTCATTGGAATACTGGACCAATTGCCAGCGACAATTTCGCTTGCGGATTGTGTAATAGTAACATTTTGAAAGAAAAGTCCAAGAATAAGAATAGCAAGGACTGGTCCCATAGAACATATTGCTACTAGTCCAAAACTATCTTCTTCGCTGCTATTACCACCGCGGATAGCAGACATACCAAGACAAAAGCTCATAATGAAAGGAACAGATATAGCTCCAGTGGTAACGCCACTTGCGTCAAAGGCAACTGCCCAGAATGTTTCAGGTACAAAGAATAACAAAACAAAACATAATACATAACCAATCGTGAGGATATATGCGAGTGGTACACGAAATAATATTCTTACAGCACCAAGTACGAAACAAATACCGACACCAATACCAACGGTAGCAACGAAAAGCCATTTGTTGATTGCAGGTACTTGATTGGCTAAAACGGAGAGATCAGGTTCGGCAATTGTGATCAACAATCCCATAACCAAACACGCAACAAATAGGATCCATAACTTTTTAGATTTTGTGAGTGATGACGCAATATTTTGTCCAATTGGCATCATGGATGTATCTGCACCAAGAGAGAATAACCCAATACCTAAAAACAACAAAATACTACTAATGCAAAATTTTACAATGAGTGTTCCTGGAATATCTACTAAAAATAGTGCAATGGCTAGCACAATGAGGACAACAGGAAAAACACTAAAGAATGATTCTTTTAATTTCTTATTGAGATTGTGAAACATATCCTTACCTTTTTTGTCAAAAACCTATACTTATATATTAATAGTAAAGAATTATTTTAGATAAGTCAAATTATTTGGAATATATTTCCACAAAAAAAGAAACCCATACAGGTTTCTATTTTTATTGGTAGCGGCGGAGGGATACCTACACGCAGTTACATATTCTTCATAAAAAGGTGTACTCACTTAGTGTGGCAAGTGATCAAAGTGCGCATTTCTTCCGGACAGCAGAGACTGCCGAACCTTACAAGGTTCTCATCCCTCGCTTAATAAGAAAAAAGATCCCTATCGGGATTTTGTATTTGGTAGCGGCGGAGGGATTCGAACCTTCGACCTTTCGGGTATGAACCGAACGCTATAACCAGCTAAGCTACGCCGCCATATTGCATTCGGGAGTACCCTGATGCAAATCTAATTGGTAGTCCCAAGGGGAATCGAACCCCTGTTACCACCGTGAAAGGGTGGTGTCTTGACCGCTTGACCATGGGACCATAGATATTACCTTGCTTTTATTGGGTAACGATAGAATTGTACATGAAAGAGAAAGATTTGTCAACAATTTTCTTTCAGATTTTTCAAATTATTTTCTTTTTTGTATTTTTTGAAGAGATACAATTGTTTTTTAGGCTATTTTTGTCTAAAAGGATCTCCTTTACAAGGATATTTTTTTGTGTTATACTAATTGTAGGAGATGAGATATGGATTTTGACACACTCAAGCAATATGCAAAGCAATCAAAACAGATGTCTTTTGTGAAAGTGGACAACAATTGGTGGCATTGGGATGAGACAACCCCAAAAGATAATGCAAAACTTGTTGCCTTCGGCGTAAAACATCAAAAAAGCAAAGTTACCAATATTGAGAAGTTGGATATCGTCAAAGCTGACGATTGGTATAGTCTAGATTGGCATGGTACTGCTGTGTTGGGAGATGAGTTTGTAACGGGGTGGTTGCTTCCTGATGGAACATTCTTTGGTTGTGAATACCACTTGCATGATGTTCAGGCCCATGTGGTTCATCGAAAAGAAGAAAGAGAAATGGAGATGGCAGGGTGTGTAAAGAT
>JAZSRJ010000044.1:0-16169 GCA_045538425.1 Clostridia bacterium
ATCATTCTTGTCAAACAAAACACAAAATTTTACAACAATAAAAAAGGAGCAATACGAATTGCACCTTTTACTTAAAATATGTTAATCTTGAAATTATGACTATGTTATGTAACTATTTTGATATAAAAACTGATTGTATCCCCTTAATTTTTTCTTATATTAAGATATTTTACAATCCCACAAAATATTTGGTACGCCAACTTTTCCTGATAATCTTCACTCACCAATAATTGCTCTTCTTCAGGATTGGACAAATAGCCACATTCTACCAAAACAGTTGGAGTTTTGCTACATTTTAATATGTAATAATCTCCATGATTGGCTTCTCTTTTTGTATTGAGATGGTTTTGAAATTGTGATTGAATCATTTGTGCAAACTTCTTACTTTCTTCTGTACCTTCTTGATAGTACACTTGTGCCCCATATTGATCACTGGTAGGATAACTATTCATGTGAATAGACAATACCATATTGGCTTTTGAACCCGCAATTAGTTGTTCTCGTTTTGCCATATCTTTTTGCTTATCCGGATCAAGACTACCATTGTCTTTTCTTGTTAACACCACATCAAACCCATACCCTACAAGATATGGTTGCAACTTTTTAACAACATTGAGATTGAGATCACTTTCCTTAATTCCTGTAGCCCCTACACAGCCACCATCTTCTCCCCCATGTCCAGCATCTAGTACAATCGTGTATTGTCCTTTGGGTTGGGCAAGTGCACTGACTTTCACAATGGAATAACTTAGCACAAAACTAAGCAATAATATAAGTCCCACTACAAAAATTGGTTTGATTCTAAAACTAAAAAAAATGTTTTTTCGCATCCATCTATCCTTTTACGTGTTCTACTTATGCTTATGACACTGACTGAAAAAATATGCGAAAAATAAAAAACGAGCAAACTAGCTCGTTTACCCTATTTCGTTTTCTCCCATTAGTTCTGCAATATAGGCATCAATCCATGCGTATTTTTCATCTTGATATTCTTTTTGCTTTTCCCCAATAAAAGCAAGCAAATGTTGTCTATCGCTGTCACTCAATTCGTCTTCGCAACAACATTTTTGACTGAGCAATTGTTTGATACGAAGCAGAATATTCGCATCCCCAATATGTAACTGGATATACTTTTTCTTTTTCTCCATATCAATGTCTTTGGCTAGCATCCAATAATCCATTATACACATTTGTGTCATAGTCGTCTCCTTTTACAACTTAAGTATACCATAATTATGACCATGTTTCTTTGTTCTATTTTAGATACTTATGTCTTATTTTTGTGAAAACAGACGAAAAGAAAAAGACTACCTAACGTAGTCTTTTATTTTTTAACACTGTACTTAAGATTGAGTCCACTACATGCTGAAAGAGTCATATCTGCAAGCCCCTCTCCACTAATCAGATTGAAATACGCTTCCGCCCCAATCATAGCAGCATTGTCTGTACAAAGTATCATTGGAGGGAACAACACTTTTACTCCTTGTTTTTCCCCTTCTTCCGTCAAAGTTTTTCTAAGATATCCATTAGCAGCAACACCCCCAGCAACCGCTACCGTCTTGATACGATATTTTTTCGCTGCAGCCAGTGTTTTGGTCACTAATTCACCTACTGCTTCACATTGAAAACTATGGCAAACATCCGCAACAGGAATCTCTGCATTGTTTTGTTTTTGCTTATGAATATAATTGATAACTGCTGTCTTTAATCCACTATAACTAAAATTAAACGTCCCTTTCATGACATCTTTTTTCAAAAACTGTATACTATGAGACCCTTCTTTTGCCATTTTGTCTACCACTGGGCCACCTGGATAGCCTAACCCCAATACTTTTGCCACTTTATCATAGGCTTCACCAATGGCATCATCCACTGTTGAACCAATCAAATTGTTGTGCAAATAATCTTTTGTCTTCACAATTGCAGTATGCCCACCAGAGACAATAAGACTCAAAAATGGTGGCTTTAAGTCAGGATGTGCAATATAATTGGCCGACACATGTCCTTTAATATGATTGACCTTAATGAGTGGCAAATTGTAGGAATACGCAAGACTCTTAGCAAATGTCACCCCTACCATAAGAGCCCCCACAAGTCCAGCACCATAAGTCACAGCCACAGCATGAATATCTGCCATGGTAACTTTTGCTTTTTCTAGTGCCTCATCCAAAACATTAGAAATAGCCATTAGATGGTTGCGACTAGCAACTTCTGGCACAACACCTCCAAAACGTTTGTGAATATCAATTTGGCTACTAATCACGTTGGACAACACTTCTCTGCCATTTTTCACAACAGCAATGCTAGTCTCGTCACAACTAGACTCAATGGCTAAGATTAAGATGTCTTGTCTTTTATAATTCTTTACTAAAAAGTCAAACTTTTGTTTTGCAACTAATTCGTAACTCATAATTTCTTTCCTTTTTCTCTTTCCTATCTTAACACTTTTTTGACCACATTGCAACTAAAAAAGATAGGACTCATCCTATCTTTTCTCTGCAAACTCTTTTAAGTATGTTGCCATACAATCTTCAATATTGCCATTCATAAAAGCATCTATATTGGAAGTTTCCCATTTTGTTCTGTGATCTTTGACCATTGTATATGGACAAAATACATAACTTCTAATTTGGCTACCCCATTCAATTTTACGCTCTACCCCCTTAATTCTATCTGCTTCTTTTTGTTCTTCTTCTAGTTTTAAGGCAAGCAATTTTGATTTTAACACATGAAAAGCTGTTTCACGATTGCGTTGTTGACTACGTTCGTTTTGACAAGTAACTACAATTCCTGTTGGAAAGTGTGTAATACGGATAGCACTATCTGTCTTATTGATATGTTGTCCACCAGCACCACTGGCACGATACGTATCCACTCTTATATCTTTATCATCAATGACAATTTCGTCATCATTCTCTATCTCTGGCATAACTTCCACAGACAAGAAAGATGTGTGTCTACGCTTATTGGCATCAAAAGGACTAATACGTACAAGTCTATGGACACCATGCTCACTTTTCATATATCCGTATGCATTGTCACCCGTCAACTTGAAAGTGATACTTTTGTATCCTGCACCGTCTCCTTCTTGCTCATCAATTACAGACAATGTATATCCTTTTTTACTAGCAAACATGGTATACATACGATATACCATCGCCACCCAATCACAACTCTCTGTACCACCTGCACCACTATGTAATTTGATATAGGCATTGCTACTATCATATTTACCAGATAGAAGTGTTTTGATATAAAATGCATCTACTTGTTGTTGAAGTTGATTAAGACTATCTTTTAAGTAAGATTCATCCGCATTAGCCAAATCTTCTTCTGCACTATCAATCGCAAACTGCAAAAACTCTACTTCTTCTTTTAATTGATCGTATTCTGCAATTTCATTTTGCAATCTTACTAGTTCTTTACTATATTTTGCAGACAACTCTATATTAGTATAGACAGACTCTTGCTTTAGTTGTTCATCAAGATCTTTGATACGCTGTTTTAAGTGATCTAAGTCAAAGACACTGACAGCACACTTTTAGGCTGTCAGTAATCAAAGACAATTGTTGGAGTTCTTGTTCAAACATTATTCTTCTCTCCCACAACAATTTTTATATTTTTTTCCACTACCACAAGGACATACATCATTGCGTCCTACTTCTTTAGTAGCCTTTTTAACAGTTGTTGGTTTTTGATCAATGATCACAGGTTCTTTCTCTTTTTTAGGCATTGGCTTGTATTCCACTCTAATTTGGATTTGGCAACAGAATCTTGCTACACCTTCACGAACTTTGCTAATCATTTTATCAAAGGCTTCAAAACCTTCTTTCTTGTAGGCTTGTACAGGATCATGGTTGCCATGTGCTTGAAGACCAATCTCTTTTCTAAGCATGTCCATAAAATCAATATGTTGCATCCAAGCCACATCAACGTGTTGTAATAAGCATGCACGTTCGTGTTGAGACAAATCAATACCAAACTCTTCTTTGTACTGACTAATTTTGTTTTCATACAACAAAATAGCTTCTTGCGCAACAAGATCAGCAATTTCATCTACTTCTAAGTCTTCGAGTTTTTCCTCTACCAAGAAGTCATCTGCTTCTTTTGGAAGTACTGTGCCACGAAGTGCATTGTTAAGTTCTGCTAGATCCCAAGTATCTAGACTACCATTTTCATCTAGATGATCAAAAACAATTTGTTTTGCATATTCGTCAATCATATCAATGACTTCACCATGAATATTAGCGCCATCTAACACACGATTACGTTCTGCATAAATGATCTTTCTTTGTTCGTTGAGCACATTGTCATATTGAAGGACAGTATGACGCATTGAGAAGTTGAACCCTTCAATACGTTTTTGTGCTTTTTCAATAAGCCCACTAATCATTCTAGATTGATAAGGAGTATCTTCATCAATTCTAAACATGGTCATCATGGCTTTTAATTTGTCACCACCAAAGACACGAGCAAGTTCGTCCTCACAACTAATATAGAATACACTACTACCTGGGTCTCCTTGACGACCAGCACGACCACGTAGCTGATTGTCAATACGACGGCTATCATGACGTTCTGTACCAATAATATGTAGACCACCAAGTTGTTTTACTTCTTCTTTTTCTTTATCTGTACCTTGCTTGAATTCTTGATAAACTTCTTGGTATTTTGCACGAGCTTCTTTAAGTTCTTCTGTTTCGTTAGTTGTATCAAAAGAGGTGCAATATTCGATCACGTCTTCTGCATACCCTAGTTCTTTCATTTTGTGTTTTGCAAGAAACTCTGGGTTGCCACCAAGCAAAATATCTGTACCACGACCAGCCATATTGGTAGCAATGGTTACTTGGTTGAGTCTACCTGCTTGCGCAATAATTTGGCTTTCAAGTTCGTGGTTTTTAGCATTAAGGACAGTATGTTTTACCCCTGCCATCTTCAATTCTTTACTAATACGTTCACTTTTTTCAATGGTAATAGTACCAACTAGAATTGGACGACCTGTCTCATGTACTTTCTTAACTTCTTCGACAATATTACGGTATTTTGCATCTTCTGTTGCATAAATCACATCATTGTAGTCTTTTCTAGCAACAGGCTTATTCGTAGGAATGGTAACAACGTCTAAGTTGTAGATTTTGTTGAACTCCATTTCCTCTGTTTTGGCTGTACCGGTCATACCAGACAACTTATGATACAATCTAAAATAGTTTTGGAACGTAATGGTTGCCATTGTTTGGCTTTCTTCTTTAATACGCACTTTTTCTTTAGCTTCAATGGCTTGGTGAAGACCATTGCTATACTTTCTGCCATCCATAAGACGTCCAGTAAACTCATCAACAATCACAATTTCATCATTCTTAACAATATAGTTGTTGTCTCTTTTCATGATAAAATGAGCACGAAGGGCGTTGTTGATATAATGGTTGAGTTCGATATTCTCAATATCAGACAAGTTGTCTACACCAAAATAACGTTCTGCTTTCGCAATACCACTCTCTTGAAGTCTAACAGATTTTTCTTTTTCATCAATTTCGTAATCTGTTTTTCTAAGTGTACGACAAAAACTATCTGCTTTAATATATCCATCACTACCTTTTTTACCCATACCACTAATGATGAGTGGTGTACGAGCTTCGTCAATAAGGATACTATCTACCTCGTCCACAATGGCAAAATGTTGTCCACGTTGGACTTTGTCTTCTTTGCGTCTAGCCATGTTGTCACGAAGATAATCAAATCCAAATTCGTTGTTGGTACCATAAGTAATATCTGCTAGATATGCTTTTCTTTTCGTATTAGGATCAATTCCTGCTGGATTGTACCCTACAGTAAGTCCTAGATAACGGAAAATCTTACCAATCCATTCGCTATCACGTTTTGCAAGATAATCGTTGACCGTAACAATATGAACACCTTTCCCTTCAAGTGCTACAAGATATGCTGGAAGACTCTCAGTTAGTGTCTTACCTTCACCAGTACGCATCTCGGCAATACGTCCTTGGAATAGTGCAATCGCACCAAGCAATTGTACATGATAAGGTCTTTGGTGAAGCACACGGTCAGCGACTTCCCTAACACAGGCATAAGCATCAGGCAAAATATCATTCAATGTTTCGCCATCAGCCAATCTTTGCTTAAAGACTTGCGTGCATCCCTTTAGATCTTCTTCGCTCATTGCTTTATATTGTTCTTCTTTGCTTTCAATCAATTTTGCAATCTTTTCTAGTTTTTTCAAGTTGCGTGCATTATCTGATGCAAAGATATATGAAAATAAACCCATAATTACTCCTAAATACAGTTGTTATGCTAGTATTGTACCAAAAAAAACACAATAACACAATCTTTTTTCCTAGTTTTTTTACGAGTCCAACCATGCTTTTCGACAGAAAATTAAAACAAATATTTTTCCAATCCATTGGACAACAACTGATCTTTTTTGATACACTATTAGTACAAATGTTTGATAAGGAGGCACTATGGTTATATCTGGCTCAGTTGAAGAAGTCATCTACCACAACAGCGACAACAACTATACTGTACTGGTACTAGAAGTTGGACAAGAATATATTACTTGTGTCGGTAAATTTCCCAACCTAAATGGTGGCGAATGGCTAGAACTAGAAGGTGCTTACACAAAACATGCCAAATATGGTACACAGTTTCAAGTTAAAAACGCCCGTGTTGCCCCTCCTAACAATATTGACGGAATCATTAGATACTTGTCTAGTGGTCTTATCAAAGGTATCGGTCCAATTACTGCAACAGCAATTGTTGAAAAGTTTGGCACCAATACCTTATCCGTTATCGAATTTAGTCCAGAAAGACTAGTCGAAGTCAAAGGAATTAGTAGCAAAAAAGCAAAAGATATTGCAGATAGTTTTACTAGCCTTCGCAATATGCAAGACGCCATCATGATGATGCAAAGTTATAATATCACCACCAATATGGCTCTAAAGATCTTCAACTTTTATGGAGACAAAACAGAGACTATCTTAAAAAATAATCCTTATCGTATGACGGAAGAAGTGGACGGTATTGGTTTCAAGACAGCAGACCGTATTGCGCAAAATATGGGGATTGCCCCAACCAGTGCATTCCGTATCCGTGCTGGACTACTGTATATCCTAAAAGAAAATAGCGACAAAAACGGCAATACCTATATTCCATACGACAATCTTCTTGAGGAAGTCGCAAAAGTACTTGCCCTACCACTAGACGATATCAAAGAAAGTATTGACTTAAGACTAAACGAACTTGAACACGATAGCCAAATCAAACGCTTACAACTTGAAGACACCACCATCATTATGCTATATAAGATGTTCCAAACCGAACGAATGGTAGCACAACTTCTAACCATGCTTGCTAGTAGTCAAGTCCGCACAATGGATGTTAGTAGCGAAATCTCAATCTACGAACAACTCAACCATATCACCATGCACGACAAACAAAAAGATGCAGTCGATCTAGCAATCAACAATGGCGTAAGCGTCATCACTGGTGGACCAGGTACAGGAAAGACCACTATTGTCAAATGTATCTTACAGATCTACAAATCGATGGGAATGCGAGTCAAACTTCTTGCCCCTACTGGACGTGCAGCAAAACGTCTTGCCGAATCAACCGGAACAGATGCAAGTACTATCCATAGAGCACTAGAACTAGACTATAGTAGTCCAACTATGTTTTTCTACCATTCTGGCAATAAGTTACCATTTGATGTCATAATCGTAGATGAAGTGAGTATGGTAGACGTACAATTAATGTTTTACTTACTTCGTGCTATCCGCAACAACGCAAGACTGATCTTAGTTGGAGACAAAGACCAGTTACCAAGTGTTGGTGCAGGTAATGTCCTAGCAGATATCTTAAAAAGTGGCACCATCCCTGTCATGCAACTAACACAAATCTATCGTCAAGACGACCAAAGCTTGATTGTAACCAATGCGCATCTTATCAACCAAGGGAAAATGCCATTGATCGACAATCACTCAAGAGACTTTTTCTTTGAGTCTTATGACAACCCACAAGATATGTTGGATGCCGTACTGGCACTGGAGACAAAGCGTATCCCCAATTATCTACATATTGACACAGACAAAATACAAGTCCTTGCACCAATGCGCGCAGGTGTGTGCGGTGTAGAAAACCTGAATGTACACTTACAAAACAATATCAATCCACCAAGTTTGTCAAAGCCAGAATTGGTGAGAGACAATATCATCTATCGTCTAGGCGACCGTGTCATGCAGACATCCAACAATTACGAACGCAACTGGACAAGAGGTCTAGAGAAAGGCACTGGGGTCTTCAACGGAGATATTGGAATTATTAGTCATATAGACCGCGAAACTTCTGCCCTCACCGTCACCTTTGAAGATGGACGTGAAGCACAATACTTATCACAAGAAATCACTGAACTGGTCCTAAGTTATGCTATCACCATCCACAAAAGCCAAGGTAGTGAGTTTGATGTGGTCATTATTCCAGTCGTGAGTGGCGCGTATATGCTTCTTACGCGCAACTTGTTGTATACGGCTGTCACACGTGCGAAAAAGATGGTCGTATTAGTAGGCTCTAAGAAAAATATCGCATCTATGGTACACAACACCTACACAGCTGTAAGATATAGCATGCTATCACATTTCTTACTAGAAAGCAAAACCAATATGGACAACCTCTTTGGGAAAGGAGTATAGACAATGTCCTTGTTACAAAAGATAAAAGATTTCTTCTTTCCACCACACTACACTTGCATCTTTTGCAATTGCGAGATTGATGAAGAATTAGATATTTGTCCAGAGTGCGAAAGTAAGTTACCCTATCTAGATGGACACCTGTGTCTGCGTTGTGGTCAAAAGTTGCATGATGAGAGCGATTATTGTGACCAGTGCAAGTCTAATCCTGATCCATGGTATTTTGATGCATGTAGATCAGTCTTTGTCTACACGTATCCTATCACTCGTGCTATCCGTATGATCAAATACGACAATGCAAAATATCTTTTTGATACACTTTCAAAACTGATCACAAAACTCTTTGAAGACAATGAGTGGAGTGCAGATATCATTGTACCTGTTCCACTGCATCCAAAAAGAACAAAATCTAGAGGATACAATCAAGCAGAACTGCTTGCCAAAGACTTATCTACCACTTACAATATTCCAATGGATACAGAACATCTGGTAAGAGTAGAAGATACACCAAGTCAAACCATGTACAACACCAAAAATAGAAAAGAAAATGTAGCCAATGCGTTTGACTTAACGATCCGCAATATTTATCGCAACAAAATTGTGTTGCTCATCGATGATGTAATCACCTCTGGTGCTACCATTGATGCTTGTGCAAAACTACTCAAAGAAAAAGGCAAAGCAAAACAAGTATTAGCCATAACTCTTGCACATAGTCCAGTAAGGGATACCAGTCAAAAGATAAAATAACAATGGATGTCCATTGTTATTTTTTTATGATCATGATCTTATAATAACCATCATCCATTTGTTATATTCATTCCATTTTTTCTTTTTTAAGACTCAATCTCTACCTGCTACCCATTAACAAACACTTTACTTATTGTCCCCAAAACAAAACATATGAATGATAAATGAAAAAAAAGAAAACCGAAAAATCGGTTTTCTTTTTTTGTCATTATGATTTAGATGTCAACCATATGAATGGGAAACTTGTGAGTGTGACTGACATACTTTGAGCTTCAGAATAATATTCTTCTGACCTCAAATAAGATTTCATCATAGAATAACAACTACCATAATAAGATTTTAATATTGTATTATAGTTATTATTGTCATTAACACCATCCACAACACCTTCTACTCCATCCTTTTCATTTTGCTCATCATCACAAATAACAGTAAGTCCTGAAGATGTATTAGCATAGATATGCCATAAGTAAACATTTTCATCATCTCCCCAAAATAAATCTCTACCTCCGTATTCAAATCCTGTAGTACCATGAGTAATTAAAATACCATCTGACATTTCGCTTTTTGATGTTGGAACAACTTCTGTATGCCCATTGAACCATGAATCATCATATTCATACTTATACACAAATGGCATCAATGCATCAGCTGTTCCTTGTGATGGAATCCAATGATAAACTCTCGTTTTGTTAGCATTGGCATAGAAATAATCATCTAAGAATGTCATTTTTTCAGTATAATATCCTCCATCTTGACCAATTTCAGGCCCCACTACAGCAAGAGGAACTATTCCCTCAATATAGTACCAATAATAAGGTGTCGCATAATACACTGTACCACTACTTGTAACCGTAGGTTTTAAGATTGCACTAGAAGCATTATAATAATTACCACCAGTCGCTGATTGATAATAATATTGTAAGTTCGTATTATCTGCTGTAGAACCTAACAAAGAAATATTTTTATCACTTCTTGAAGAACCATCCAAAAGATCTCCATGATCTACCAATAAATAATCACCATATTGATATCCACCCATCATTGTAAGGGTCGTAGACACTTTATTGGCTTTTCCATTATAAAGACTTAATGTGTAAGTCTTCACTTTAAAGAAACTTCTACCATAATCCCCAGAATAATCAATATTACTATAATCCATCGTTGTACCAGTCCAATCTATATGTTCATATGTGATTGGATAGCTAGACCAATTGGCACCACTACCATAAGTCACGGTATTAAACAACCCATATTCTGCTAAATTAAAATGGGAATCTTTTATATTCCAATATCCACCGTCTTCATCCTTATACTCAGGTTCTAATGTATCTTTTGTTATATATGTGTAAGTGTCTGTTGTCTTTATATAATATGGAGTATGTTTGTCTATCATTTTGATATAACAAACTTCATTTGGAGTCCCTTTATTAGAAAATTGAGTATAATCTCCGTAACTAGATCCTGTCAATTCTTTCCAAGAATTGAAGAATTGCAAACGATAATACCCATTAGTTACGAGAGATGGATCAGAACCAGTTGCAAAACCAACATTTAAAGTTTGTCCATGTACACTAAAGTTGGTTGTATAAGTCCAAACATCGCCATAACTTCCTTGTCCTACAACACCACCGACATAGTCTTTACCTGTAACTTTACCATCAACCGTTGGATTGCTGATCAATCCATCAACATAATATCCAACAATACCGCCAACATTGTTAACACCAGATACAGATTTTACAGATACAGTGTCTATTTCTCCATAGTTCATATAACCGACAATACCACCAATATTATCAGCAGAATTATGTGATATATCAGTTGTCACTTTTGCATTTACTATGTAACCATCGTTCATATAGCCAACAACGCCACCAATGTAACTATATTCTCCATAAGCATAAATAATATTTGCACAGTTAATTATATCAACATTACAGATAGCTCCACCATTTTGATATCCAACAATAGCACCATTACAATCACTGGTGATTATTACATTAACCGTAAAATAACAAACAAATCCACTATTATAACCAACAACACCCCCTGCAGCAAAGTTTGCTTGCGTTGATCCACGATTGGCAACAACATGCACATTACTAATCAATGTATAACTGGATGAACTTCCTTGAATTATTCCTGTTTCACCATTATAACCAGCAACACCTCCTGCCAAATTAGCCTCAATAATCATTTCCCCATCATGATATTCAACCATACAAGTTGTTATCGTGCCATCATTCTTTCCTGCAATACCACCAGTATGGTATTTACCGGTTAACCGCTCACCACCATAAGTGCAATTTTCTATAGTTTTACTACTTCCAAGACACCCTACAAGGCCACCTAAATACTCAGCACCTACTGTAGTTGAATTAACCCACAAACCATTTTCATCAGTATATCCTTCTGTTGTCTTCTTCGCAGTAATATTACCAAAATATGTACAATTTGTCAGATTACCACTAGAATACCCCACAAGGCCACCAACATACTTTGATGTAGCACCAACAACGATATCGTTACTGCATGTAAAATTTTCTAATTGATAACTACTTGATGCAGTATAACGCCCTACAACACCACCAACATGATCTACAGGTTTTACTGTATTAATAATCGTTTCAATTGAGAGATCTTCTTGACCATTGAGAGAAACATTGCTTAGTTGTCCAAATAAACCACCGATATACGTAGCACCACTATCATCTGCAAGTGGTTGCGTAATCGTACCACTCACTGTAATACGACTATATCCAGTACCACCGGTACAAACAAGTGCAAGTGCTGAACCATATCCATTATTCATCTCAATCATGATCTTCGAATACTCACCACCACTGATAGATCTCACTAATGGATAATTAAGTTTTACATTAAGGTTATATAAAACAACATTACCATCACTAATTGCATTCATATATGGCACAGTTGATGTAATTGTAATTTGATTCGTTACACCCGTTATCGTAATATTTTGCAATGGATAATAGGTTGTTCCCATTGATTTTACAATATTTGTTCCATCGAAATAAATCGTATTGTAACCATTACCACCATTAATTTGGTATATTGCGGTTGGCACACTGCCACCATAATATCTAAGAGATAAGGTCGCTGGCAAGTTGGCATAACTAATTTCTTTAGAAATACTACCATCACTAGGCTCATAATAAAGTCTAGCAATATTGTTTATACCATCAGTTGTACGGTTAGACCACCATGGATTGTTTCCAGTCAAATCTGTTGGAGCCCCTGACATACGCCCAATGTAATTATTGGTATTCGAAGCTTCTGTTAAAGCCGTATATTTATTATTAGTCAAAAGCATTGTTACGTTGTTATTGCCACTACCAATATTTGCACTTCCGTAGATATTGATATTGGTATCTTCATCCTCAACATAGATATTATGGACACCAGTCGTCATGGATGTTGTAGTACTTGTATATTGTAAGTAACCAAATACACTACCTTGAGTACCACCACTAGCAGGCATTGTGATATTGCTTACAATATTTTCCAAGACATTGGTATCTAACGAGACACCAATGAAACCACCAATTATAAGACCTGTTGGCAATTCTTTAGCACTCACCTCTCTAATAGCAAAGCTTGCACTAGATGTGCTTGGTAAGACATAATTAGACACTCGACCAATAGTTACTATATCTACATAAGATAACTCAATTGTTCCACCATTAGATTGTCCAACTAAACCACCAATATAGTTGGCACCCATAATGGAAGAATTAGATGTATTTGAGTTACAAATAGTAGAATTATCGCTATACCCTACAAGTCCACCGACATGATTGCCATTGGCATAGATCGTAACATTATCTACTGTTGTATTAACAATTTCACTATCCGTAGCATACCCAACAATTGCTCCGACATTATCAGCGATTGTATCTTTATTGGTTAAGAATATACGAGAATTTTTCATTCTTATAGTTATAGTTGCGTTATTGATATATCCAAAAAGTCCAACATTGTCTGTATCATCATATGATGAATGAATACGAGATATATTCATATTTTTTACGTATTTGTAGCCACCAGAAAATTCTGTTTCTAACTTGCCCTTAAATGGTGTAGTTTTTGTCCCTATAGGGGTCCAATATTTACCAGCTAAATCTATATCAAAATAAATTGTAAATTTTACATTGTCAAAGGTATAACCATCAACATTAACCATATAAGCAAGAACTGTTAAGTCATACTCGTCTCTAATATAATAACCATAATCATCATCATAGTTATCTTCGCTATAGATATTATGCTTCTCGTCATCAATAATATAGTTACCTTCTGAATCTACAGAAACCTCGTCAATCCAGAATGGATAGTCTCCATCGATATATGGCATATTGAAGTAATGTTCTGCACTATTATCTCTTTGCCATACAGACCAGTCAAATCCTTCGAGAACTCCATTGGTTAGATCTGTTGAGCCATTATTCCAATAAACAGCTTGTTGTACACTTCCCGAAATAGCACTGTTATCTGTTGTATAGGCTTGAGATAATGTACCAGTTTCTAAATATCCTACAATATCTTTCGCACTGGTATACGTTTCATACTTATATGCACCATTTGTCACAATATTGCGCGCACCTGTTGTATAGATACTATATGCTAGACTCACATCACCATTACTATATCCAATCAGATCGGATACAGTACCAGAAGAAACTTTTACAACATTATTAATAGCTGCAAGTCTAGATCCACCTGATGTTAATTCACCAGCAATCGTACCGGTATATAACGAAGATGCATATGGATTATATACAATCGCATTTTCCATACGAATATTGGTTGCACTAGCCAATGTAGAGAATAATCCAACATATTGATTTCGACTAGCATCTTTTAGCAATGTTTTTTCTTCGTTATAGATAGTCATATTGTAGATACGGTTGAGTGTTTGACCACGTGAAGAGGTATAAGGCTTACCAAACGTATCCGATCTTGATCTGTCAATCTTTGTATCAGCAATGCCTTGTAAATTACCGACCAATTCAACATTTGTTCCATCAAGTGGTGTCCAAAGTTTGTTACCAAGGTCGATATCGTAGTCAATAGTAACATTATTCTCATCAATCTTAATTAAGTCATTCACTTCGGTAGATGTCCAATAATACTGATCGGACAATCTTCCACCACTTGTCATACAATCGTCCATGAGTGTCCAGCGAAGCACTGGATATCCATAGTTGAGTGTACGACGAGTGATATCATACTCGTTAGGATCTACATTCTTATTACTTGTCGCAATCATAATATAGTTATCGCTAAAGTCTAGACTACCATAATCTGCAAAGTTGTGAGAGATGGTAGTAGTTGCACCATTTGGATAACAAATAACCATATTTGTTATATCTGCTGATGTACCATCTTGTGTGGCATAGATAACATTAGTATTAGACTTATATCTCGTTGCATACGCACCATCTGTAAAGAATTGTGATTCTCGAACATGTCCTGCAACAGTTGTTATATTCGTAATATTTTCCACAAAACTATTAACATTACCTGATGCTAATGGTCCCACGAGATAACTCACACGATTGATGAGTCCAGAGAATATCATATCGGTATCATTATCTGTATCACTATCTGTAATGAAAGTATTGCTAATCACATAACTTGTACCATTGTTGATACGGAAGTAGTCAATAATACCACGAGATTCGCTAGATCCACCAACATGGATATATGTACCACCACCTTGTCCACCAAAGACAATACCATCAACATCATTAGCAACTTCGACATTGTCTGCAATAACTAAACCTGTAGAAGCAACATGGCTTAATTTTAATTGTGGAGTTGATTTTTCCGCATACAAGATGATGTTATCCACACTCACTTCATCGTCATCGTCATAACCATACCCGTCAGTCCCCGCAACTTTAACCAAGTCTCGAAGCTCTACAGTTACCGGAAGATCTGTAGGAATACTTGGTTTTGAATAAGCTCCATCTTGTATTCTCTTAGCTTCCACATTATTTTGATCAGTACAATAAGGTGTAATATCTTGGAAATAATAAGAATCCTTAATCGTACCGTTATTCATTGTTACAAGCGCACCTTTATTTTCGTTGTAATAATGTACTACTTTGTTCCCGTAGACATAACGACTAATGGTGTAACAATCTTTAATTATTCCACTCTCACTATTGAGTCCAACAAAGGTACTGATATCATTATTCTCAATGCTACTGATTCCACTAATATCCACATAACCTTGAGAATAGCAGTTGGTAATGTTTCCTGAATTTGTGTTTGTAAAACCTGCTACAACTCCAGATCCTTTTAGATCAGCATCGACAATGGAATTAGAAATAGTCACACCTTCATATACCTCGCAAGTAAAACCAAATGCTCCAGATCCTTCGAAATATCCTTGCACCACAATATTTTTAAAAGTGGTAGAGAGCGAAGTAAATTGATCACCTGACGCAAACACCACAACACCAGCTGTATACATCGTGGCAGTCACCTTCTCAATATCGATCACAATATTGTTGAAAGTTGACTCTGCATCCGTACCAGATATAGTTGATATCAATCCTCCGACAGTTTCACCTTTCATAGTAGAAACATCTACTTGTATATTTTGCCATGTACAATTCGTAATATTCGCAGAACCAACTACACCACCTCTATTTGTTGCAGATGTAGGCACATCTTGATTGTTGGACACTAATA
>JAZSRJ010000050.1:0-7208 GCA_045538425.1 Clostridia bacterium
GGACGAATTGTTGCCAGTATGGGTAGATAAAGGCACTGTTGCGACCAATATTCCAAAAGTTGAAATAACAACTTTTGTAGATACTGGTATTGTGCTAGATGTTGATGGATGGTCATTGACAGATGGTGGTGAACAACTTGATCTAACGACTTATCAATTTACACAAGATACAACTTTGTATGCGTTGTATCAACAATATGGCAATATTATGGTAGCTTATACAAATGCTCAAAACCAAGATATGATTGCGGAAATTTATTTTGATGATTTTTTACCAGTAGAACCAACTCATGAAGAGGGAAGTGTAGAATACTTGTTTGAAGGTTATACTTTAGAAGAATGTGCAGATTTGCCAGAATTGGTGGTTTTGCTTAATGACGAAACAATAACAACCTTAACTATGAAAGTATATACTTATGATAAAACATCGGTGATTGGTACAGTTAGTGCGACTGCATCTAATGGAGTATTTAGTTTTGCAATTCCAGCATTAACAACAGGTTGTTATATTACATTTGAAGCTTAATAAGGAGATATAATGGAGAAAAATATAGATGTAGTGATTGTTGGTGGTGGCCCTGCAGGGCTCACTGCCGCTATCTATGCTTTACGTAGTGGTCTAAGTGTGGTACTGATTGAAAAGTATATGATGGGTGGTCAAGTGGTACAAAGTTACGAAATCTCTAATTTTCCATCCTACGAGAGCATCTCTGGTGTTGATCTTGTCTTAAAAATGCAACATCAAGCCGAAAAATTGGGCTTGGAACTTGTTTTTGATGAGATTCAGTCAGTTAATCTAAAAAATAAAATTAAAGAAATTAAATGCCAAAATGGAACTTATTTTGCTAAGTCTGTCATATTATGTATGGGGGCGAAAGCACGAAAATTAGGACTGGATCAAGAAGAACGTTGGACTGGTAGAGGAGTATCTTATTGCGCAACTTGTGATGGCGCACTTTATCGTGATCAAGAAGTAGTCGTTGTTGGTGGAGGCAATAGTGCTTGTGAAGAAGCAGTATATCTTTCTGCTATTTGTAAAAAAGTAACCTTGCTTTGCAAAGATGAGTCTATGCGTAAAGCGACAGCAACAGAACTTGCGATGTTGTTGGATACACAAAAAACAAGAGGTAATATCGAAATTGCTTATTGTACCAGTGTACAACAATTCGTTGGTGAAGAGCAGTTGGAAGCGGTAAAAGTATATAATTCTTCTACCCAACAAGAAAAAGTGATACCATGTCGTGCAGTATTTGTAGCAATTGGTCGTGTGCCTGAAACAGATTGTGTTGCAGGACAAGTTGAACTGGATGATTATGGTTATATCGTGACCAATAGAGATATGGCAACCAATCTTGCAGGGGTCTTTGCTGCAGGAGATGTTGTTCAAAAGAAATTGCGTCAAATCATTACTGCGTGTGGAGATGGTGCTATTGCTGGAAGTGAAGCAAAGCATTATATCCAATGTGCGTTCGCTACCCAATCTAAATAGATGGGGCATATATGAAATATTTTGGAACAGATGGAATACGAGGTATTGTTGATGATACCATGAATGTGTGTTTGTGTGATAAAGTTGCACGTGCATATGCTCATTGGGTAACAGACCAACAATTGCCACGTATTCTTTTTTTAGCAACAGATACTAGAATGTCTAATGATGTATTAAAAAGCGCTATAATTACAGCTTTTTTAGATTGTTGCATAGCAGTTGTGGATTTGGGTGTGGCACCTATTGGCGTGGTGAGTTATTGTACAGGTCGCCATACTTGTTGTGGGGGAATTATGATTACAGCTAGTCACAATCCTCCTAATCATAATGGTATCAAATTTTTTGATTGTTATGGTTATAAGTTGGGTGAAGATCAAGAGCAAGAAATAGAAGATTATATGGAAAAAGGATACTATAAGACAGAGGATAAAGCGAGAGTCATATGTGGTGATCAATATCTACAACAATATAAAGAGTTTATGATTCAGTCAACGCCACAGTATTCAAAATCAAAGTTATTAATTGATTGTGGAAATGGTGCGATGACTACCTTAATTGATGTATTACAACAAAAAGTGGAACATTTGGTAGTTGTGAATACAGAGACGGATGGTCATTCTATCAATGTTAATTGTGGTGCATTATATCCGCAAATTCTGCTCAAAGCTATCTCTCAGCATCATTGCGATATCGGGATAGCATTTGATGGGGATGGAGATCGATTGCTGATTGTGATGTCCAATGGTCGAGTCCTTGATGGAGATGATCTTTTGTACGCCTTTACCAAAAAAGATCATTTGGAAAAAGTTGTTGTCACACCTATCTCCAATCAAGGATTGGTAGACGCCTTGGAAAAAGAGGGAGTAGAGGTTATTATGTCACCAGTTGGCGATGGAAAAATGGTAAGGAGTATGTTAAAACATCAAGTATTGCTTGGGGCAGAAAATAGTGGGCATCTTTGTTATTTTCCATATGAAACAAGTTGTGATGCACTATTTAATGCTTTATATATTGTTGAGTATTTGTTAAAAGATTGTTCGTTTCCACCAAAATATCCGCAAGAAAAGATTGTTTTGCACTTAACAAAAGAGCAATATAATAAAGCAAAAGGAATAGATTGGGATTGTTTTAATACAACTTATAGTCAACTTTGGAAAGCAAAAGTATATGTAAGGGTTAGTGGCACTGAGCAAGTTGTTAGGTGTATTATAGAAAAAGAGGGAGGAGTAGGTAGTTGTATAGTCAACCTAGAAGAGCTGGTATGGGGAAAAATACTTAATTAGTTGTATTTTACTTGAAAAACAATAAAAAATTAGGTATACTGGGGTATTATTAGAGGTGAATTATGCCAGTAGTTGTTATTTTATTGGTTTTGCTAGCGGGGTCTCTTGGATTGTTTACATTCAATCGTTTGAAGAAAAAAAGAGCAGCAGAAAAAGCTAAGTTGGAAGCAAAAAAAGAGGAAGAAAAGAAAGAAGAAGAAAAAAAATCCAATGTCAAATTGCGTCCACAATTGGTGACACAAGCAACTGTTGATTTTCTTAATACACTTGAAAAAGCGTTACCAGAGAATTTTGTAGCTATTCCATTAGTTGCGGTAGAAAGAATTTTTAGTATTGATTCTGGAATCAAAGATGCTCTCCGTGATCAATATTTTGATGTGGTTGTTTTTGCAAAAAAGACTTATAAACCTTTATTTGTGATCGATTTGTACAATCCAGAATCAAAAGATGGTAGTTTTCGTCCAATGGATAACAATGTGGTGACCATCTTGAAGTCTTTTGATATGAAAATATTGCGTTATCCAATTGGTTCAGACTATTCTGCAATGGAGATCAAATTGAAACTATTACAATTATTTGGAGTGGAAGATCTACAAAATCTTATAAAATAAAAACGAGCAATTTTAGTCTAATCGATTTGAAACTAGTATAATCATTAAGAGAATTAGAAATAATCTAGTTCTCTTTTTCTTGGTTATTTTATGCCGTGACAGGGGCTTGTCTGGTGGGTCGAAGCGGCAACTTGTATCAAGACAAGCACACATCTAAATGCCAATTCCAATTCTATATTTTTATACAATTTAATCAAAAGTGGTGCAAAATGATATAAATTATGATATAATATCAATTATAAGGAGTAAGTATGGGAATATTGAAACAAAAGATAAAAGAGTCAAAAGAATTTAAAAATTATGTAAAAACATATCTAAAAGATAAATGTGAAGGTAAGATTATAAAGATAACAGCATTAACTGGGTTTTTAATTCATGGTGCTGCAAAATCAAAAGGTGATGAATTCTATAGCGAGAATATAAAGTGTATTGCTTATATTGACAATGAACAATTATTTAAAAAAGAAATAAGATTAACATGTTTTTTAGATAACACAACTCCATTAAATAATTTAAAATTGGATGATTTAACTCCTTACATTTTTGAAGTTAAGAAACTGATAGATAAAGATGTTTTTTATGTGGTTAAAGTAAAAGGTAAAAGTAAAACAAATAAATTTGACACAATTATTGAAGAACAATTAAAACCATTATCTATAATAGAAGAAGGTGATACTTTTAATTATGATAGAACATTAGATTGGTATCAAGGAAAAGTTGTGATTGACAATAAAAATGTTTCTGTTATGCTTAATCCTGAAACTAATACTACCGATGCTACTGAATCATTAAACACATTCAAAGAAATTAAAAAAGATTTTAAAAATTTTTATCATAGAGTTTTATCTCAATGTTCTAAAAATATAAGAGTAATGGCAAATGATTGGCGAGAAGATGGCGATACTCATGAAATAACTTCGGAAGAAATATATAAAAGAATAGATGGTGATTTTGAAATTGAAATTAGAGGAAAAGAGTACACTATTTATTGGGGTGATGATGATTTGTTCTGGGGACATACGATTGTGTATAATGGAAATATTGAAAACAATGAATTTGATACCACTATTGCTGGATAAAATCAAAAAAAAGAAGAACTTAATCATACAAGTTCTTCTTTTTTACACTAGTTTCAAAAGGTATAACCCTTGTTTGCTTTTTTAATAAAAAAACCGTACATCTTATGTCGGGACTGTCCATATTGTATTACTAACTATCCACAACTCCTCCAAAGCTACCTTATGGCACACACCTTAAATTCACTTAATGCTGCTTCCTTCCAGACCTGACATGGTTCATGACAAGATGTTGCATAAGACCTTGAACTCAACATTGCGATAATTGGTAAGTACAATACAACTTATCATCTCTCGATAAGCATTCGGCCTCGCGTATAGCAGATTTCGAGTACAGGACACTGCTAGCTTCCCACCTAGTACGGTATACTTATTATACACAATTAGGGTAGGGATTGCAAGTAAAATTTGTGCGAAATATAGCAACTAACGTTTTTTTATTGGTAAAATTATTGACATTTTGTATATAATTATTTATACTTGTATTAGAATAATGCAATGATAAAGGACAAGTCCTTACGAAACTTGAGCACTGATAGAGATTTGGCGGGTGGTGGAAGCCAAAAGCAAGACGTAAGGGTATCACCTTTTAGCACTTTCCCGGAAAAATAGAGTAAGGGAGAGCGGGGGCTTGCCGTTATACGAGCCGTATGTGATAGCATACAGTAATGGGTGGTTATAAAAGACTAGTAGTTTTTTCCTGTTACTACTAGTCTTTTTTGTATTTATTCTAATACTTTTTAGGAGATAACTTCATGATGAAAAAAGAAAATGCTTCCCCAAACTTTGTCGAGATGGAAAAAGCAACATTACAATTTTGGCAAGACAATCATTGTTTTGAAAAATTGGTAGAGAAGAATAAAAAAGGAAAATTGTTCCGTACACTAGATGGCCCAATTACCAGTAACTATGATATGGGTATGCACCATGTATGGGGCAGAACATTGAAAGACACTTTCTTAAAATACAAAGCAATGCAAGGGTATCGTGCAAAATTTCAAAATGGTTTTGATGCTCACGGACTTCCTGTAGAGTTGGCTGTAGAGAAAGAACTTGGTCTTAATAGTAAAAAAGATATTATTTCGTATGGTATGGACAACTTTGTTGAAAAATGTCTTCAACGTGTAGAAAAATATAGTGGAATCCAAACAAAACAATCTATTAGACTAGGTCAATGGATGGATTGGGATCATAGTTATTATACCAACACAGACAACAATATTAACTCAATTTGGGCTATGCTTAAAAAGTGTGACGATCATGGCTGGATTGGTAAGTCTAGCAAACCTATGCCTTGGTGTAGTCGTTGTGGTACAAGTCTATCCGAACACGAAATGCATGGTAGCTATAAAGATGTAGAACATATTGCAGTCTTTTTCAAATGTCCTATTTTGCAAGACAATCGTAGCATTGTAGTTTGGACAACAACACCTTGGACATTGTCTAGTAATGTTGCGGTTGCAGTCAATCCAGATAATACTTACTTAGAAGTTGAAGTGAAGAGTGATACAAGACACCTAATTGTTGGAAAAGAAGCAATAAAAATCTTAAAAGATGATGTTGTTAAAGTTGTAAGAGAATTCAAAGGAAGCGAACTTGTAGGTTTACCTTATGAAACTTGCTTTAATGAAGTAGAAAAACAACAATTCGACCACAAAGTTGTGGCGTGGGAAGATGTACAAGCTACTGAAGGTAGTGGGGCAGTGCATATCGCTCCAGGCTGTGGTGTTGAGGACTGGGAACTTGGCAGAAAACTAGGACTTAGAGAGATCTGTCCAATTGACGAAGCTGGTGTGATTTTAGATGGATTTGGTGTCCTTACTGGCTACAAAACAGATGAAGTAAGAGATGTTGTTTTTGCCGAACTTGAAAAACGCGGAAAACTATATTATACACACAAGATCAAACATAGTTATCCAATCTGTTGGAGATGTAAGAACGAACTTGTCTATAGACTTGTTGATACTTGGGTAATTAAAGTAGATGAACTTAGACCACAACTTCTAAAAGCGTGTGATGATGTTACTTGGGAACCAAGTTATCTTAAGAAAAGAATGGTAGATTGGCTTAATAACATGGGTGACTGGAATATTAGCCGTAGTCGTTTTTATGGTGTACCTCTACCAATCTATCCATGTAGTTGTGGACATACAACTGTTGTTGGTAGCAAGGAAGAATTGGAAAAATTGTCTAGCAAAGCAGAAGTAGATAAAGTACCACATTTGCATCGACCATACATTGACAATGTAAAGATTACTTGTCCAAAATGTGGTAAGAAAGTATCTCGTATTCCAGAAGTAGGGGATTGTTGGTTGGATGCTGGTATTACACCATTTAGTACCAACGAATATTTTACCAATCGTGCTTATTTTGAAGAGAGTTTCCCAAGTGAAGTTGTTATTGAGATGAGAGAACAAATAAGACTTTGGTTCTATTCATTGCTCTTTATGAGTGTTGTCTTAGAAGGTAAAGCACCTTATCAAAAAGTCATCGGTTATGAAAGTGTTGTTCAAGAAGATGGCAGCAAATTCTCAAAATCTGGTTTTATGATTCGTTTTGATGATTATGCTGAAAAATTGGGTAGTGATAGTGCTAGATACTTATTTGCAAGCAATCCATATACTAGTGACGTTCGTTTTGGTTACAACCTAGGTGAAGAAGCAAGAAGAAGAATGCTTGGATACTGGAATGCTTATACATTCTTTGTGACTTATGCAACCATTGACAATCCAGATGTTGCTGGGTATCA
>JAZSRJ010000018.1:0-24191 GCA_045538425.1 Clostridia bacterium
GTATCTTTATCCTTGACCCGGAAAACGAGTATGAGTATCTTTGTAAGCACTTAGGTGGTAAAAATATTGACGTTGGTAATAGTACAAGTGGTATCTTCAATCCATTCCATATCTATGGATCATTGAAAGAAGAAGAAGGTGAGGGAGATGATTCCTTTAATGGACACTTGCAGTTCTTGGAACAATTCTTTAGAGTTATTATGCCAGGACTCAATAGTGACTCTTTCGAAATCCTAAACTCTCTTGTAATTCAAGCATATGCGTTGAAAGGAATTGATCCTACAACACCAATCGAACCTTTACAACCAGAAGATTTTCCAATATTTGATGACCTTATGACAGTGATCAAATCTAATATAGAATCTGTTAAAGACGAATATCTTCAAAAGAACTTACAAATTATTAAAGTGTATATTGAGAAGTTCTCAACCGGTGGTCGTAACTCCAACCTATGGAATGGTCCAACCAGTATCGTAACCAATGAAAACTTCGTATGTTTTAACTTCCGTAACTTGGTTGGTAACCGTAACGATATGATTACCAATGCACAGATGTTGTTGGTATTTAAGTACCTAGACAACGAAATCATGAAAAACATGGACTTTAACAAAAAGTACTTTGCACACTTGGATGCTGATGATGAGCAAAGTTATCGTCGTATTATTGTAGCGGTTGACGAGGCCCACGTCTTCATTAACCCAAAATATCCAGTTGCACTTGACTTTATGGCTAACATGGCAAAACGTATCAGAAAGTATCATGGAATGCAAATTATTATTACTCAAAACATTAAAGACTTCGTCGGTAGTGAAGAAATTGCTCGTCAATCTACCGCGATTATTAACGCCTGTCAGTATAGTATGATCTTTGGTCTGGCACCAAATGACGTTACGGACTTGCTCAACTTGTATCGTAATGCGGGTGGTATCAACGACGAGGAAAAAGACCAAATCGTAACATCTCCTCGTGGACAATGTTTCTTAATTACAAGTCCAACCAATCGTACATTGGTACGTATCGAGGCATTGCATACGGTTGTGGCGTTGTTCTCTAGAGATGAATAAAAGAATTGCGAAAGCAGTTCTTTTTTCTTGTTAATATAATAGTTTTGACAACAATATACCATATTTTGACAAAAACATAATTTTTGTCAAATTGTCATTGTGTATCTAGAATGTGGACTGTTATATCTTTGTTATTTTGTATTATTATTTTTATAAATAAATAGAAATATGACATTGATTTTTTATCTTCTTTGTGGTACAATATAGTAACTATATGGGGAAAATATAAGGGGAAATTGAAAAATGGAAAAGACAAAAGTAAAAGAAAAAGATGTTGTACAAGAAGCAGAGAATATGCCTATTGTGGAAGTGGATTATGAAAGGGCTCTTCATCAACTAGTTGAACATGGTGGAAAAGAGTTTCAAAACGTATTTCACAATCTAGACTTTTACAAAAGTTTGGACCAAGAAAAATTGGCTCTTAATAAGGCAGTTGTGAAAGAGTTTCACCAAAGTCTCAATATTCAGTTTGTCGGTTCTAATATGAATACTTATGTGACAGAAGATTGTGCGAGATATATTTTGACTACTAAGAAAAAAGACTTCGATGCATTTTGTGTAGAAGAATATGAAAAACATGATGTGCAAGAAAGTTTTTTAAGATTGTTTATCAATTCGACATTGTCTTTAGTTAGAACAGGGATCATGCAAGATATTAAGAGAGAAGCATATGAAGAAAAGTATCAAGAGATTTTGCAAAGTCGTTATGGGGTGACAACTGCGGAAACTTTGAACTATGATGAACAACAAGAATTCAAAAGTCTTATGGAACTTGCTGATACACCTGATATGTATAAAGAAAAAATCAATGATTACGAAATGGTGATTCTAGATGCTATTATGAAGTTGAAAGTGCATTTTGTAGATGGCGAACCAACTTTTGATAATAGTTATTACGATAACGGAGAAGAGAAGAAAGAGTATGTCTATCAATATATTCCAATGAGAGAGATTAGACACAAAATCATGGAAGAATTGAAAAAGACCAATGTGCTACTCAATTCAGTAACCACAAAAGAAAAAATCGGCGAACTACTAGGATCAGTAGAGTTCCGTGAAAACTTCAAACAATGTTGTAAAGGTTTTGATCGCTACTTTATGGTTCCACTCTATGCAGATACTAGAGTGAGAGCAATTATTAAAGAACAAAACCTAAATAACCTTGACCAATTATTACAAATGAACATTGAGGAGGAATAATATGGCAGAAGTAAAACCTATTGTAAAAAAAGCAATTGAGAAATCAGTGACCGCAATGAACACTCGTGCTGTTTGGGCTGGACATTTGCAACTTAATGAATTACAAAAGAAAAACGTTGCAAAGATCATAGAAGCATTGCAAAAAGATGATGCTTTAGACAAAATGGATCTTTTGCTTGCTGGACAAGATAAGTTTGGGGTGTCCACAACTAGTCCTATTATGCTAGAAACTCTTGAAAAGTTGGCTGATCAGTTGAGTCAAGGTGTAACAAGTGAAATAGAAAATCAAGTTGCCAAAATTGTTTTGGAAAAATATGCTGAGACAGAAATGACTGACGAACAAGTCAATGCGGAATTGGAAAATGTGGTAAAACAACTTGCTAGTGCGGATATTGATGTCTTTATTGATACAGAAAAGCATAATGACAAAACTTTATCAGAAACAATCAAAGAAGTTACTTCAAGCAAAATAAAAGGTAGTAAAGAGCATCACAAACAACTAGGGGACTCTATTGAAGCATTGAAAGAAAAATATAGAGACGCTAGAAATGCTTATTTGAAACAATTGGTAGGGGATGTGGAGTATACTGCATTTGAAACAGAAGATAAAGAATTGAAAGAGGCATGGGATGCATTGCTAGAATTGGATCTAGAATTGAAAGCAAAACCAATGTCTTTAACATCTAGTATCTTTGTGAAATTGAATAATGATTATAATAACATGTTGTTGTTTTCTCAAGAAGCACAACAAGAGTTTGCTCAAATTTTGGCTTTGGAAGGCAATGTTAATGGTATTATGGATGATTACAACAAGCATAAAGATGCTATGAAGAGTGCAGATGTAATCGAACCTGTAACAAGTTCTATTGCAACTTTTCAAAAAATGGAAGAAACTAGTAAGAGTTTGTGTACATTTTTTGTTACCTCACTTGGTATTGATGATGTCAAGTACAATTTGACGGATATGCAAAAAGAACTTAATATCAATGAAGAATATTTTAATGAAAAGGTAGAATCTTATTGTAAAGGAAAGTATGTTGCTGATGATTCAACTAAAGATCCATTAACACTAGCAACTATGAGTAGCAAACAAAAACATGATTTTGTAACAAACTTATTTTATGATATTCTTGTTAACCAATCAGAAAAAGAATCTCAAAATTTGATTACACATTTGTACACAAAGACAAGAAGTTTGTTTAGTACAAAAAATAGTGACCCACTTAACAAACAATTTGCGAACATTCAAAAAATTATGAATAGCCAAATTGGGAAATCTAGAGCATTAAAAGAAGCATTGAAAAAGAATATTTTAGAGATGGTGAGAGGGCGAGTCTTTACCAAAGAAGAAAGCGAACAATTGGTAGAACTAGCAAAACCTTTGATGACAGAAAAAGAATTGAATTTAACAACAGAACTTACAGTGCAATACCAACAAGACAATACGCAAGATGTTGAATTGGGGGATTGGAGTGTAAAATCCAATGTTTTGCAAGAATGGTATAAAAAACATAAACAAAAAAATAGTTCATTAAGAAAAATGTCAAGTTGGTTTGGAGATAAAGCAACATTTTTCTTAAAAAGCAGTCTATACAATGAAAGATTAGATAATAAGTTAAAAAGACAACATCAAGCAGAGTATGATCAAAAGTTGGAAACAATTAAAGAAGCAGAAAAAACAACTTTCAATACAATGGAAAAACTCGGCACAAAAGAAGAATTTAGTATTATTCCTGATAATGATATGAGATTGTTTTATTTCTATGACGGTATGACATATACTGAAGCAAAAACCTTGATTTTAACTGATCTTTCTAAAGTTGCAGATAAATCAGAGTTTGTTTTCAAAATGAATCTTTTGTCTACTCTATCAAGATTTAGTCATGCAGATAAATATATTAAAAAAGAAATTAATGCACAAGTTATGAATGCACAATCTATTTTAACACCGGACCAAATAGAAGCGTTAGCAGATAACCTTAAGATGGCTGTTAAGGATGGTAAAGTTGATCAATTGGAATTCGATAATAAAGTAAAACTATTACAAGTTTTAGCGGCAAGCAACGAGAATTGTGCGAATGTTTATAAGCAATTTGAAAAGATTGACGCTAAAAAGAAACTGATTTATGACAATGCAGTCAAACGCATTAAAGAATTAAAAGATGATCCTGGTATCTATTTTAATTTTGAAGAAGAATTGAAAAATCTTATGATGGCTTCAGGGGAAGAAATTGTTGTTGATGGCTATGTTGTGGATTTCAAACAATATGTAGGGTTGATGGGGCAATTGTGGGAAGAAAAATTTGCTACAATGCCAGCTGATCAAAGAAAGGATGATAAGAATTTTTCAGAGCAAGTCTTGTTTGATGCAGGTGTTGCATTAAGAGATCAAAAAGCAATGCTTTCTATTGACAAATTGGAAGATATTTTGAAACTTCTAATGGAAGAATGCCATAGCACAAAAGAAGAAGATATTATCAAACTACTTCAAGAAAAAATTGCTAATGCGGAATCAATAGAAGATAACATTAAGAAAAACACAGAAAAGTCAAAATGGAATTTGTATCTTAGAAAATTAAAAAATCTTACCACTGAAGAAAAGATTAAGTTGCATGGAGATATTCGTTATCAATACAAAGAAACAGAAGTTACAACCATCAATCAATTTGTTCAATCGATTATGCAAAATTTAGGGCGTGAGATTGTTGTGAATAATCAAGCAAAAACCTATGAAATGACTGTTGCGGGATTGCTTGAGTATATCAAAGATCAAGAAAAAGCAGGAAATAATTATGGTGTTTTTGCTACTCAATTAAAAGCAATGAAACCAGAAGATGTGCTTAATATTATGAAATTGTATAATGCAAAAGTAAAGATAGGTGACATTGTAGTTGAAGCGGAAGAAGAAACGGAAGCTTCTGAAGATTAAAAAGTCTTGACAAGTCGCTCTATTAGGTATACAATGAAATAGGTAATGAAATAAAAAATGGGAAAAGAAAATGTACGAGTTTAAGAGTTATTACGAATTCGTGCCAACCAATGTTATCAAAACAGACTTGTACTATGCGATTAAGAATGAAGTGGCGCATTATTTTCAAGATGCGTATCTTAGAAAATTGGATAGTTTGAGCGAAACATATAGTGAATATGCGTCAGCGGTGATTGGCAGGCAAGCTAATGTACTCTCTCGTGTTGCTTCTTATATGAATGATATTAAAGTTGGTACGATTGCACAATATGTAACATACTTCAATCGCAATTTTAATAAGGCGATCTTTAGTCAAAGTTACATTACAGAAACACAAAATACCATGCGTTGTTTGATGAAAATTGATACACTGATCAATCGATTGGTAATTGATATGGTTGTCAAATTAGCCAATGCAACAGCAGGGGTGAGTGATCCTTACATTATTGTGGCTAGTTATTTTGAACTGGAGCCAAATCGTAAACAATATCAAAATTTTGAACTATTTTTAACTGCTTGTGAAAAAGTAGTTGGTGAAATTATCTAGGAGGGGCTAATTATGAACATGAATGCTCAAAACATGAAAAACCAATATGAATTTATCGAGCACGTATTATTGCATGTTGATTTTACAGAAAAACAACAAGTAATCGATTATGCTGAAAAATTGGTTAAGGCACTTGATAAAGTAGAAAATGTTGATATGCAACATAGAGAAGTGTTTGAAAATGGTCTAAAAAGTCTAAAAGATTTGACTCTAGCTCAAATGAAAGACTTGAAAAATGTTATTAATGAATAATAAAAGAAAACATATGTCTTATAGGACATATGTTTTTTTGTTAAATGAAATGCACTATGTTATGAATGATAAAAAACCACGACGAAATCGTGGTTTTCTTTATTTTGCTTGACCGCTACTGCCAAAGACATTTTTCATTTTGTCTTTGATAACTTGTTTCATGTTATCCATTGCATAAGTATTATATTTTCGTTGGTCAATTTCGTTTGGATGAAGAGCAAGATATTCTCTAATGCTTGCAGTATAAGTTAATCTAAGATCAGTATCAACATTGATTTTGCAGACATTATGTGTGCATGCTTCTGCGAGTAAATGTTCTGGAACACCATTAGCAGAATTTAATTCTGCACCATATTGTTCGGCAAGTTTGACATATTGTTGTGGGACAGAACTAGCACCATGCAACACAATAGGGGTGGTAGGGAGGAGTTGTTCAATTGCTTGTAGGATATCGAAACGAAGAACTGCTTCTCCTTTGAATTTGTGTGGTCCATGACTTGTACCTATTGCAACGGCTAGACTATCACATCCGGTAGACTGAACAAAATGATATGCATCTTTTGGATTGGTATAACGAGCATCATCACTAGTGGCAGATACTTCATCTTCTATACCAGCAAGTACCCCAAGTTCTGCTTCAACCGTGACATTGTGAAGGTGTGCATAGTCTACGACTTCTTTTGTATAACGGATATTATCTTCCATTGCTAGACTAGATCCATCAAACATAACATTGGTATAGCCCAAATCGATGGCTTTTTTGCAATCTTCTACTGTTTTACCATGATCAAGATTGAGGACAACGGGGATAGGTAAGTGATCACACATTGCTTTTACAAGAGGAACAATGTTGTTTTCTCCCATATATTTCATTGCACTCGTACTGGTTTGGATAATGACAGGGCTATTTTCTTCTACTGCACTTTCTAATATTGCTTTCAATCCTTCTAAATTAACAAAATTGAATGCACCAATGGCATATTGATTTTGTAGCGCATGTTGTAGTACTTCTTTACTATTAACTAACATATTTGACTCCTTATGATACTTAATTGTAACTTTTTTTAAGCATTTTTGCAAATGATATATCAACAACGATAAAAATAATTGCTAAAATAGAAAAAAAAGTGTACAATAGGTAGTAATGAATGATAGAGAATAGGAGAAAAAATGAAATTAGGTTTTATTGTTCCTTTGATGACAGATTATGATGTAGAACAATCTTTTCATAATATTGAAAAAGCTTGTTTTGATTGTAAAGTAGATTTTGAAGTGATTTATGCTATCAATGCTAATCTAAATAGCGTATTTACCAAAGTAAGAGGTTTGCTTGTAGACAACAATAAAGTAAAAGCTTTTATGGTTGACCAATCTTTGACAGAACATCAATTGATTACTATAGCTATGGAAAAATGTGAACAATATGATGCAATTGTGATTTATTCTGGAAAAGAAGAGATTAATATTGATGTTGTAAGAGCTTTTGTAACAAGTTGGCAAGCAGGCAACAAGATTGTTTATCTTAAAAAGGTATATACAGGTTTCAAAAAAGTCATGGTGGCTATTAGAGATTTCTTTTATCTAGCAGGCCTTCGATTTGTTGGGTTGTATAAAGATTATTTAGCGGAAAATGATATTCAGTTGCTTGATCGAGATGTTGTGATTACCATCAATCAGTTACCAGCTAAAAATCAACAATTAAGAACATTGGATTCTTTTGTTGGGTACAATGTTGATATGGTACACATGGAAGTCAATGCAAAACAAAAAGAAGATTCTGCCTATACTCCAAAGACCAAAAGTTATTTGACAGCGAAAGTATTGACAGTATTATTCTTATTGCTATCAGTAGTAGGACTGGGGGTAGGATTGGTTTCTATTCCACTAAAACTTAATTTGCATATTGGTATACACATTGGACTAATAGCATCTTTTGTGGTTTGTGCAATTTTTGCCTTCTTGTTTAATGCAAAACGAAATCTTGCTTTGCGTGTGGGACAATTGATTGACGAATCTGCACTCAAAATTGCTAAAGAAAAATTAGAGAGATACAATTTTTAGTATCTCTTTTTTGTTTGATTAAGAGGTTTTGGGGCATACTATAGTAAGAGGTATAGTATGAATTATTGGGAAAGATTAGCAAAAGTATTAGTACATCATTCTTGCAAGGTAAAAGTTGGGGAAAAAGTACTCATCGAATATTCTGGATGTCCAGCAGAGTTTGTAGTTGTGCTTATGGACGAAATTATGAATGCAGGCGGGTATGTTTACTTATGGAATGTGGATCACACAATACAACATAAATTATTGGAAAAAGGAAATGAGGAACAATGGCGATGGATAGCATCTATTGATAAATCTATTATGGCAAGTGTGGATGCGGTGATCTTGATTGGGGGAGAACACAATAGTTTTTGGTGTTCGGATATTGGAGTGGAAGCAAAACAACAATATGCAACACTCTATTCAGGACCTGTGCATATAGAGACAAGACTTAAGAAAAAATGGGTATTACTTCGTTATCCAACAGATGCGTTTGCACAAAGTAGCCAGATGAGTACAGGTGCTTTTGAAGAGTATTTTTATAAAGTATGCTGTTATGATTATGATGATATGGCAAAACGTCTAGAAGGATTAGAGAACTTAATGAGAAAGACGGATAGAGTGCGGATTGTTGGCGATGGAACAGATCTATCTTTTTCTATTAAAGATATGGGTGTTGTTAAGTGTTGTGGAGATTGCAATATTCCAGATGGGGAGATCTATACAGCACCAATCAGAGAAAGTGTGGAAGGGGTAATACGATTTAATGTGCCAGTAACTCATCAAGGTGTACAATTTGGTTGGATCGAACTTCATTTTGAGAAAGGGAAAGTTGTTAAATCCATTACGAATCAAAACCAAATTGATCTAGATCATATTTTGGATACGGATGAGGGAAGTAGATATCTAGGAGAATTTGCTTTTGGGGTGCACCCGTGTGTCACTTTCCCAATTAATGATATTTTGTTTGATGAAAAAATGTATGGCAGCATTCATTTGGCACTTGGTAATAGTTATGCGGATGCTGACAATGGCAATCGCAGTGCACTTCATTGGGATCTAATACTAGATCAACGAAATGGTGGAGAAATCTATTTTGACGATGTCTTAATTCGTAAAAATGGTGAATTTATATTGTACGAATTAGTTGTCTTAAATCGAGAAAATATGCTAAAATAGTCTTAGAGAGGTGAAATAATTATGGCAAAGAAAACAATAAAAGTGGGTATTAATGGATTTGGTCGTATTGGTAGATTGGTTTTAAGATTGTCTACACAATTTCCAGGTATTGAAGTAGTGGGTATCAATGATCCTTTCATTGATATTGAATATGCAAAATACTTACTAACCTATGATACTGTTCATGGTCATTTTGATGGTACAGTAGAAGTAAAAGATGAAAATACTTTAGTGGTTAATGGTAAAGCAATCAAATTGTATCATAGCCTTAACCCTGAAGAAATTGATTGGGCTGGTTGTGGTGCAGAATATGTTGCTGAAGCTACTGGTAAGTTCACAAAAGCAAGTGAAGCAAGACGTCATATGCAAGGCGGTGCAAAAAGAGTCATTATTACAGCACCAGGAAAAGAATGTCCAATGTTTGTTTATGGTGTCAACCAAGAAAAATATGATAACTCAATGGATGTTGTATCCAACGCATCTTGCACAACCAACTGTTTAGCACCAATCAGTAAAGTGCTCAACGATCATTTTGGTATTGAAGAAGGTCTTATGACCACTGTGCACGCAACAACAGCGACACAGTTAACAGTGGATGGCCCAAGCAAAAAAGATTGGAGAGCAGGACGCGCTGCTGCTGGCAATATTATTCCATCTTCAACAGGTGCTGCTAAAGCTGTTGGTGAAGTTATGCCAGAACTTAAAGGAAAATTGACTGGTATGAGTTTTAGAGTTCCTACACTAGATAGTAGTGTTGTGGATCTTACTGTAAGACTTAAAAAATCTACAACTTATGAAGAGATCAAACAAGTAATGAAAAAACATGCAGCAACAGATATGGTTGGTGTACTTGGATATACCAAAGATGCTGTTGTAAGCAGTGATTTCATTGGTTGTACATGTGGAAGTGTCTTTGATGCCAATGCAGGTATTATGCTTAATGATCACTTTGTAAAAGTTGTTGCATGGTATGACAATGAGTTGGGATATACCACCCAATTGTTGCGCCTTATGGATTATATGCGTACACAAGAATAAAAAAGATAGAAAGTTGGCTTGAATATAAGTCAACTTTTTGTTTGTATTTTAGGCTCAAATATGCTATTATAATAAGGATAATATGTTTTGGAGAAAACAATGAAAAAGAATAAAAAATTAAAATGTCCAGTCTGCGGCTGCAAAATGAAACAAGATATTTGTCCATATTGTTTGGTAACGTCTGATGAAGTCAGAGCTGCAAGCAATAAAGATGCAAAGATAGCTATGAAAGCAGGTAAAAAAGAGTATATTCATTACACCAATACATTGCCTAGTGATGTTAGTCGAAAAAAGTTGTTTTGGTTTTCTTTGTTTTTGGGCTGGGCAGGCGTTCCTAACTTTATGGTTGGAAAATATAATAAAGGATGGTTTTGTCTGATTACTAGTCTATTATCTTGGTTTTTTAGCGCATTTTGGGCATTATCAGGAGGATTAGGTTGGTCAACTACTGTGGTCACTATTTTTACTTGGGGTTTAGAAATTATGGTATTCCCATTCATTGTCATGTTGTTTTTCTGGCTTAGTGATTTTATGGGAGTCGTATCCGGATCATTCAAAGTGCCAATTATTGTTGCTGGAAAGGAGAACAAATAATGGAACAAAAAACAGTTGTTGTTGGGATGAGTGGTGGGGTAGATAGCAGTGTTGCTGCATATCTACTCAAACAACAAGGATACAAAGTCATTGGTTTATTCATGCTTAATTGGGAAGAAGATGATGAAGATGGGGTATGCTCTGCAGTTAGTGATTATGAAGATGTTAAAAGAGTATGTAATAAGATAGGTATACCTTATTATACGGTTAATTTTGCACAACAATATTTGGATCGTGTATTTTCTTATTTTTTAGAAGAATATCGTAATGGACGTACACCAAATCCTGATGTGTTGTGTAATAGAGAAATCAAATTTGGACCATTTTTAGAATATGCTAGAACTCTTGGCGCAGATTATATAGCGACAGGACATTATTGTGATATCAGTCATGAAAACAATATTCATCGTCTTAAAAAGGCAGTGGATACCAATAAAGACCAAACTTATTTTCTCAATCAATTGAATCAAGATCAATTAAGTCAAGTTTTGTTTCCTTTAGGAAAAATGACTAAACCAGAAGTAAGAGTGATTGCAGAAGAGTTGGGTTTGTCTACAGCGAAGAAAAAAGATAGCACAGGTATTTGTTTTATCGGTGAAAGAAAGTTTCGTGAATTTTTGAAAACGTATTTGCCTGCAAAATCTGGTAATATTGTTGATTATGCAACTGGTAAAGTGGTAGGAAAACATGAAGGCATGATGTACTATACATTGGGACAAAGAAGAGGTCTCAATCTTGGTGGTACAGATGATGGTGAAAGTGGTAGATGGTTTGTGGTAGATAAAGATGTTGCCAATAATATACTTTATGTTAGTCATGGTGACGAACAGCCTCTTATGAGTTATGCTTTATCTTCTTCAAAAATTAATTGGATTCCTGAAAAACCAACAGATCAAGAGTTTGATTGTTATGCAAAATTTCGTTATCGTCAACCAGATCAAAAGGTTCATGTGGAGATAAAAGGTGAAGGTGTGTATGTAACATTTGCCGAACCGCAAAGAGCAGTTACTCCTGGTCAATATGTTGTCTTTTACACAGAAACAGATTGTCTTGGTGGTGGCGTAATTGAAAAAGTATATAAGGAAACAAAATAATGTATCTTGGTATTGCAGATAACATTGATGATCAGGTAGAAATTAAGAAGAGTAAATTCTTAACCTATCTTCGCATTGTTCAAACAGAAGAAGAGGTGGAACAATATCTAGCAGAGTTTCGAGAGCAACATAAAAAAGCAACACATGTATGTTATGCCTATCGCTTGCAATCGCCATCTCGAGAAAAAGCAAGTGATGATGGAGAACCTAGTGGTACAGCTGGTGTGCCAATGCTAGATATTCTAAAAAAGAAAAATATTACCAATGTGTTGGCGGTGGTTGTTAGATATTTTGGTGGAGTTAAGTTAGGGGCAGGCGGATTGGTTAGAGCCTATGCTGGGAGCGTAGTAGAAGCACTTGAAAAAGTTGCTGTTACGACTTGGCAGACGGGACACTTATATCAATTGTGCTGCGATTTTGACAATTACTCTACGATTCAAAACAATATCACGGCCGTGGGAAAAATTAAGAAGATAGAATATATGGATAAAGTCTACATCTACTGTTATTCGTCTTTGACGCAGGAGGTGTTGCAGGCGAGAGTGGATTGTGTGGTTGAGTATCTAGGGGATGAGGATTATAAAAGTGATAACGAGAATTGAAGTCCAACAACATAATAAAAATAGAGTGAGTATATTCTTAGATGAAGAATATGCTTTTTCTATTGCATTAGAGACTGCAATGAAGCATAGCCTTAAAAAGGGTATGGAGTTGGATGATTGTGCAATAAAATCACTGATTTTGGAAAGTGATCAACGTACTGCGCTTGATCAAGCAGTCAATTATCTTAGTCAAAGATTAAAAACAAAGCAACAAATGATAGATTATGTCAAAAAACATGGGTTTGATGACATTATTGTACAATATGTAATAGAAAAATTGGAAGAATATCACTATATTGATGACCAAAACTATGTAGAGAAGTATATTACGACCTATTTGGGAAAAGTGGGAAAGAAGAAAATTGAATATGATTTGTTGAAAAAAGGGATTCACAAACAATTGATTCAGTCAGCTTTGCACGAGTGTGAAGTGGATGAGGAAGATGTATATTATTTAGCTAAGAAAAAATTAGGAACAAAACAACTTGATCAAAAAGAAAAAGAAAAGTTGTTTCGTTATCTTGCAGGAAAAGGTTTTTCTTATGAAGAGAGTAAGAAAGCAATTGTCAGTCTGGCAAAAGGAGATGAAGATGAGAGTTGGGATTGATGTGATAGAACACGCTCGTTTTGAAAAGATTAAGTCTGCGCACTTGGAAAAGATATTCACTCCAAAAGAATTGGAGTATGCTACGAGTGTCAATATTCCTATGAGACTTGCTGGTATTTATGCTTGTAAAGAAGCATTTGTCAAAGCACTTGGTGTCGGTATAGCTCCAATTGGACTCAACAATATAGAAGTAGGACATCTTCCTAGTGGAAAGCCAGTCTTAATCCTGTCAGATAAGATCAAGCAAACATATAATATTGCTAATCTTGATGTTAGTATTTCGCATACTGATACATTGGCAACCGCTATTTGTGTGATAGCGGATTGATTTTGTTGGTATAATTTTCCAGATAAAACACAAAGTAAAGTAAGGCTACTATGGTAGTCTTTTTATTTTGAAGACGAGGTTAGGTATGAAAGACTGGATTGAAGGATATAATTGTGACACAGACCATGTGGTTCAATTGTGGAACATTTTGCTAAATGATTGTCATATGGTAAGTAATAGACAACTTATGGAGTCGTATCAATCTTTGACCGGAGATGAGGATCAACTTATGCTTGACCCAGATCTGCAAGGGCTTATTGCATACGAAAAAATATTAGGAGATTATGAATCAAGACATCAAAAGAGGTGATTTGTTTTATGCAGACTTAAGTCCTGTTGTTGGTAGTGAACAGGGTGGAGTAAGACCTGTGCTTGTATTACAAAATGATGTGGGGAACAAATATAGCCCAACGGTGATTGTGTCTGCGGTAACTAGTCAAATTGGTAAAGCAAAAATTCCTACGCATGTAGAACTAGACAAAATTGTCTACGGACTAAAAGCGGATAGTGTGGTTTTGCTCGAACAAATCCGCACATTAGACAAACAACGATTAAAAGAAAAAATTGGGGTCTTAGATCCACAAAAAATGCAAGAAATCAACAAAGCTATTCTTATCAGTCTTGGCTTTGGATTTTAAGTAAAAAAACTGCTCTATTTTTGGGTTTTTCCAAAGTGAGCAGTTTTTATCTTTTTCCACAAACTTTTTGCAAATAGTGTATTGACATTTTGCCAAAAAATGCTATAATGTATGTAAGAAAAAATAACAAAGAGGTATTGTTATGGCAAAGAAAATGAACAAAGAAAATATTTCAGCGAATGTATCTTTTCAATATGAAAAAGAAGAAAAGGTAGTGACAACAAAGACTGAAAAGTATTTTTTGGTTGTTGATGGCAAAAAATATACTTTTACAGGAGATAATGCTGCTATTATCAAAACATATATTGAAAGTACAACTGATGAACAATTGCTAGGCAATATCATCGGTCTTTTAATGCAAATAAAAGGTGTAGGGGCAACTGTTGCTACCAATATCTTGAAAGTATTTAGTGGCGATATTGAAGGATTTCTCAATGCTATTGCAGATGAAGAAGTAGAAAAAGTAGCTTCTGCAAAAGGTGTTAAGAAGTCAGTAGCTGAAGTTGTTGTTGAAGAATTGAAGCAAAAGATCTTCTATCAAGCAGCTTTGAAGAGCACATCAAGTGAATCTGCCAACTTTGTGATTGTGGAAGATATGCCGCTTGAAATTCATGCTCAAAGCAAAGAAAAAGTTAGTTATCCAATTGTTCCTGCTCAAAACTATCCAATTGTACCATTAGAAAAAGAAGTGAGTGCAACTGAAGAAAAAGAAGTAAAAACAGATTCAGTACAAAGTAATGTCTTGACTCGTGATATGACTAGAGAAGAAAAATTGGCATACTTGAATCTAACAACCAAACTTCACAAACAACACAGACTTGGTCCTAATAAATATCTTTCTAAAGATATGAAGAACATTGTTACTTTTGATAAAGATGGCAATGAAGTCGTTGTAGAACCAGTTGGTCTTGTTGCTAGAGTGATTGATAATATTATCAAAGGTGCTCAAAAGAGAGAACAGTTAAAACAACAAAAACGATTCCAAGAAAATGAGATTTTGGCAAACAATCAAAAATATCAAGAACTGATGGCAATCTTTGAAAATAGAGTGGTTACTGGTATTGAAGGTTTTTCAGCAATGAAATACAGTGCTCCTAAGAGATATCAATATCAACTAAATGCGATCAAATATGAAGTAATGAATCAATTCGTAGTTGAAGGACAAGAACCTGTTGATGTGATCAAAACAAGACTTAAGGAAGATGATCAATTCACTAGTAAGTTTGAAGCAAAGATAGAAGAGGTATTAAAACCTTATAGAAAAGTATTAGAAGCTAGAGAAATTACATGGAATACGATTGTTATCCATGAAGGTCGTCGTTTTGTAACACAACAACAATTGGACGAAATTGCTCTAAAAACAATGGAACAAGCATCAAAAGATGCATCAGATGAAGAGATTGAGAGTTTGATTGCACAACGTCAATATGACGCGATGGAATCTGCACTTAAAAAGGTTATTAATAGACATAAAGATGCTTTCAAACATATCAAACCAGAAGAATGTCTTAACGATCATGTAGAATGGATTAACAAATATGAAGCAACAAAAAGTTATCTTGCTGAAGAAGCATACAATATGGCTTTGAAGGAAGAAAAATCTGCTTTTGCTGAAGTGATTAAGACTAAATTGCAACAACGTAAACAAGCAAAACAAAAAAATAAAGAACTAAATAATAATCTTAATACTGTTTTGAACGGACTAAGTAATCATATTAGCAACTTAAATGTTATAGAGAACATCCCTCAAGCAGAAAGAGCTATGTACGAACAACAATTATTCAATGGTGTTCTTTCTAGATATATCCAACGTCCTGCTCTAGATAAAGAAGCACGTGCATTGTTAGAAGAACGTTTGGATACCTATCATACAGCAGGTAAAGATGATACTTATATGTTGTATACACTCATCACTATTGCTGATGAAGTAGAGCAAGAAATTGCTGTTGAGACAGATAATGTTAGAAAAGCGGTGAAAGAAGAATATCTAAAATATGCAAAAGCGTGGGTTGGCAATAAAGATACTAAGCATTTGTCTTTTGCTGATGTGAAAGCATATGTGGAAAAACATAAAGAACTTGCTACTGGTGAGTATTGGAATGAATATGATCAATGTTTGGATATTTTAGATGTTATGGCAGAAGGTCAAAAGAAAACATTGGAAAATGTTACAAAAATGGCTTTTGCAAAATATCATTTTGACCAAATTAAGGCAACTGATCCTTATCTTGCTAGATATTATGAAATTCATCCAGATGAATTACAAACTCAATCTCAAGCAATTGTTCTTGATGACCAAATGCGTTTGGTAACAAAAGTAGGTAATGCTGTCGACAATCAACTAAATAGTGATTTTGTAAAATATCTTACAGAAGAGCAAAAACAAAATATTGTAGAACAATTATCTACCGAAATTATTATGCATTCTGTTGGGGCAGATAATTTTGAACCAACCAAAGTGTACAATCAAGTATCTATTGCTATGGCAACAGATCGTTATGGATATCAAGAAATAGTTGACACACAAACTCGCGTTAGAATGGATCATTTTAATGCAGATATTGAAAGCAGAATAGAATCTACAAAAGCTATCATTGAACAATTTGAAGCAGAAGGCAAAACTTTTGAAGAAGCAATGGCTAGTTTTGCGGAAAGATATGATTATAAAGATATTAGAAAGAATCTTGTTAGTCAACCTAATAGAGTCAATGTCAATGCTGCTGAAGCATATCTTGATCGACTCAATCGCGAACAACAAGCAGATCGTTTGATTGCTAAAGCCATCTATGAAGATGTATACCGTAAAACTCTTACTTATAAAGAGTATCTTGATGCATTGAATCTTGATAACACAAGAGATGTTTTGGTTGAACTTGAAAAGGATAATCAATACCTCAACAAGTTGGAGCAAGAAAGAATTGCTGAAAATCAAGCAAAATATGAAAGTATTATGAAGGCTGCAAAAGCAAAAGACAGATATGCTTATATTTCTCCAACAGCTGTTATTAACAGACATGACGTTGGGGTACAACAAAGAGGTTTCTTCAAACGTGTTGGTGCATTCTTTGCTAGACATGCAGGAAAGATCTTTGATGTTGCACTGATTGCTGGTATGGCAGCAACAACTATTTTGGCAGTTACAACTGGTACAGGTCTTGTTGGTTTCATTAATGGTGGACTTTTGATTGCTGGTGGTGCAACTATTATCAATGCAGCTGTGTTCGGTAAATTCCCATTCATGAAAGATATTCTTAAAAATAGATTGATTTCTTATGCAACAACTAAGGGTGAAGTAGAAAGATCTACAAGAAAATACAACAAATACCTTAATAAGAATGATTCTAAGAGTATTGTTGCTAGAATGGATAGAGCTAATGAATTGCTTAACGAACTTCAAAATCTTGATTGTTCTAAAAAACAAGCAAAGAAAATTTATAAAGAAATTAGAAAATTGCTTGGTATCAATGGAAGATCAATGAAATTCCAAGATCCAAAGAAACAATCTGGTCTAACCAGTGTAACATTCTCAAGTTCTATTATCACAAAAATGGCAAAACGTCTTGGTGTACATAGACAAAGAACAAAAGATGATTTTACAGAAGCTGATTTGGCTAGACTAATGTGTGGTGATGTTGAAAAATTGTACTATGGTAAGAGAAAGACATATGGTCTTGGAAAACGTGTATTTGGAGCTAGAAGTGTTGGTTATGCTATTCATCAACTAGAAAAACATGATAAATATAGAGATCAAATGTCTAATACCTATGTATATGAAGATAGTGAAGGCAATAAGTTCTATGTTGAAGGCAAAAAAGCTGCAAAGAGACTTCAAGCAAAAGGTGTAAAAGTAACACAACTTAGTGTGATCGATAACTATATTGATGACTACAATCACTTGGTAGATCAATCAAGTAGTATTGCTAGAAGTATTCAAGCTATTTGGGCAAGAACACAAGAAGCAAAAATCTTGAATGATCAAGTATTGCAAGGAAAATTCAATGAAGAACAAGTAAAGGAAATGGCTGAGAATTTCCGACAAGAAACTGTTGATATGGTTACTAACGTTGCTGAAGCAGAATTCCAACAAGAACAATTGTTGTTGAATGCAAGAGAAGTGATGGAAGGAATTGAAGATGTCGCAATTACTCCAGCTAAGCCAGAGATCGAAACAGATGGTTTGGTTGTAGACGAATCTGGTAGAGTTGCAACAGCTCGTCCACTTACATTTGACGAAATTGCTCAACTTAGAGATAAGAGAATTGAATTAGGTAAGAAAAATGACTCACTTGCAAAAACTTTGGCAACAATGGCACAACAACAAAAACAACTTCAAGAAGATTATGAAGGGCTTATTGTTCAAAAAGCTGCTGCTGGTGTTGCAGAACCTGAAAAAGATGAAGAAGTTATTGCAAAATTGAAAGCAATTGCACAACAACAAAAATTAGTAGAGGCACACGAAAAACGTCAAAGTTTACTTCAAAAATTCTTCGATTTGTATGACAAAATGCAAAATAACCAAGCTAGTCTTGCTACAGAACAACACAGCATTATTCTAGACAATCTTTATCATGAAGGTATGAAAGAAGTAGTCGTTGAAGAAGAAGTAGAGATGTAATAAAAAGAGCGAATAGTTCGCTCTTTTTTTGTGTTATATTTTCGACATTTTGTGTGTATACGATGGTCAAATCTATTTGACAATATACTTCAATGTTTTGTATACTAAAATAGATCAAAGGAGTATTTCATGAAGACAGTCAAATTGTTTGGGACAGATGTGAAACTTTCAACAATTTTACAGTATGTGGGCATTTATGTAGCGTTTGTTGTAGCATTGTTGTTGTTGGATACAATACCACAAAGTTTTTTGTATGATAAAGTAAGTTGGTATGGTGTTCTGGTAGGGACAGGCTTTCTTGCAGGGCTTATTGTGACTGTGCTTCAATCACATAGAAGGAATATAGATCCTGATTTTTTCTTTACACTTCTTTTATATGTGTTTCCATTTGCAATTATTGGTGCAAGATTGTATTATGTTGTATTTGAGTGGGAACAATTCCATTCTTTTTATGATATCATTGCTATATGGAATGGTGGCCTTGCCATTTATGGGGGAATTATCGGCGGTGCAATTGCTGTTATTCTTGCTTGTAAAATTCATAAGCAAAGCATTATTGATACCATCGATGTGATTGTTCCTGCATTGATATTGGGACAAGCCATTGGTAGATGGGGTAATTTTGTGAATCAAGAAGCGTATGGTGTAGCACTACACAATACGGATTGGCAATGGTTTCCTTTTGCAGTTGATATAGAGTATTGTACACAGATTGCTGAAGGCTGTACCTGTGGAGGATATGGATGGCATCTTGCGACATTTTTCTATGAAAGCATGTGGAATTTGATCGGTTTTTTTGTATTGAGTTATTTACTTAAAAAAGTGTCAATTAAAGGCGTTTTGATGGGGTCATACTTTATTTATTATGGCGTAGGACGCTTTGTGATTGAAGGACTTCGTATGGATAGTTTGTATTGGGGTATTTTTAGAGTGTCTCAAGTATTAAGTTTTGTCCTAATATTTGTCGGAGTTGTTATGATTGTTACATTATTAATTCTAGATAGGAGAAAGAATGAAAAGAATCACATTGTATCGACTACTTGAGTTGATAGTGGCTATAGTATATATTTCAGTTTTAATTTTGCAACATTTGGATATCATTTTACCAAAAGGATCTCTAGTTTGGTGTTGGAGTTTGTTGTTGCTAGAAAGTGTATTGCTTTTTATTAAGTATGGGATATTCAAAGGGAAGACTAGCCTTTGGTTTGCTATTTTATTAATGACTTTTGGATTTTCCATTGGTTTGATTGATTGGTATCCAGTATCATATTGGTGGTTGTTGCCAAGTGCTAGTTTGTCTATTGTATTCACAAGTGGTATTGTTTGGATGTTATTTAGAGAGAATCTCCAACTCAAAATTGTTTTGATTGCAATATTATTGACATTACCATTCGTTTTGCGTGCTACGAGTATCATTCCTCTGTGGGGGATGATCGTATCAAGTGTTTTATTGTTTTCTATTGCCGTATGGTTGGGTAGATATATTCCAGAGAAAAAAGGAGTCTAGAATGAGAAAATTTGATATAGTCAATCAGGGGTATGATCCATCACAAGTGGATGCTTACTTTGCTATTGTAACTAAAAAATATGAAGAAAAGTTGATGGAGATTGCTAATGAGAATTACGCAATCAACAATGAACTTGCTCGAATGAAAAACAAAATGAACGAATATCAACAAAATGAAAAGCAGGTTAGCAAAGCATTGATTGTTGCTGTAGAGAAAGCAGAAGAGATCGAAAAAGAAGCAAAACGTATCGCAGATGCAGAGCTATGCAAACTCAAAGAAATGTACCAAAAATGGGAAGAATTGTTGCATGATGCAGAAAAAACTGCTGCTGGTAATGGGGATAGTGCTCCTATTAAAAATGCGATTAAAGATTTCAAAAAAAGCATAGCGGATTATACCTTAGATTGTATCCCAACAGGGCATTCTGGTATCAAAGAGCAATTGAAGAAAAATGGTAGTGATTATATCCGCAATATTCTCAATAAGATGGATTATGTCTTAATGGGTAATGATAAAAAAGAAAAAGAAGTAGAGACAGTCAAAGTTGCTAATCATCTTAAAAAATCTACTATTGAGACAAAGAAAACAGAAACAGTAGTTGAGAAAAAGGTAGATAAAAAAGAAGAAATCAAGAAAGTAGATATGAAAGAGGTGATGGCGGAACATACCAAAGAAAATAATCGTATTGCTTCTATTGGTGGAAGACTTCTCAATCTTAACAAACAAGTAAAAAGAGCCAAAGGGGAGAATCTTGCAGATCAATTCCTAAATGCAGATATCGAAACAGATACCAATGCCTATGCAAAAACATTTAATAAGAAAAAACGTCCAAAAGAATTAGATTTTCAATATCCAACGCCAAATGAATCTGGTTTTGACTTAAAAGAAGCACTCAATCCACACGATAATTTGGATACAATTATGAGTTCTTTTGATTTTTATAATGGTAATTCAAAGAAAAAAGACTAGTCATAGTCTTTTTTTCTTGCTTGCTATTGACCTGTTGAGATTTTTGTCGTATACTATATAAGTTAAATGAGGTAGATATGGATAATAACAATAATATACAATCATTTTTTGATTTTTCGCATGATGTCATAGCGCAACAACAAGCATCTCTTGATTCTATTATTAATAGCAATATTAGCACATGTGTGCATCTGTTTGCCAATTTGAAAAGTTTTTTATCATTTGAAGAAGCAAGAAAGAATAATATGGAAGAATATCTAAAAGATGCTTTCTGTAATAATTATTTTAGAATGGCAAGTTTTGGGATAGGTAGTCCTAGATATGTGCAGTATATGCAAAATTTTCCAGCTTTGAGAAATATGAAAGATGGTGAGATCATCGAACTGAAATTACGTAATGTGAAAGAAGAAGACCATAATTACCAATACATTGCAGAGAGAAAAGGTGATATTATCAAAATTGGTTTTCGATGCAATCTAATCCCTAATGTAAAAGATTTTGACGTTGTTGTAGACACTCAAAATTTAAAATACTATGATACTTGTCTTGAACAAATTGAAGCAGGGAATGAGGATCCATTTTTTCAACAATTAAAGTTGATGGAAGATGGAAGTATCTTTGTAGGAAAACAAGATGATGGGTCTTTATATTTTAGAAAAGGTAAGTTTTGTACCGAAGTGTTTTTTAAGTACGATACTCCATATGTTAACTTTTTTGAGGAAAACGGTTTTCATTTGTTTGATCAAAAAGGCAATGAGATTGATTTGACAACCATAGGTGATTACCAAGAACTTATGACCAATATTCGAAATTATAAGGCTCATAATCCTTCTCTAACAATCAATAAAGGAACAATTTTTGCAGGGGAGATTGTGTTTTTAGAAGATGGAACAACTGCCGTATACTCTATTGGTTGGTTGGAAAGTTTTCAACGAACAATTGGTCATGACTTAGGTAAAACTTCTAGTTTTTATCGCCAATTATACATGCCAAACAGAAAACAAGGTATTAAAACACAAGACGAATTGAAACAATTTTTGAATGATTGTCAGTTGATTTGTGTAAAATTGTTTGATCAACAACCTGTAGAGGAATTTTCTGCAAAACTTGAAAATATCGTAAAAGATTATAGTAATATGGTCAACACAACTTTGTCAGTTGTGGATTATATCAATGCAAGATTGTTGAAAGAAGGAATTGCTGCAAAAGTTTTTGTAGATAGATATGTTCAATATGATGTCTTGTTAAAACGTTTGGAGCAATCACCAAAATTTTACAAGATGGATAATAAACCAAAAGAAAATATTAAAGAACAAAAAAGTTTTTTAGTGAAATTGATTAGAGATTATTATCGTTATGATATTATCAAAAGTAAAAAATTATCTCTAGATACTAGATATCAAGCTGTTAGAATTAATCCAAAAAGTTTGATGTGGAATATGGATCGTATGATTGATGTTGCTATGGCATTAAGAGATTCTGGAAAAGTTGTAATCAAAACAGAATCTAGTGTTGGTAATGCAGAACAAATGATTAGTTTGGCTGTTACAACAACATTTGCTAATTTGATCAATAATCAATTCTATGAAAGCATTAGAGATTTTGATCCAAGATTCAAAAAAGAAGATGATGAATTATCTAGAATCAAATTGCGCACAGAATTAGCACAAGTTGATATGAATACATTTGAGATGAGAGAAGTAAAAGCAAATCATATTATTGAAACAAAATCAACCAAAACAATGGATGACAAAATTCTTTTACTTACCTCAATTCGTAATGCAATTATGCATGGGAATATTCGTGTAAAATTTGATGAAAATCAAGATTATTTGAAAAATGAATTATATTTTACCGCTCCAGCAAAAGTTGATGGTGTCTTCTATTACGAAATAAAAGTATCTGTTGAAGATCTTTATCAATTCTTCTCCCAATCACTTTTTGCAGAATATCAATGTGAAGGTGATAATGTAGAATTGTTGGAAAACGATGACTTCTCAGAATTGATTCTCAAGTGTCACCCATCACTAAACGATGATAATCGTCCAGATTACGAGTAAAATTGAGTATTGACAAATTTTCAAATTCGTGTATAATGATAATAACGAAGGAGAAAAATTATGGTTTATGATAAAAAAATAACAAAAATCATTGATTTTGATATTGATCCTGACAAATTACTTGATGATAATTTGACTTTAAGAATTAATAGACATGAAGGACACTTGACTGCAATTCATGCGTTGAGAGACAAGATGACTGTTGCAGATTTTTATAATGTCTTAAAGGAATATGGTTTGGCTGTTTGTGGCGTTGATCATTCCTTATTATATGATGTCAACTTTGCAAAATGTTGTATCGCTATCAATCCTAATTGTTATCGATATTTTCCAAAAGCCATTCAAAATCGTCAAGAAATTATAGATGCGATCAATGATGTTCCGTTTAGTAAGTACAATTTTATGAATATTGCATTTCTTACAAATTTTGATGGTGAGTTTGTTTTTCCACAATTTGCACCTTATAGAAAAAAGTATCAATTGTTTAAAGGTTTGTTATTGAAAAATCAAACGAGTGTTAACGGGAAATACAAATTTTATTTGACAAGAGACGAGGCTATTAGAAGGGCAGATGAGGCTTATTCTTCTGGTAGACTTGAAAAAATGACAGATGAAGATATTAATGATGAAATTAATTCTTTAGGCGAATAAACCTTATTATATATATACGCATGCGAGCATATGTACAAAAGTGCATATGCTTTTTTGTTGGTTTTTTTATGCTATTTTCTATAGTTTTTAAGTATAAAACGACAACTGATCCGGGTGTTTGTCCAATAATGTCAAAAAAGATAAAAAAAATTAAAAAAGTTTGAAAAAAGTGTTGACAATAACCTTACCAAGTGGTAAACTAGCATTGCACTGAGCGAGAAGCGAGAGTGCGCG